>WHTP01000029.1 GCA_009377695.1 Hyphomicrobiales bacterium | reverse complement strand
GCACTTGCACCTCAGCACTTGCACCCCAGCATTTGCGCCCGAACTGAAATGTCTGGCGTAAGCCACAATTAAGGATCATGCTTCCCAAGCGTTCTGGCGTTATTGACGCGGAACCGCAGAGCGTCTGTCATTGTTGACTGTAAACGGCCGGCACTCCGTGCAGGGCGGGAGGTGACCGGTCATAAGAAGGCGACCCCAAGGGAGCGACCATGACCGTCAAGACAATTCTGTCGACGAAAGGCAGCGAGGTCATCACGATTGGGCCCACTGCCACGCTTGAAGAAGCAATCGCGATCCTTACCAAGCACCGCATCGGTGCGCTGGTCGTGCTCGGCGCCGACGAGCGCGTGATCGGCATCCTGTCGGAGCGCGACATTGTGCGCGCATTGGCAGAGCGGAGCGCCAACGCGCTGAAAGAACCGCTCGCGCAGTGCATGACACGTATCGTCGTCACCTGCAGCGAGTGTGACACCGTGAGCGACCTCATGGAGCGGATGACCCACGGACGCTTCCGTCACATCCCGGTCATGGAGCAGGATCGCCTGGTTGGCATTATTTCGATCGGCGACGTGGTGAAGCAGCGGCTTGGCGAGATGGAGCGCGAATCCGAAGCGCTGCGGGACTACATCCAGACGGCGTAAGCGAGCGCTCTCATGCCAGCGCCTTGATCGCCTGCTCGATCTGATCGAGCGAGCGCTCGGCGGCTTCGGCGCCGATCTGGATCGCCTCTTCGGCGCGGTGGAAATCGAACATACCGATGTCGCCGAGGCGCGGGCCGATCATGATGTCCGCGGGATCGCCGGCGAGCCGCGCGCGCGTGATGCGGTCTTGCATCACGTTGTAGGCCTCGATCATCACCGTCGGCAGGCCGGGGCGGCCCGCGTGACCGAAGAGCTTACGCCGCAGGAGCTTCTCGGCGCGACGGCGCGCACGCCACCCGCCCTCTCCCGCCGCGGCGACAGGCTCCGGCTCGTCATCGTCAAAGCCATGACTGTGGATGGTGGCGCCGCGACCGAGCAGGTCCGCATTGGCGTTCACCCCGATGACGAGCCGTGCGTCGAGTGCGCGGGCGGCGGACACCGGTACCGGGTTGACCAACGCTCCATCGAGCAGCCAGCGGTTGCCGATCCGCACCGGCGCGAACACGCCCGGTAGCGCATAAGATGCACGCAACGCTTCGAGCAGGCGTCCACGTGTGAGCCAGACCTCGTGGCCGGTGTCGATCTCCGTTGCGATCGCAGCGAAATGGATATCGAGTGCCTCGATCTTGATCTTGCCGATGGTCCGTTCGAGCTGGCGCGCCAGGCGGGAGCCATTGATGAGGCCCGATCCCGCGAGGCTGACGTCGAGATAGCCCAGTATCCGTCGGCGCGTGAGGCTGCACGCCCACTCGGCGGTGGCCTCAAGCTGGCCGGCGGCGTAGCACCCGCCAATTACCGCCCCCATCGACGTGCCGGCGACGATCTCCGGCCTCAAGCCGTGCTTAAGGAGCGTCTGCAACACGCCGATATGGGCAAAGCCGCGCGCGGCGCCACCCGAGAGCGCGATGCCGATCGACGGCGCGCCGTTTTTGGGCGCTGCACCATCGGTTTCCGCTTCGACCGAGCGGTCGCCACGACGGTTTCGGCGGAGCAATCCTTGCAGCACGCGAACTCTCCTTACCCCAATGATCGGCCGGGCGATCACCTGGGACAAGCGCTTGCTGTCGACATGGTGAAGCCTCTCATCACGTGTGATGGGAGGACTACCCGGTTCAAGCGTCGGTGCCCGACTACTCCGCCGCCTGCTGCTTGTCGGCCGGATCGCCGTCCGAGTTCTTCGGCCGCGCGACCGCGAACACCTTATCCACCACGGCGTAATCAGAATAGCCGCAGCGCGCGATCGGCTGCACAGCGGCGGTGTCGACGCGACCGTTCTTAATGACGCGATCATCGATGTAGACGCCGACCACCTGACCAAACACCACGTGGCGATCTACGGGCTGGCCCTCGAGATTGTCGAGAGCGACGATTTGCAAGAGCTTGCATTCGAGGGCCGCAGGGGACGCCGCGACCCGGGGCGGACGCACCAGGCGCGACGGGGCGGCCTCGAGCCCTGCTGCTACCATCTCGTTGATGCCGCGCTCAAAGCTCGCGGAGGTCGCGACCACGGCCGCACGCAGGTCAAAGGTCGCGAGATTGCACACGAACTCCTTCGTTTCCGCGACGAAGGTCAGCGAGTCCTTGTAGCCATCCGAGGAGAACATCACGATCGGGGGATCGTCCGAGACGGCATTAAAGAAAGAGTACGGCGCGAGGTTGATCTCCCCCTTCACGCTCATCGTCGTGACCCAGCCAACCGGACGCGGCGAGACGATTGCCTTGAACGGGCAGCGCGGCAGTCCGTGGTCGTTCTTGCTGGTCTCGTAGAACATGATCCCTTGACCCCGTCGGCTGCTTAATTGTTGAAACGCGTAGCGATGTCGGCGAGTGGTGGCCGCGGCCGGTCTTCCGGCGAATACACTGGCGTCCCGATGTGGATAAAGCCGGCGATCTTCTCGTTCTCGGCAAGCCCGAGTGCCGCGAGCGCCTTGCGGTCGTAGGCATACCATTCGGTGATCCAGTTCGCACCAAAGCCGAGTGCATGCGCTGCAAGGACGAGGCTCATGGCGGCGGCGCCAGCGGAGAGCACCTGCTCCCATTCCGGAATCTTCACATGCGGCGCGGCACGACTGACGACCGCGATCACCAGCGGCGCGCGGGCGAGCCGCTTGCGCTCGCTCTCGACCTGCTCCGGCTTGCTGTCCGGATATTTCGCGCAAAAAGCTGTGGCGATCGCCTCGCCAGCAGCAGCCCGCGCCTCGCCCTCGAAAACGATGAAGCGCCAGGGAACGAGCTTCCCGTGATCGGGAACGCGCGAGGCGATGGTCAGGAGCGTATCGATCTCGGGCGCGGTCGGCCCAGGGGCGACCAATTCCACAGGTTTGAGCGATCGGCGTGTTTTGAGCAATTCCAGGGCGTCTGGCATCGTTTTTTCCGCGATTTCGCCTGCGCTATCACAAGGGTTAGCGTCTGACTATCCACTCGGTGGCTTGAATTCGCCCAGATTTCGGCCGATTAACCAAACGCGATGGGCTTGGGAACGACCAGGACGGGCCGCGGGGGCCGTCTGATTTGGGCGGCGGGGATTTTGCTAGGCGCATGCGCCGGCGACGCCGCCAGCACGGCCCATGCGCAGTTCTTCAACCTGCCGACCGTCCGCCCGCACGGCGAGATGCGTCCGCAGGGCGAGCTACGTCCGCCGGCCGATATCCTCGAGCAGGCTGCGCCAATACAGAATCTCGCGCCGCCTGCTGAGGGCACAGCGCCGCCGCGCGTCGCACCGCGTGGCCCGGCGCTGCAGTCGCTGCCGCCGGCAGCCAATCCAGCGCCGCAACAAACGCAGCGCCAGAACGCGCAGGCGCAGCTCGCGCTCGCCGCCCGCTACGGCTCCAACCTGCCGCAGATCACCGGCGGCCTGCACTGGCGCGTCTATCCCGCGAAGCCGGACCAGGCCGGCGCCTTCCGCCCGCTCAAGGAGGACAAGAGCGCCTCGCCGATGTTCTCGCTACCGCCGGGCAACTATATCGTGCATGTCGGCTTCGGTCTTGCGAGCGCGACGCGGACCGTCAACCTGCGCGCCGACGGCTCCCGTGAAGTCTTCGAAATTCCCGCCGGCGGTCTGCGCATCACCGGCCGTGTCGGCGACGCGCGTATTCCGCCCGGGCAGGTCTGGTTCGATCTCTTCTCCGGCAGCCAGTTCGAGCCCGGCGACCGCCGCCCGATTGTGCAGTCGGTCGCGGCCGGCGACGTGATCCTGGTGCCGGAGGGCTCCTATCACATCGTCTCTCATTACGGGGACGGCAACTCGGTGGTGCGCTCCGACATCCGCGTGCAGACCGGCAAGCTGATCGATGCGGTCGTCACCCATCGCGCTGCGATCATCACGCTGAAGCTCGTGAGCCAATACGGCGGCGAGGCGCGCGCCAACACTCAATGGTCGGTGCTAACGCCCGGCGGCGACATCGTTAAGGAATCAATCGGTGCGTTCCCGCGCGTGATCCTCGGCGAAGGCGAATATCGCGCGGTCGCTCGCAGCGACGACCGCGAGAAGCCCTACGAGCGCACCTTCAAGGTCGTCACCGGCGTCGACACCGACGTCGAAGTGCTCGCGCGCTGACGCGGCTTCCCTGTGCCGTCATTTCGGCCACGCCGCAAGCCCCTCCGAATTGGCTTGCTGGTGACTCAGCGTCACCCCACAACGGCGCGATGACGCCGACGTCAGCTGGGCCCGCGCGTGTGAAGGGGGCTGGTTTCCATTGCTCCGTGCGTTAGTGTCCCGGTTGCGAAATACGTACGATGTCGCGGCGGCTTCCTATCCGAACTTCGGAATCGAGGACACTAGAAACGTATTATTCTAGTGTGGCTTAGGTTCAGAAGTCCGCAATTCGAACTTGCCGCGAGAACGTTGCGGACTTCTGAGCCGCCACACTAGGGTGGCGGTTCGATCCCCATCCGAAGGAGACAGTCATGCAGGTCTTGTCGCGGTTCTCCGGTGCATCGCTCGCGCCGTTGACGGCTGTCGTGTTGCTCGGCATCACGACGGCGTCCGCCCAACCGCGACTCGACGTTCCCTATGTCCCGACACCACAGGAGGTCGTGGACCGGATGCTGCAACTCGGCAAGGTCAAGGCCGGCCAATTTCACCTGGACCTGGGATCGGGCGACGGCCGCATCGCAGTGACGTCGGCGGCCAAGCACGGCGCGCGCTCTCTCGGCGTCGATCTCAACCCGGTCCGGATCGAGGAAGCCCGCGCCAACGCCAAGAAAGCGGGCGTGAGCGACCGCGCCACCTTCGAATTGAAGAACCTGTTCGAGACCGACATCGGCAAGGCCGACATTGTGACGATGTACCTGTTGCCGTCGGTGAACATCGAGCTGCGGCCGAAGATCCTGCGCGACATGTGGCCGGGCACGCGCATCGTCTCCCATGCCTTCGACATGGGGGACTGGACGCCCGATCACCGTGAAAGCGTGATCGGGCGCACGGTCTACATGTGGATCGTTCCCGCCCGGGTCGAAGGCCGCTGGACCATCGAGGGCTCGCGCAACTTCACAGTGACGATTCAGCAAAAGTACCAGGAGATCAGCGGAAGTGCCGATATCGACGGCAAGTCGATCCCGCTGCGGGATGCGTCGCTTCGCGGCGCGGAGATCGGGTTCGCCATCGACATCGACGGCATGCCCTACCGCTTCCAGGGCATCGTGAATGGCGACCAGATCGGTGGCCGGCGCAATGAGTGGCGAGCTGCGCGGGCCAAATAGCGCTCGCGTATGGCACACCTTCAAGCCATTCGAGTGTGCCATGCCCGACCATGACGGGCGGGAGCCGCCGCACGGGCGCATGTCGGTGCTCCAAGGTGTCGCTTTCATCGTTGGCATCGTCGTCGGCATCGGCATCTTCAAGAGCCCGCAGCTTGTCGCGCAGAGCGTCACCAGCGAGGCGGCGTTCATCTCACTCTGGGTCGTGGGCGGGCTGATCACGCTCGTCGGCGCGCTGGTCTATGCGGAATTGGGCTCCAGCTATCCTTCCGGCGGCGGCGAGTATCATTTTCTGTCACGCGCTTTCGGCCGTCCGGTCGGCCTATTGTTCGCCTGGGCGCGGGTCACCGTGCTGCAAACCGGCATTATCGCCGCGGTCGCGTTTGTGTTCGGCGATTACGCGCAGCAGCTTGTCCCGCTCGGGCCCCATGGCACGGCCATTCATGCCGCGCTCGCGCTCTCGATCCTGACGCTGGTCAACCTGCTCGGCTCGCCGCTCGGCAAGGGCTTCCAGCTTGCGCTGACCAGCCTGACACTCACCGCCGTCGTGGCGGTGCTCGTCGCAGGGCTTTGCCTCGCGCCCCCACGCATCGCGACCGCGCCATCGGATCCCGCGACCGCCGCCATCGGGTTTGCGCTCGTCTTCGTGCTGCTCACCTATGGCGGCTGGAGCGAGATCGCCTACCTTTCGGGCGACCTTAAGGACGTGCGGCGCAACATGGTGCGGGTGCTCGTCATCGCGACCGTCGTCATCACGATGATCTACGTGCTGATGAACCTCGCCTATCTCAACGTTCTCGGCCTTGACGGCACCCGCAAGAGCGGCGCGGTCGGCGCCGACGCCCTACGCAAGGTCGCCGGCCCGCATGGGGGGATTGCGCTCGCACTCGTCATTAGCTGCGCCGCGCTCAGCGCGCTCAATGGGACGATCTTCACGGGCGCACGCCTCTATCGCGCGGTCGGCAACGACCTGCCGCTGCTGAAACGGCTGCGGCTCGATGCATCGCGTGATGGCAACCCGACTGTGGCGTTCGCCGCGCAAGGCGCGGTCGCGATGGCTCTCATTGTCTTCGGCGCCATGACCCGCGACGGATTTCAGGCGATGGTGGCCTATACGGCACCGGTGTTCTGGCTGTTCCTGCTGCTGGTTGGCATCTCATATTTCATCCTGCACCGCCGCGAGCCGGACCAGGAGCAGCCGTTCCGGGCACCGTTCTACCCCTTCACCCCGGCACTGTTCTGCCTGACGTGCGTTTATCTGCTGTATGCCAGTTTGGTCTATACTGGACGCGGCGCCCTGCTGGGCGTGGCGGTGCTGCTGATAGGCGTGCCGGTGGTATGGCTCGCCATGCCGCGGAAAACCACGAAACGACCATGATCAAGTCGAATACGATCAAGATGTTTCGCCAGATCGCCTTGGCATCCCTACTGGCCGTGATGGCGACCGGCGCCGATGCCGCGCCAAACATCCCCTCGAGCGAACTGCCCGGACGCGCGCGGCAGCAATTTCAGGAATCGCCCGTTGACCGCTTTACGCAGCCGAGCACACAACAGCGGCCGCTCTTTCGCTGGGATTGTGAGCCGCGAAAATCGGCAAAAGGCAAGTCCCGCAACAAACGCGCCAAGCGCTGCTAGTGTGGCGGTTCAGAAGTCTGCATCATTCTCGCGGCGAGTCCGACATGCGGATTTCTGAACCAAAGCCACACTAGAATTGGCGGCTGCTATTGACTATTCGTCTTCAAGCTCGCCGGTGACAAGGTGATGGGATCGCTTTCGTCAAGTTGAACAAACGCTTCAGTTTCTCCCGCCGATTCCAACACCGGATAGGCGACCGAGCAAATATGCGAGTGAATGCGCTTCAAATCCCGCAGCACATCCAGGTGCAGGGACGTCGTCTCGATTGATTGAGACCGGCCTTCACGCAATCGTTCGAAATGACGTTCCGCGGCGGCGAGCTCGGCGTTGCGGATCTCGGCCTTCTGGGCGATCAGTTTGTGCGCGTCGGCGGCATCACCGGACATGAACACACTGAATCCCAATCGGAGACTGTCGACAATGCGCTTGTGAAACGCTTCCAATTCGGCGGCCCCGTCAGGCGAGAACTCAATTCTCCGCTTGATCTTCTTGGCCGCAAGCTCGCATAAGTTCTTGTCGATAATGTCGCCAATGTGTTCAAGATTGATCGCGAAGGAGATGACCTCCATCGCCCGCTTTCCGTCGCGGTCGTCGAGGCTTTCCCGGGTCAGCTTGGTGACATAGAGCTTGATGCACTCGTTGAGATTGTCGACGATGTTGTCCGTGCGCGAGACGGTGTTGACGAGCGCTCGATTGCCGGTCATCAACGCGAGCATCACGTTCCGCAGCATATTCTCGATGAAATCGCCCATGCGTAATGTTTCGCGCGCAGCATCCATGAGTGCGAGCGACGGCGTTTCGAGCGCGCTCTCATCGAGATAGCGCGGCGCCGATTGATTGTCGGCTTTCGGCTGCGATGGAAAGAGCCTGGTCAGAAACCAAGCCAACGGATCGAGCAAGGCCATAAAGACGATCGCCAGGGCGACATTGAATGCAATGTGAAACTGGGCGGTGAGCTTCCCGAGATCTGGCTGAAGCGGCCGCAGCACCTCGTCCAGCGCCGGCAGAAAGGGGACGACTATCACGACGCCAATCAGTCGATTGAGTAGATTGCCGACAGGCAAGCGATAGCTCGCCGGATCATCGCGGCGCCCGCCTTCGAACACCGGGTTGATCGCACTCCCTAGGTTTGCGCCCAGGACCAAAGCGAATGCGGCCATGGATGTAATGAAGTTGGAATAGGCGAGCGACATGATCAGCAGAACGATCGCGACGCTCGAATGCGCCGCCCAGGTCAGCGCAGCCGCGATGATGATGCACAAGACCGGATCGCCGGTGATCGCGCCAAGCAAGGTGCGCACAACGGGCGCGTCCTCCGCCGGGGCGAGACTCGTCATCAGGATATGCAGGGCAAGCAGCATCAGCCCAAGGCCGATCATGACCCTGCCGATATTCTTGATGCTGCCACGAGGTCCGAAGCGGAAGGCCAGCAGGCCAAGAATAAACAGAGCGGGCGCCGCCGCCGTCATATTGAAAGCCAAGACCTGGACGATCAGCGTCGTCCCCACATTCGCCCCCAGCATGATCGCCAATGCCGGAACGAGCGGCAGCGTACCCTGTGCTGCGAACGAGGCCGTCATCAGCCCCGTCGCGGTGCTGCTTTGCAAGAGTGTCGTCAGTCCGAGGCCGGCACCAAACGCCGAGAAGCGGTTGCGCAGCCCTTCCGCCAACAGCCGGCGCAGGTCGGAACCAAAGGCGCGCGAGATTCCGCTCTGGACCATATGCAGGCCCCAGAGGAGCAAAGCGACGCCACCCATCAAGTCGAGGAGTACAATCGTGGCCATTCAGCTACCGTACAGCCGCAGAAAACTGGTGCCAATGGAAGTGAACGAGGAAAGCAGCCGCTCGTCTACCGGCAGCACATAGTCAACGTCCATGTCGCGGATGCGCGGGCCCGCGATGCCTTCGAGAGGAGTCGCGGCCAAAATGCGGCGCCCCGGTGTTGCGGCCTATTCGGGCGCAATGTGGTTTGGCAGGTCTCGAATGACGGATCCCAATTCTGGCTCGTCCACAGCGTCGGCAGCCTCCTGCAGCACAAACCAGCGGGTCAGGCGCTGGTCCCGCTCCGGCCACGATGCCAGCTGCTGCTCGACTTCTAGAGCGAACACCTCAACCATGCACCAGATTGACGACCCGTTTTCGAGGAGCTTCTCGTAGTGATAGCGGCCGACTGCTCGCCTGCCGGTACGTCCGACCAGGCCCGCCTCCTCGCGCGCTTCCCGTGCAGCGGAATCCCATGCTGCCTCTCCCACCACCGGCCAGCCCTTTGGAATGACCCAGCGGCCGGTGTCGCGTGATGTAATCAGCATGACCTCAAGAGCGGTACCCGAAAGCTTCCGATACGGCAGGGCCGCATATTGAAAATTGAGCATCTTCCCAATGCTCATGGCGTCATCCCGACAACCAGTAGAAGATCGCGCCGATCAACGCCGTCGCCGGCAGGATGATAGCCCATGCCAACACGATGCTGGTCGCAACGTTCCAATACACTGCCGAAATCTTGCGCGTCATTCCGACGCCGATGATCGAGCCGGCGAGCGTGCGCATGGTCGACACCGGAATGCCCGGGTACGTCGCGCCAAACAGGGTCATGGCGCCGCCGGTCTCGGCGACTCGAAGCGACGCACGACGGCGATATTCGCGTCTGCACGAACGGCGTGACGAAACGCTCCTCCTTGAGCATGATTGCCATGAACCAGCCGGGCATGCACGCCTCACGTCACCGATGGAATCGCTCTGCGATGATACACGCGCGTACCGCCGGCAAGCGTCCACGGCGCCCTCTTTGAAGAGAAACGGTTCATGACGGGCCATCAGCAGCCGCCGGGCCAGGTGTCACGCAGCGCACTGTCGGCTATGCCGCCTGCCGCAGGCGTCGCACGTCCGGCGGGACCGCTTCGTCGGCAAGCATCGCGAGCGCCGCCTCGAGCGGCATGACCTGCTGGCCCTCCTTGCCGAGGCGCCGGATCGACACCGTCCGTTCAGCCGCCTCCTTGCGGCCGACGACCAGCAGGACCGGCACCTTGGCATGCGAGTGCTCGCGCACCTTATAGTTGATCTTCTCGTTGCGCAGGTCGCTTTCCACCCGGAGCCCGGCACGCAGTGCAGCCGCCGTCATCTCCTTGGCATACTCGTCCGCGTCCGACGTGATCGTCGCGACGACTGCCTGCACCGGGCTCAGCCACAGCGGGAAATGCCCGGCAAAGTGCTCGATCAGGACGCCCAGGAAGCGTTCCATCGACCCGCAGATGGCGCGATGGATCATCACGGGCGGCTGCTTGGAGCCGTCGTGGTCGATGTAGAACGCGCCGAACCGCTCCGGAAGGTTGAAGTCGACCTGCGTTGTGCCGCATTGCCAGTCACGACCGATGGCGTCGCGCAGGATGTATTCGAACTTCGGCCCGTAGAACGCGCCCTCACCCGGGTTGATTCCAGTCTTGATGCGGCCGCCCGAGCGCGTCGAGATGTCGCCCAAGACCTTGGTCATGATCGCCTCGGCGCGGTCCCACATGGCGTCGGTGCCGACACGCTTGTCCGGCCGCGTGGAAAGCTTCACGACGACCTCCTCGAAGCCGAAATCGGCATAGGTCGACAGGATGAGATCGTTGATACGCAAGCACTCCGACGCCATCTGCTCATCAGTGCAGAACACATGCGCGTCGTCCTGAGTGAAGCCGCGCACTCGCATCAACCCGTGCAACGCCCCAGACGGTTCGTAGCGATGCACCAGGCCGAATTCGGCGAGACGCATCGGCAGTTCACGGTAGGACTTCAGGCCATGCTTAAATATCTGGATGTGGCCCGGGCAGTTCATCGGCTTGATCGCGAACACTCGGTCGTCATCGGTCGCCTCACCGGCCGAGCGAGCCATGAACATGTTCTCACGGAACCAGCCCCAATGACCTGACGTCTCCCACAGTGACTTGTCGAGCAGTTGCGGCGCGTTGACCTCCTGGTAGGTGCCCTTCAGCCGCCGGCGCATGTAGGCGATCAGTTCCTGGAATATCGTCCAGCCCTTGGCGTGCCAGAACACGACCCCCGGCCCCTCCTCCTGGAAATGAAACAGGTCCATCTCACGGCCGAGTTTGCGGTGGTCGCGCTTCTCCGCCTCCTCCATCTGCTTGAGATAGGCGTCGAGGTCCTCCTGCTTGGCGAACGCGGTGCCATAGATGCGCGACAGCATCTCGCGATTTGAATCGCCTCGCCAATAGGCGCCCGCGACCTTCATCAGCTTGAAGGCATTGCCGACCTTGCCGGTCGAGGTCATGTGCGGGCCGCGGCAGAGATCGAACCAGTCGCCCTGCTTGTAGATCTTGATCTGCTGGTCGGCCGGGATCGCATCGACAAGCTCGACCTTGAACAGCTCACCCTTGTCGCGGAAGACGCGCTTGGCCTCGTCGCGCGACCATACCTCACACGTGAACGGCTTATCGCGCGCGATGATCTCGCGCATCTTCTTCTCGATCACCGGCAGATCGTCGAGTGTGAACGGCTCATTGCGGAAGAAGTCGTAATAGAAGCCGTTGTCGATCACCGGACCGATGGTCACTTGGGTGCCCGGCCACAAGGCCTGTACCGCTTCCGCCAGGACATGGGCGCAGTCGTGCCGGATCAGCTCGAGCGCCCGCGGATCCTCGCGGTTGAGGAATTCAATCTTGCCACCGGAACGGATTTCCTCCGACAGATCACGGACATCGCCGTCGATGGCCATGGCGACCGTGCGCTTGGCGAGCGACGGGGAGATGCCTTTGGCGATGTCGAGACCGGAGATGCCGTCTTGGTATTCCCGACGCGCGCCGTCGGGAAAGGTCAGCGCGACCATCCTTCAAACTCCTGTTGCTCACTCGCTGCCTACGGTTGCAGGTAAGCGCTTTATTGATATGGCGGGCTAGCCGTATTGATATGGTGGGCTAGTGTCCCGATTCCGAAGTTCGTACCATTTCGCAGCGCCCTCTGAACCAAAGCCACACTAGCCGTCCGCCATCAATCGTGCAGTCACATATACCGCCGGTTTTCGGCCTGCAACGTCGCCCTTTTCAGCCTTGGCAACGGTCGAGTCGCATCGGCCGCTCCCTCTTTCCGTGGCGATGTCGGATCGACGACATAGTCAATACAAATTCGTGTCTGTGACGGAACGATCCCCCGGGAAATGTGTTGCTAATCGTCTGACTCCGTTCAAATTTGGGCAAGACACTACCAAGGTAGTGACGACGATCTGTAAGTCGTATCTCAACGAGACGGCCCAACTCTCAGCCTCATCGGGCGAATTGTTCCTTAGAGAGAAGATTTATCGTCGATACAGCCAGCCTAACAATGATCAAAGTCAGATCACACGGCAGCCAAGATTCCTGAGAAAGCTTTAGCTCGTTCGCAAGACACGCCGCGAGTTCAACGTGGTGGGGGCAAACTCAGCGGACAGGCGTAGCGTAAGACGTAAAGCCTAGGATAGTAAGCGTTTGAGCGTAAGACCTGTCGGGTCTGCCTGCGCGCGTATGTGTGTTGCGTTGAGTAGACCCGCCGCATTCGGGGGTGATGATGGGGTGTCTGCGGCGGCCGAAATGGCCATCTAACTTGTTTTGCGTATTGGCCGCGGTAGTGCTTTCCGTAGCCGTTTCCATCTCGCCTTCCGATGCGCAGCAACGCGTGCGTCCGGGGTTGGCTCCACTCCCTAACAAGCCTAGCCTTGGCACTCTGGGCGAGCGCATCAATAGCAATACGATCGCGATCGTATCGGGGAATATCAACGCCGCCTGGCTGACGATCGCCTACGATCTCTCGGCCGTACTCGACCGCGGTAACGATTTCCGCGTCCTGCCGGTGATCGGCCGCGGCGGCACACAGAATGTTCGCGACGTCCGTTATCTCAAGGGCATCGACCTCGGGATCACCGTGACACCCGTGCTGACCAGGTTCCGGCGCACCGGCGAACTCGGAAACATTGACGATAAGATCGTCTACATTACCAAGCTTTTCAATCAGGAAATGCACGTCCTGGTCCGTGCCGATTCCGGCATCACGTCGCTCGAGCAGTTGCGCGGCAAGACTGTGAATTTCAGCGACGCAGGCAGCGCCACGCAGCAATCCGCGCGCGAGGTTTTCAAGCGCCTCAATATCGAGGTCAAGGAGGTCAATACCGGGCAAGGCGATGCCCATGAAGCAATGAAGCGTGGCGAGATGGCGGGCACCATTCTGTCAAACGCGATGCCCTCGCCGGCAATCGCACGCCTGCGGCCCGCTGACGGCTTCCGCCTGATCCCGGTACCGTATTCGACGGAGTTTCACGAGGATTACTATCCCACGACGATCTCGCACGAGACCTATCCGAACCTGATCCCCAAGGGCCAAAGCATCGACACCATCGCCTACGGCTCGATGATCGTCGCTTATAATTGGCCAAAAAACACTGATCGGCACCGGCGGGTCTCACAGTTCGTCGACGCCTTCTTCTCGCAGTTCAGCGAGTTCCAGAAACCTCCGCGTCACCCCAAGTGGCGGGAAGTCAATCTCGCCGCGAATATTCCAGGCTGGCACCGCTTCGATGCCGCCGAAGAATGGCTCGCCAGAAATCGCGCGCAACAACAGGCCGCCGTTGGCTCGCAGCAGGACTTCGATCGCTTTCTTGCGGCGAGGCCCGCGACGCCCGGCAAAATCACCGACATGACGTCCGTGGATCGCGAGCGTCTATTCCAAGAGTTCGTCAAATGGAGCCAGGCAAAGAACCGTCGCTGAACGGAGCCTGACAATCTGCGGTTTTTGTACCTGCGTTTCGATCATTCGATCGGATGGGAGACCAAGATGAGCGCTCCAGTTCAACGTGACGAAAGCATTAAAGATGCCAGGCTCTACGCGCCGCCATGGGCGCGTGAGCGTCCGCTGCCGGCGGCGGGTCAGCCCCAATTTACCAGCTCGCCGCCGGTAGCGTCCGCTGCCAATGCTACAGAAGAACCGGCGGCGCAGAAAGACCCGGCCCGGATGCCGAAGGGAGTGGGCGGCCCGAACATTTCACCAAGTACGCCACGAGGTGGTTCACCAGACGCGTCGCCAGGCGCTTCATGGGCGCCGAAGATGCCGCCGCAAGCGCCGTTCACTGGCGACGTCGCCATCCAGGCGCTGCGCCGTCGCCTCACCCTTGAGCCTGACGCGGTACCGCAGCCGCCACTCGTGATGCGTCGGCAAGCGGCGCCCTTTCCATGGATCGCGCGTCTCGGATTCGTGTGCATGGCGGCAGGACTGGGGGCGTTCGGCATCACCGCGTTGTCGGTGACTGACCTCTTTCCGCCTGTAGCGAACAAAAGCGATCGTTTCGCGGCTGACGGGGAATTCACGCCGCAATCGACCCACGATTTCGATGTTGCGCCGGCGCGCTTGGTTGTCGAGGGCGGCCGGGGTGCGGCAAACGAGCCGCTGCCCCTCGGCGTGACGCTCAAGGACTCATCCGGCGGGGAAACGGTCTTTCTGAGCGGGCTCGAGAACGGCACCCGCCTGACGGCAGGCACACCGCTTGGAAGCAAGGGTTGGCGCATTTCGGCGAACGATATCGGCTCTGTCCTCGCCTATGCACCGGTCGACTATATCGGCGCCATGCATGCAGCCATCAACCTGTACGCGGCCAACAATGCGGTCGTCGATACAGGGGTGCTCAAGCTTGAATGGGTTGCCAAGGCCGTGTCCAAGACCGGGCCGAAGTCCGAGCAAGCAATATCGCAATCCATGGCGGCGCCGCGGCCGGTGGTCGCCACCGCTCCCCGCCTCCAGCTGGACCAGGACGAAATCGGCCGACTCATCAAGCGTGGTCAGCAGCTCCTTCAATCTGGTGATATCGCCCCTGCACGGCTGATGCTGCAACGCGCCGCCAGGGCTGGGAGCGCTCAAGCCGCGCTGATCATGGGCGGAACCTACGATCCCGACGTGCTGCGGGAAGCCGGCGTGCTCGGCTTTGCGGCGAATCCGGACAAGGCGCGCGAGTGGTACCGAAAGGCGTTGGAACTCGGCGCCGACGAAGCGAGCCGTCGTCTCGATCGTCTCGCACAGCGTTAGCATCAGAGCAGGTCAATTCGGGACCGTCTCTGATTTTGCGGCGGCCGTGGAGCCTCCCGCGGCGTCCCAGAATGAAACTTGTTGACCCTCCTTTTTTCCTACGATTTGCGTCAAATCGGCACTAGACCGGACCCACATCTCGAATTATGAAGGCCAGATAGGTGGCTCGTATCTTGCCTGAAGAGCAGCGTGAAGCTGCCGTGCGAGGCTGAAAGCGGCCCTGCGTCAGGACAACGATACGGGATGGGAAAGGGGACAGCGTGAAACGCTTCGTGGCCACGGCGCTGGTATGCGCCTCATTGGCTTTGTCTTTCGGCAACCCTTCGGCAGCGCGGAACGATAAGCCCGCTGCGATGCGCTTCGAGTGGCGTCTCGAGGGACCTGCCGACCAATGCGGGGCTCACTGCCGCACCTGGATTTCCGCCACCGGTGTCATCACCGAAGATACCGCGCGCACCTTCGAGGCGTTTGCGCGCAGCAACGACGTGCGCGGCGCCAGACTGGTGCTCGATTCTGAAGGCGGATCGGTGCTGTCGGCCTTGGCGCTCGGCCGCGCGATCCGCAATTTCGACATGACCACCACGGTCGGCAGGACGACGTTGCTACCGCCGGACGGACAAGGCCATCAGCGCGCGACGATCTCGCATAGTGCGAGTTGTGAATCCATGTGCGCCTTCATCCTGCTCGCGGGGACGCGCCGATACGTTCCGACTGAGGCGCGCGTACTCGTTCACCAGATCTGGCTCGGCGCCAAAAGCAAGCGCGCGCGCGAGACGAGCTATACCGCAGACGAGTTGCAACTGGTGCAGCGCGATGTCGGCAAGCTCGTTCGTTACACCGCCGAGATGGGCGGAAGCATGGAGTTGGTCGAGACCGCACTCCAGGTACCGCCGTGGGAGCCGATGCATCGGCTCAATGCCGACGAGTTGCGGCGGATGAAGATCACGACAGTCGACCGCCTGTTCGAGCAGGATGCGCCCTCGCCTCCGGTCGCCGCCGTGACGCCGAACGCGATCACGACCTCGGCCCAAGGTCAGGGCCCGCGCTGAGGTCTTTCGCCGTCGCCGGACCCGCTCGCCTCGACATTATCGTTGGTGCCGCGCCAGCGTCCGTAGCGCCAGGGCATGAACCAGCGCGCATGCGCGGGCTTCGATGCCGGCACGAAATCCAGCCCCGACGTGCCCCACGGGTGACAGCGGCCAAGCCGCGCCACGGTCATCCAGCCGCCGGCCCACAAGCCGAAGCGTTCGATCGCCTCTTCTGAATAATGCGAGCAGGTCGGCAGATGCCGGCAGTCATAGCCGATCAGCGGCGAGAGCGTGTAGCGATAAATCCTGACCACGCCGCGGCCCGCGATGCGCGGCAGCCGCGCGATCATCTGCCGACCACCGGCAAACGCAGAACGTGACTCGTCGCCTTCAGAGTGTCTGGGCACGGCACCGAATTTAACACGCTGCCCGGCACCAGCGGCGCCCGCCACCCTCAATTTGAAAGAAAATTCTACGTCGCCTGCCCGGCTGACACGGAAGAAATGCGGTTTCGCGCTGTTTACGGTCGCGGACATCGGGATGGTTTATGAGTTTGGCCGATCAATACAAACGACGCACGGCGGAATGCGTGCGCATGGCTGAGCACACGGACAATGCGGACGACAAGGCGTTGCTGCTGCAGATGGCGCAGACTTGGTTGCGCCATGCCGCGAAGGCTGAAGATCGGCTCGACGAAATGTAGCCGGGCTCGTCCTGCAATATTTGCACTGGAATGAGTTGGCGCGACGTCGAGCTTAGCAAACGTTGCTGAGTTCGGCGTCGCGCCGGTCACATCCCTCACTCCCCGGATGTTTCCGAAATTCTTTCGTGGGATCGGTGTGGCTTAGTTCAGAAGCCAGCAATTCGGATTTGCCGCACTGATGCGGACGTCTCAACCGCCACACTAGGCAAGGCCGGCCTCGCGGGCGAGCGCTTCCACGCCTTAACGCTAACATCGGAACGGCTGGGAAACGTCGGAAGCGCGGCCGCGGTAGGCACGCGCCATGCTCTGTCACTGCAAGTTGGTGCACGACGACGATGCTCTGTCCCGAATGCGGACATCGGCGGCGCGTTGCGCGCCCGTACTGAGACATGTGCAGTGAGACATGGGCGCCAATGAGACACTCCTCGACCCGGGAACTGTTCGATTACTGGAATTCGCGACGCGGCCTCCGCGCCGCTCCCGACCGCGCGGACATTGAACCTGGCGCCATCCGGAAGATTCTGGCGGATACTTTCATCCTCTCGGTTGACGAGACGGCAGGGCACCGGTTTCGCATCGCCGGTACGCGGGTCTGCGCTGCGTTCGGCCGAGAACTCAAGAATGAGAGCTTCCTCGATCTGTGGGATGCGGACTCCCGGCAGTCCGTGCGCAACCTCATCGCAGTGGTCACCGGCGAAGCCACGGCCGTCGTCGGAAGCGCGTGCGGCATGTCAACCGCGGGAACCAATCACGAGGTGGAACTGCTGATGCTGCCGCTGAGCCATCGCGGGCGCACCAATGCACGGGTGCTCGGCGTGCTGGCGCCACGAGACGCCGCGTATTGGCTGGGCGCCTGCACGCTCGGACCCTTGAGCCTCGGTACGCTGCGCTACCTGGGTCCGGGATTGGAGGCACCGCCGATCGCGCCGACAGCGCGGCCGGAAGGACGGATCCGCCATGGCTTCATCGTCATTGACGGCGGCCAGACGTGATGTGAGTTGGCGGCCGGACCACGATCGGCGGCAAACCCGAAGCCGGACCCGGACACTAACGCGCCATTAACAATAATCCCCTTAGGTTCGCATCCTCTTTTCATTCCGCCCGCATTTCTGCCGGGCCTCAAGGCATTTAAGAGCCGCATGGCCCTGCCGCAGACCAAAGCCGCCATTCTGCCCCTGTCCAAGGAGCGCCGCCGATTTCAGCGCGTGCGCGTCAATCTGCTCGGCCGCTACATGTTGGCGGACCGGCGGGAGTTTCCGTGCCAAGTGACCGACATGTCACCGGGCGGCATGGCGGTGATCGCGCCGGTCAGCGGCCAGAACGGCGAGCGTGTGATCGCCTATGTCGACCATGTCGGCCGGCTGGAAGGCGTGATCGCACGTCAGTTCCTGAATGGCTTTGCCATGACGGTCTCGGCGACGACGCGCAAACGCGACAAGCTCGCCGCCCAGCTCACTTGGCTCGCCAACCGCCATATCCTCAACTTGCCGGAAGATCGCCGCCACGGCCGGTTCACGCCGCGCAATCCGTCGGCACGCCTGATCCTGCCGAACGGCCTCAACGTCGCCTGCCGTGTCATCGATCTATCGGCGTCGGGTACGGCGCTCAAATCCGACCAGCGGCCCGAGATCGGCGCCCTGGTGACGGTCGGGCAAGTCACCGGGCGGGTCGTGCGTCAGCTGGAAGAGGGATTCGCGGTCGAGTTCACGCGGCTGCAGCATCCTGACTTTGTCGAAGAGAACGTCACCGGCGGGTAAACGCCGAAGCTGCATACTGATTAGTCTTTGGCCGCTTTCCCGCGCCACCGCCCACATTTCTCCGTTCCAGATCGCCGCCGCGAGCCCCGCGCAGGGTTAATCGCGGGTGCCGAGAATGCTGCGCCAACCCTTAAGGGGCTGCCTCCGCATCGTTAATGCGCAGCATTTTATTCAAATACGGATAGATCGCATTTGAATCAAAAGTGCAGAGTATTCGATCCAACTTTTACTTGCGTTGTCTTCAAAATGACCTGCCGAACTTAGCGGCGATTCAAAGGCTTTATGGGAACGTGACCCCACTGACAGGGCAAGGGGCCACGGGAATGCAAAACTATAAAAAGCACGTCGGCGCCGGAGTGGTCGCGGCGGTCATATTGGCCGCGCTCGGAAGTCCGGCAGCACAGGCGGCAAACGAACGGCTGATATTCATCGCGCTCGGTGCAAATTCACGAGCGCCAATCGGCTGGACCGAATTCTGCGCCGAGAACCGGCGCGAGTGCAATACGCAGCCGATGGAAGCACGCGACGTGGTGCTGACGCCGACCGCCTGGCGCGACCTGGTGCGGATCAATCGGTGGGTCAACACCAACATCAAGCCCATCACCGACATGGAGCATTGGGGTGTCGTCGAACGCTGGAACTTCCCCGACGACGGCTATGGAGATTGCGAAGATTACGTGCTGCTCAAACGCAGGATGCTGATCAAGGCCGGATGGCCGCGGCAGGCGTTGCTGGTCACGGTCGTGCGCGACAATCGCGGCGACGGGCACGCGGTCCTCACGGTAAAGACCAACAAGGGCGAATTGGTCCTCGATAACCAGAACGAGGAGATCCTGCACTGGTCGGAAACGAGCTACCGCTTCGTCAAGCGGCAGTCGCAGAGCGATCCCAACATCTGGGTTTCGCTCGGTGATCCGCGCCCCGCTGCGGCCACCGCGACGTCACGCTGAACGAGACAGTTGAACGAGACAAAGGAGTTACGCGGCCCCGGTCACGTCCCCACCCCTCCCCGTCCCCAGACCGGGTTCGCGCGCGGCCGCCCTTCCCCCCGAGGGCGGCCGCACCTTTTTTGATTCGAGAGATCGCCAAGCTGCCCAGACTTAATCAAACTGTTTCATTGCCGAGACTTTTAGTCGGTTGAAACAAGTCGCTCACAGTGCCTGACAACCACAATGCAAATCGCAGCTTGGCCCAGAGATGCCGGTAGGCATTATCAGAAATTCGGTATCAGGAGCTCGGCGTCAGGATCTCGGCCGAGACACTCAAGGAGAAGTCAATGCGCAAGTGTACCATCATCGTCGGCGCCGTGGCGTTAGCCTTTTCGGTGGGCTTGGCAGCGGCGCAGGCGGCCAGCACGACAAAAGCTCGCAGCGCGGCGTCGATCGAGTGCTCGAAGCAAGCTGACGCGAAGGGTCTCCACGGCAAGGCCCGCAGGCACTTCCGTCATAAATGCCGGACGTCCTACAAACAATCTTCCGGAGGAACTATCGGCAGGAGGAGCTATCAGCCAAAGGACACGCTAAACCCGGCTGGTCCGAAGTAACTTGCACGATCCGAGACCGTCATCCTAACTTGCGCAGGCCCTTCACATATTGCTGCCAGCGCCGCACGTAGATGTCGGCCGCTCCGCGGATCGCTGTCGCGGCTTTATCATCGAGCGTGCGCACCACACGCGCGGGTGCGCCGACGATCAGCGAGCCATCCGGAAACGACTTCCCTTCCGTCACCAGTGCGCCGGCGCCGACCAGCGAGTGCTTCCCGATGGTCGCACCGTTGAGCAGGATCGCGCCCATGCCGATCAGGCTGTTGTCGCCGACCTTGGCGCCATGCAGGATGACGTTGTGGCCGATCACGCAATCGCGCCCGATCACGAGCGGAAATCCGAGGTCGGTGTGCAGCGTTGCGTTGTCCTGGACCTGCGAGCGCTCGCCGAGCTCGATCCACTCATTGTCGCCGCGTAGCACCGAGCCGAACCAGACGCTGGTGTCGGTCATGAGGCGGACGCGGCCGATCACCGTCGCGGTTTCAGCGATCCAGTAGCGGCCATCGGCCGGCAATTCGGGTTTCTGGCCATCGAGCTCGTAGATCGCCATACGCGCACTCTCCCCCTGTCGAAGGCGCGACCTTGCCATGCGCCTCCGTAGTTTGCGAGCGATCTAACTGTGCATCGCGGTGACCGCCATCACCATCACGGTACCGGTCATCAGGCTCCAGATGCCCGCGGCCACCGTTGCCACCATCACGGTCTGGAACCGCCGTCCGTCGACGCCGCGCGCCCGCAGCGTGGTGCGCATGATGATGAAAGGCGCCGCGAAGACGAGGAGCGGGATCGCCGCGAAGGCCGACAGCCGCGGTCCCCGCTGCAGGAGATGAAAGCTCGCCGGGCGCCGGGCCACGGCTTGGTAGCCCGTTGCGAGGAACCCAGCCCAGGCAAAGCCCAGCATCAGGGCGTAGAAAGATTGAATCGCTTCCGGCGACATCCTAGAGCCCGCAAAACGTCAGGGCTCCATGCATCGCAAGGCGCGGCGGCCGCCGCCACCTCATACTTAAATAGTCGTTAACGCCCTCGTGTTTCATGAGGAGCGGATTGATTTGCGGGCTCGATCAGGGACTTGTTCGAGGGACTTGAGCAGATGAGCACGAGCTATGTTCAGCGGCGGCACGCGCCGCAGCAGCGCCGCCGACACGGCCGCTTGCTGGCGCTGCCTCTCATCGCGGTCGGCGTTGCGGTCGCCGCCGCCACCGGCTTCATCCTGCATGTGCTCTGGCCTGCCTGGCAGGACCCGCTGCTCGGATCGAATGCGCCGGCTCTGCCCGTCACGGTCGCGGGCGTGGCCTTCAATGTGCCGCCGGCCGCGATCCGCGTGCCGATGCAGCGCCAGCCCGGCGCGCACGAGCGTCTCGACCTCGCATTCCTGTGGCCGTCACTGCGGCCGCCGGATGGCGCGCCGTTGCCCAATGTGCCGGCCAAAGGGATATCCAAGCAGCAGCCGTTCGAGCGCGTCTTCATCACCATCGCCGCGGCGCGTGATTCCCTGCCACCGGCCGAGCGAGTGAAGGCAATCTATCCGCGCTATGTGGAAGCCGAACCGGCTGCCGGTCCCGAGGGCCTGATCGTGCTCGCCTTCCGACAGGGAACGCCGTATCAGGGCGAAGACCTGATCTATGACGAAACGGCACCGGAGAATTTCCTGGTGCGTTGCAGCCGCAACGGTGCCGCGGCCACGCCTGGCACCTGCCTTTTCGTCAGACGCATCGGCGACGCCGATGTCACAGTACGTTTCATGCGCGACTGGCTGAATGATTGGCGCCCGGTTGCGAGCAATATCGAGCGGCTGATCGCGACGCTGCGGCCGTCATCTCACTGAGGCACACTACTCGAGATCGGTTCCCAGGATCGCCATCTGGAAATTGTACGATCGCTCGTCGTCCTCGTCGTCCACGAACATGACGCCGATGAATTCCTCGCCGATATAGACCTCGGCGGAATCCTCCTTCTTGGGCCGCGGCACGACCCGAATACGCGGATTGTTGAACAGCCGCTTGAGATAGGCGTCGAGTTTCCTGACTTCCTGCACGTCCACGCGAATATCCTTCTTTGTCGAGCGACCGTGCCACGCCGGAGGCTGTGCTGGCAATATGTGCGATCAGCCATCGCCATGGTGGAAATATTGGTCCATCGTGCGCGATGGCTCCGGACAGCCGGCCTCGCCGATCACCCGCGCCGGAACCCCCGCGACTGTGGTGTTATGCGGGACCGCCTTGAGCACGACCGAGCCGGCGGCAACGCGCGCGCAGTGCCCGATCTCGATATTGCCGATGATCTTGGCGCCCGCACCCAGCATGACACCGCGCCTGATCTTCGGATGACGGTCTGAATATTCCTTGCCGGTGCCGCCAAGCGTCACGTCATGCAGAATCGACACGTCGTCCTCGATCACCGCGGTCTCGCCGACGACCAGGCCGGTGGCGTGGTCGAGGAAGATGCCGCGACCGATCGGCGCCGCCGGATGGACGTCGGTCTGGAACACCGCCGATGAGCGGCTCTGCAGGTAATAGGCGAAATCCTTGCGCTCCTTGTGCCAGAGCCAGTGCGCCAACCGATGCGTCTGCACGGCATGGAAGCCCTTGAAGTAGAGCACCGGCTCGAGGAAGCGATGGGTCGCCGGATCGCGGTCGAAGGTCGCGACGATGTCGGCGCGGAACGCGAGCCCGATCGCCGGTTCGCTGTCGAGCGCTTCCTCGTAAACCTGACGGATCAGCTCGGCGGGCACGTCGGGATGATCAAGGCGCTGCGACACGCGGTGCACGACCGCGGCTTCGAGGGAGTCGTGATGCAGGACCGTCGAATAAATGAAAGTCGAGAGCTCGGGCTCCCGGCGCACAGCGATTTCCGCTTCGTCGCGGATGCGAGCCCAGACCGGATCAACCTTGTCGAGCGCATCCGCGGCTCGTGCGTGTCTTTGCGCCATAACCGACTCCAACTGATAGTGCCTTACGGGTGATTCTAGCACACTCACCCAGCCAATTCGTATATGGCGGGCAAAAGTGCCTGGCTCCAGGGGGTTAGCGGAAAATACTATCAAGGCCTGCGAGCCAGGAAGTCGAGCACGCCCTGCTTGAACACCCGGTCACCGACCGCGAGCATGTGGTCGCGGCCCGGGATATCGAGCGCGTGCCCATTCGGCAGCAACGCCGCCAACTCCTGCGCCGAGCCAGCGACATCGTCCTTGGTGCCGACCGCGACCAGCACCGGCATGGTCAGGCGCGCGCAATCCTGCTGCGACAGCGTCTGACGCGACCCGCGGATGCAGGCGGCGAGCGCGCGCCGGTCGGATTTGGTCTGGTCGGCGAACGCCCGGAAGGTTCGGCCTTGTGCATCATGCACGTCAGCAAGCGACGGCGCCTCCAGCGCCTCCGCGATTGATTCCGGCAGCCCGACGCCGTCCACCAGCCGGCTGCCCAGCCCGCCGAGGACCACGCTGCGCACCCTCGCCGGATGCGCGAGCGCGAGAAATGCCGAGATGCGCGCGCCCATCGAATAGCCCATCACGTCAGCGCGCGGCAGTTGAAGATGATCGAGCAGCGCGCGCGCGTCCTCGGTCATGACAGCACTGTGATAGGCGGCGGGCTCGTAGAGCTTGGCCGAAGCGCCGTGGCCGCGATTGTCGAGCGCGATCACGCGGCGGCCGGCCCGGGTCAATGTCGACACCCAGGCGGGATTGACCCAGTTCACCTCTTTGGTCGAGGCAAAGCCATGGACGAGTATGATTGGTTCGCCCTCGCCTTCATCCAGATACGCGATGTCGACGCCATTGTTGCTGAAGCTGTTCATGCGCGAGCTATAGACCGCCAAGCCGCAGCCGTTAAGCCTTCGCCATCATCGCCGCGTAGCGCTCAAGCGCGCGGACGCGCCTGGCGCGGCGGCGCTCGCAATAGCGCTCGGTGCAGCGCTCGGTCGTACGCTTGAGCGCGGAGATGAAGCCGAACACGGTGAGGATCGCCCACAAGATCCACCATGCGAGATGGAATGCGCTGGCGGCGAGGAAGATCGCGCCGCGGCCGAACATCTTCAGGATCGCGCGCGTGCGATTGCCTTTGACATCGGCAAGGCGCGCAACACGCGCCACATCGCGCGGGCCCTGCGCGATGCGAAGCCCGTCCATTGCCGCCTGGGTGCCGGCGCGGGTCTGCACGCGGCCGAGGTCGCCGACCATCCGTACCAGATCGCGCGACTTCTCGACCTTCACCGCCGCGCGCACCGCACGCACGGCCGTCGCCGGCTGCGCAATGCTGGCATTGCCGACGGCGTGCCGGAGTGCCGCCCAGTCCACGGTCTCCCGCAGCGAGCGGCCGACATACTGGCTCATCTGCGCGGTCATGCGGCCGGTCTTGCGCGCGCCCTTGAGCACCGACAACCCAACGCGTGCCGGCACGCCGGCGCCGAGCGTGGCATAGGTGCCCGCGGTGAGCGCGATGCCGACGCCGGCAAGGCCAAGGATCAGCTCATCGGCCGGCTCGCCTTGCGCCATGCGCGAGCCTTCGCGGACCGCATCGCGGATGTCTCCGAACACGAACAGATCGCCGAGTGCCGTTCCGGCGAAGCCGACGAAATCCTGCGGCTCGCCGACGATAAAGCCCTGAGCGAAACTGCCGGCGGTGCGGACGGCCGCCGCTTGCGCCGAATTGGCATCCTCGACTTGCGCGGCGAGCGCCGGATCGATGATCACGTTGCGGTCGCGTGCCAGATCGAGAAAGCTCTGGGCGAGGTCTGCGTCCTGGGCCTTGAGCGCGCTCTCGATTTCGCGGCTGGCAATCTCGGCGTTGAAAGAGCGGTCGAGCGCATGGTCGGCGAGGCGCACCGGATCGTCCTGCGCCCTTAGGAGAATGTCGGACTCGATGCCGCGCGGCACGAACGTCAGCGCCGCGATCGCGCAAGCAATGGCCGCGCCGAGCGGCAATGCGATCCGCGAACCGTGCATCTTAGGAAGGTCTCCGCCGCGCCCCGCTTGCTCAACAAAACTGGTACCGCCGGATTGCGCCGGCAAGATGCCGCCCCGCAAATTATGCCATTTAGCAGGCTGCGGAAAACTCTCGCCCGTCATTCCGGAAGCCGCGTCGCACTGCGCGCGGCTGTCCGGAATCCATAACCACGGTGGCAAAGATGCGGAAAAACCGGGAGTATGGATTCCGGGCTCCCGGCCACCCAAGTCGGCTGTTGCCGACTTGGGCACTGATGCCGATCTCGGGTAAACCCGAGATCGGGCGGCCGGCCCCGGAATGACCGACGAGAGAGCCTTAACCCTATGAATCATCAGTCCGGGCGGCTATGGTGCGGCGCACGCGAGTTGCCCATCGTCGTTGCTTATCCGACAATAACGGGCAGCCCCATTCAATCTACGGATCGGACCATGGCGGAGAGCTACGTTCCCCATTTTCACAACACGCTCGGCGTTCCGGTCATCGAGATCGGCGCCAAGGAGTTCATGTGCGTCGGCGCGGTGCCGCCGTTCGATCATCCCCACGTTTTCCTCGACATCGGCGGCGACGCAACCGAGATCATCTGCCCCTATTGCTCGACGCTGTTCCGCTACGACGCGAGCCTCGACGCCCATGCGGCGCGCCCGCCGGAATGCGCGCTAAAGGAAACTGAGGTCGCCTGATCGGGGCCGCAACCACGGAGGACAAGCCGTGACCTCCCCGCGCACCGTGGTCATCGCCGGCGCCGGGATCGGTGGGCTGACCGCGGCGGTCGCCCTCGCCCAGCGCGGCTTTCTCGTCTCCGTCATCGAACAAGCCGAGCAGTTGGAGGCGATCGGCGCCGGCGTCCAGCTTTCGCCGAACGCGTCGCGCCTGCTGATCGCGCTTGGTCTCGGCGAGCGGCTGGCGCCCTATGTCGTCGCCCCGCAGGCGCTGAATGTCATGAATGCACGGTCGGGCCGCGTGCTTGCGCGGGCATCGCTGGCCGACGCCGCGCAGCGATACGGCGCACCCTTCTGGGTGATCCATCGCGGCGACTTACACACGGTCCTGCACGAAGAGATGGCGGCGACCGGGCGGGTCACGCTGCAACTCGGCACCCGCGTCGAGGATGTCGCGGTCCACGGCAACGGCGTCACCGTCGCCGGCTGGAGGAATATGGAGGCGGTCGACGCCCAAGGCTGCGCGGTGATCGGCGCCGATGGCCTGTGGTCTGTACTGCGCAGCCGCCTTACTCACGCCGAGGAGCCACGTTTCGCACGGCATACCGCTTGGCGCACGCTGGTGCCTGCGGAGGTGGTATCGCCGGCACTGCGCGCCCCCACCGTCAATCTTTGGCTCGGCCGGCACGCGCATCTTGTCCATTATCCGGTGCGCGGCGGACGTCTTGTCAATGTGGTTGCAATCGTGCGCGACGACTGGCGTGAGGCTGGCTGGAGCGCCGCGGGCGACCGCACCGAGATAGCTGAGCGATTTTCCGCCGGCAGGTGGCACGCGGCGCCGCGTGCGCTGATCGGCGCTGCCACGCAGTGGCAAAAGTGGGCGCTTTATGATTGTGCGCCGCTCAAGCACTGGGGCCAGGGACCGGTGACGCTGCTCGGCGACGCCGCGCATCCAATGTTGCCTTACCTCGCCCAAGGTGCCGCGATGGCAATAGAGGACGCCGCAGTGCTGGCGACCTGCCTTGCGCAGGCGCCCGCTGACGCGCCAGCGGCGCTACGCAGCTACGAAGCCAAGCGGCTCAAGCGCACCGCGCGCACGCAGATCGCGGCGCGCCGCAACGGCACCGTCTATCACATGGGCGGCGCGCTCCGCACGCTTGCGATCTCCGCCATGGGCGGGACCAGACTGCTGCGGCGGTACGACTGGCTTTACGGCTGGCAGCCGGATTGATCCGAATCTCAACGCTCGGTACGGCTGAGGACGTCAATCAATTCGGTGATCTTGAGCCGCTGGTCGCGCTTGTTACCGCTCGCGATCGCGTGCTCGACGCAATGGGCGACGTGATCCCTGAGAATCTCCTCCTCGGCGCGCCGCAGCGCCGCGCGCGCGGCCGAGATCTGGGTCACGATGTCGATGCAATAGCGGTCTTCCTCGACCATCCGAGCAAGCCCGCGCACCTGTCCCTCGATCCGGTTCAAGCGTTTAAGAACGGACGCCTTGGCATGAGACTGCATAGACCTTATATACCCCTCCAGGGTATGTTCCGCAAGAACGCCGCAAGGACCGTCCCGATGCCGACCACCAACGACAGCGATCACGCCCCTCACCATCAGCATGGTCACGCCGCGCCCTCGGCGCCTCATGGTGGCGTCATCGATCCCGTCTGTGGCATGACGGTCGATCCGCACACGACGCCGCATCGACATACCCATCACGGCCGCCCTTATTACTTCTGCTCGGCCGGATGCCGAGTTAAGTTTGCGGCCGACCCGGATCAATACCTGAGCGGGCAAGCTAAAGCCGCCGAGCCCGTTGCCGAAGGCACGATCTACACCTGCCCCATGCATCCGGAGATCCGCCAGATCGGCCCTGGCGCCTGCCCGATCTGCGGCATGGCGCTGGAGCCCGAGATCGCGACCGCCGATACCGGCCCCAATCCCGAGCTCGCCGACATGACGCGGCGCTTCAAGATCGGATTGGTGCTGACGCTTCCGGTCTTCGTTTTGGAGATGGGCGCGCATCTCTTCGGCGCGCACGCCTGGATCAACCAGACGCTGTCGAACTGGCTGCAGTTCATTTTCGCGACGCCGGTCGTGCTCTGGGCCGGCTGGCCGTTTTTCCAGCGCGGCTGGCGATCGCTCGTCACCCGCAATCTCAACATGTTCACGCTGATCGCGCTCGGCACCGGCGTCGCCTATGGCTACAGCGTGATCGCGACGCTCGCGCCCGGCCTGTTCCCGACGGCCTTCCGCGGCCATGACGGCGCGGTCGCGGTCTATTTCGAGGCGGCGGCGGTTATCACCGTGCTCGTCTTGCTTGGGCAGGTGCTCGAACTGCGCGCCCGCGACGCGACCTCGGGCGCGATCCGCGCGCTCCTTGATCTTCAACCAAAAACGGCGCGACGGATCGAGGGCGACGGTACCGACCGGGAGGTGCCGCTCGATGAGGTCGTGGTCAACGACCAACTCCGGGTGCGGCCGGGCGAGCGCATTCCCGTCGATGGCGAACTGATCGAGGGCCGCTCCGCAGTCGATGAATCCATGGTCACCGGCGAGTCGATGCCGGTGAGCAAGGGGAGAGGCGACAAGGTCATCGCCGGCGCGATCAACCGCTCGGGCTCGTTCGTGATGCGCGCAGCCAAGGTCGGGCGCGACACGCTGCTCGCGCAGATCGTGCAGATGGTGGCAGCGGCGCAGCGCTCGCGCGCGCCTATTCAGCGGCTTGCCGATCAGGTGTCGGGATGGTTCGTCCCCGCCGTCATCGCGGTCGCAATCCTCGCGTTCATCGCCTGGGCCATGTTCGGTCCCGACCCGCGCTTGACCTATGGACTCGTCGCCGCGGTCAGCGTGCTGATCATCGCCTGCCCCTGCGCGCTTGGACTCGCGACGCCGATGTCGATCATGGTCGGCGTCGGCCGCGGTGCGCAGGCCGGCGTGCTGATTAAGAGCGCCGAGGCACTCGAACGCATGGAGAAGATCGACACCATCGTGATCGACAAGACCGGCACGCTGACCGAAGGCAAGCCCAAGGTCGTGGCCATCGTGACCGCGCGAGGCTTTGTCGAGAACGAAGTGCTGCGGTTTGCGGCGAGCGTCGAGCGCGCAAGCGAACATCCGCTGGCGGCTGCCATCGTTGCGGCCGCCATCGAACGGAAAATCGAGCTCGCGCGCGTGATGGGCTTCGACTCGCCGCCCGGCAAAGGCGCGGTCGGCGTGGTCGATCGCTGCCGGACTGTCATCGGCAACGCGGCGTTCCTGTCCGAATTGGGGATTTCGACCGCTGCGATGGATGCCGACGCAGAGCGGCTACGGCGCGACGGAGCAACCGCAGTCTACGTGGCGCTCGACGGCAAGATCGCCGGTATCATCGCCATTGCCGATCCGGTGAAGGAAACGACGCCGGACGCGCTCACTGCGCTGCGGCAAGCCGGGCTGCACGTGGTGATGCTCACCGGCGACAACCGCACCACCGCGGAGGCCGTCGGCCGCTATCTCGGCCTCGACGAGGTCGAAGCGGAAGTGCTGCCGGATCGCAAGGCGGCCGTGGTCGAGCGGCTGCGCCACGAAGGGCGCGTCGTCGCCATGGCTGGCGACGGCGTCAACGATGCGCCGGCACTCGCCGCCGCCGACGTCGGCATCGCCATGGGCACCGGCACCGACGTCGCGATGGAGAGCGCGCATGTCACGCTGCTCAAGGGCGACCTCATGGGGATCGTGCATGCGCGCAGGCTTTCGGCCGCGACCATGCGCAACATCCGCCAGAACCTGTTCTTCGCCTTCATCTACAACGCCGCCGGCGTGCCGATCGCGGCCGGCCTGCTCTATCCGGTCTTCGGGCTGTTGCTGTCGCCGGCGATCGCCGCCGCCGCGATGGCACTATCCTCGGTGAGCGTGGTCGCGAACGCGCTGCGGCTGCGGAAAGCGAATATCTGACGGGCTTCGTCATTCCGGTGCGCGGGCCTTATCAGCCCGCGAGCCCGGAATCCGTCTTGCCTCATCTTCTTATGGCGACCTGCTATTGAATCGCCGTGGTGCTGCGCCAGGTCGGCGGCGTCAGGCAGTTCTTACGGCGCGATACCGAGTCGATCACCGCAAGCTCCTCGACCACCGTTCGGTATTCGCCGCGATAGGCGACCGTACCCACCAGGGCGCCACCAGGACTCTGCTCTGCCTTGTGGATCAGCTCCCGCAGCCTTGTTGCGCGATGGGCCACGGCGTGACCCGCATTCAATATCTGATCGCAGGTGTGATACTCGTATTTTCCGGGATCGGCGAACAGCATCACGTCGACATTGTTCGACGTCGAACACGCCGCCAAGCCAAACATGCCAAGCGCGACCAACATCGCGCGCGTGGATATCGCGCGTATCAGCGTCGCGGTGAAACTCCGATCCTGCATGGATCCTTCGGCGGCAGAGCAACCCATCACAGACCCCAGCCGTAAACAATCGGTACCGGGCGGCGCTATGCCCGTAAAATACGCCGATACTGCGGCCCTCATCATGGTGCGGAGGCTCGAACTTGCAAGCGGCACGGAATTTCGCCCATTGATTTGGGACGTCGTTGGCACATTGATTTGACTCAGGAACGGCTTTGGATGGCCTCGCATTGTGCGGACAATTCTATGATCGTGCGATCTTCCACTGCGTTGTATTTCTGTTCGCGTCTCCGATAATTATCCTCACTTACAACCCTCGCGAGCGGGTCCGTTCGTGCAATTTTGACTTCCAGATCGGCGAGCGAACGCGACCAGTAGTGATTGATCCGCAGGACGTCGACGGGCCGGCATTGACCTAACGGTTCGGCAATCTGGCGCTCTGTATTAAGCGTTTGATGGCCCCAGCCCCAATATCGGAACATGTGGGGATTTGAAATCTCTCTGATCCGACGCGGATTAGCGATTGTTTTGCCGCACGACGGGATCTGTTCGCGAAGCGTATAGGCTTGTGTCGTCTGCATCTTGGGCCGCTCTCGGTGCCCAGCGGAGCCGAAGTGATAGGAATGAATAAACAGTGCGTGACAATTGCCAAAACGGCTCAAGACTCCAGGCAAGTCCTTCTGCTGCGGTGAAAACAGGAACTCGTCGATATCGACGAACGCGATCCAGCGAGCATGCCTAGAGAAGCGCTTTACGCAATCTCGATACGCCGAAATCTGTCCGGGGTAGTCGGGCCAGTTGATGTACGTGACCAATCCGGACCGAATGTGATCAGCCAGCACCTCTTCGAAATTGTCGCTGCTCCCGTTGTCGTAAAGGTAAAAATGACCGACGCCGACCATGTGGTGAAAGGCGATCCATTCCCCCAGGTTCTTGGGTTCGTCTTTGAAGATCGCGCAAATCGCAACTTGATGGCTTTGTTGGCTCAGCGCCAGGTCACGGATGCGCGCGACCAGCGTCATCGGCAAGTGTCGAATAGACCGTAATCTGCGTTCCGTAAGCGCCATCGGCACTACCTTAAAAAAATGCTCTACATCCTACTCCTACCCGTTCGCCCTGGAACCCGTCCAGTACGAGCGGCGGAAGGTAAAAGGATTGGGCTCGCTAAGGAATGATCAGGTCAGCGCGCCAACTTGATCCGGGTGCTTGGTATGAGGTCGGGACAATTCCGCACAATGGAAATCCAGGGTTCGGGCGCTACGACCACTTGTTGGCAATGATTTCCCAACCAGGCGGCCCACCAATGATCGCGGCGCGCTCTCGGGGCGTCGAGCGAATTTTGTCGGCATGCGCCAAGCCTTGTCGTTCCCGTCCAAGACCGGGCCGTCCGGCCGCGGTTATGACTCGGGTAGCGATCGATTGCATCGATTGATGGCAATCCAAAGGAGGAGAGGCGAAGATGCGCGCATTGACGATTGTTCTTTTGGCAACCCTGATGGTCACGGGCTTCCTGCTGCCGGTCGCCGTTTCACAGGAAAGGATGCAGAAGGCCGCTCCGCCGACACAGCAATTGAACACGCAGATCAAGCGAGGCAACCCCACGAAGCTAAAGGGGCAAAGTGGGAACGTGCAACTGAAGTGTAGCAGCGCAAAGACAAAGTGCACCTCGAAGTACGCCTTTCCGTGTCCTAAGGGCTGGAAAGCATGCACCCCTCCTGCGGGCGCAAAGACGTGCTGCCAGAAAAACTGATCGATATCGTCTCCGAACCGAATTCAGTCACTACTTGAGCGCGACATCGACCAGCCTGCGAACAGCCTCTGACCAGGTCGGCTCGTCCGGCTGCTGCTTCGCCCATGCCGTCACCGCAGCGGCCTGCTGCTTCGACATGCTGCAGCATCTAAGTTTGACTGGTCGGTGCATCTCGGCACCGCCCGACGCGCCCAGCGTGTCGCTGTTCAACCCGCCGGTCTGGTTGGTCAAGCGCGACCACGCACCCACACGGCGGCGCGGCCTGAAAAGCAAATCATGTCGCATCCGTCTCGCACGGACTCGCTGGGACAGCCCAAAACGACCCGGTACGGAATGGGAACACATCCGGCATGTGCAACATGGGCCAGACACAAGAAAGGCCCCTCCGATCGACGGAAAGGCCCATTTTCCCTGGTGCGGACGGCCGGACTCGAACCGGCACGGGGTTTCCCCCAACGGATTTTAAGCCTGCGTTTGTCCCTTATCCTATTTCTATCCGGCAGCGCGAATTCCTTCGCTAAGCGCCTGAGATAGATAGGCTTTCTGTCCAGAGCGACCGATCTTGCGTAGCAGGAACTGCGAAGCAGCCGGCTTTCTGGCGGCCCCTAGTTGGCCCCTGGATATTGGCAAGGGACAGCACTCGAATGGCCAAGATCAAACTCACAAAGACTGCCGTCGACGCAGCGACCTTCGGCGCCAAGGAGTACGAGCTGCGCGACACAGTCGTGCCTGGGTTTCTCCTGAAGGTGACGCCCGCTGGCCGAAAGATCTTCATGGTTCAGTATCGCACGAATGCAGGCGAGCGCCGGAAGCCGGCGATCGGCCGGTTCGGCGAGCTCACAGTCGAGCAAGCGCGCTCAATTGCTCAAGACTGGCTCGCCGACGTGCGCAAGGGCAAGGATCCAAGCGCGGAGAAGACGGCCGCGCGTGACGCCCCGAGTGTGAAGGAGCTGTGCACCAAATTTATGGAAGACTACTCGAGACCGAAGAACCGGCCCCGAACTGTTGAAAGCAACCAGGGCTACATAGATCGTCACATCATTCCCAAACTCGGCGCTCTCAAGGTGCGTGCGGTCACTCGGTCGGATGTGTCGAGCCTCGTCACGCGGATGAAAAACACGCCCGTGACCGCTAATCGCGTCCTCTCCTGCCTGCGCAAGATGTTCAACATGGCCGAGGTCTGGGGTTTCCGCGACGACGGCACCAATCCATGTCGTCACATCCCAAAGTACCCGGAGAGCGGCAAGACGCGACTGATCACCGACGATGAAATGGCCCGGCTGTTCGACTATCTCGAGCGCGCCGATCTGGAGGGGCTGGAGCACCCGTTCCTCACGCTCGGAATTCGTCTGCAGTTCGCCTTTGCGGCGCGCATGTCTGAAATCATCAGCATGGAATGGAAGTGGGTCGACTTCGTAAATCGTCGCGTCGTCTGGCCAGACAGCAAGACCGGCGAAATCTCGAAACCCATGAGCGAGGACGTCTTCGGGCTCCTTTCGAACGCACCGCGCTTGGAAGGTTCGCCCTACGTCGTACCGTCCATCTTCAAGCCAGAACGACCAATGTCCCAGAACACCTACTCTGCAGGCTGGAAGCGTATCCTCGAGCGAGTGGAAATCCCACACGTGGGAACGCATGGCATCCGCCACCGCGCCACCACTGAGATTGCGAATTCCGGTGTGCCGGTGAAAGTCGGAATGCAGCTCACGGCGCACAAGACAGTCACTCAGTTCATGCGATACGTCCACACCGAGGACGATCCGGTTCGAGCTGCTGCCGAGACTGTCGCGTCACGCCGACGCGTCGTACTTTCTGGCCAGCGAACCACTCCACAACCCGCGGACAACCTGGCGACAGCGCAGTTCACCGCCCCGTTGAAAGCGCCCGTTGCCAAGCCGGCAGGCTTCGACGACGGACGCTACAGGTCGAATACGAAGCTCGGAAATTACCGACCCTTCCGACACCGGTCCGGTGCAAATCGAGCCGCTCCGCCCGGAACAAAGCACAATGGGAAAGCTCGATTGGTCGCCGCCGAGTAGCTTGGCACGGCAATCCAACGCCGCCTCCGGCGCTATAGGCCAATGCCGAGCCCTCTGGCGCGACCGAGCTGCCAGGAGATATCGCCGCCGCGCATCACGCCCATCACTTGGCGACCGATCTCCTTGTCGAGCACCGGCCGCCACGGCACGAGGCTGAAGCCAAGCCCATCGTCGATCATGGCAAAACGCCCGCTGGCCAGTTGGGCCGAGCCAAGAAGTTTACCCCGGACAGCTTGCCCCTCATGAATGGGCTGGAAAGTGAGGCCGCGGTCGGCTGCCAGTTGCCGACCAACGCGCTCCGCCTCCTGGCGCGCCAAGGTCCCAATGAGGTCGGATTTGATCCTCAGTTGGCCGTGCGCTGTCCGGCTGGCATTCCCTTGCCGGACCAGCTCGTCCGAGCGCCGTTCGAGCGCCTGGCGCGCTTCGGCGCCAAACCCATTCGTCGCCAACGAGCCGCGGTCGCGGCTCACGAGCTGGCGATCGAGCCAGGTCGCGCCGTCGCTGGTCACTTGTCGGTCGAGGTCGTAAGCGCAGAGGACGCGCATTTGGGCCCGGCGCCCCTGGGCAGCCTCATAGACGGCGGCACGGGCCTCGAAGTCCTCCGGGATCAGCCAGCGGTCGGCATCAAGCCGCTCCACGATGCCGGCGCGGCGAAGTGCTTCGAGCCGCCTGACGTGTGCGCCGACATAGGCGTCGTAGCTACCGCGCGGGACACGGATATTGTCGCCCTCTGCGAGCGCCCGGTGCTCGCTTGGACGATAGACCCCGGTGCCGCGGGCGACTGCGGCGATGTTGCGGTCGGCCAGACGTTGGGAATTTGCGCGGCCAACTTCGACGATGGCGCCGATGGACGCGTCCGCGGCAGTCGATGAGTCCGGCAACGACGCATGGTGAACCCGCCCGTCGATGCCGTCGATAACGACACCGATGCGGTCGCCGAACTCATCGGTGAGGCCCTTGTCGATCACGCGGCCGACGATGGGCGTCCCGATCTCTTCGCCATGCAGGCTGACCGCTTCAGGTCCGCGCTCTTGGCCGCGCGCGGCGAGCGCCCGATTGATGGCCTTCACGATGTCGCCGCGCTCGCCGAGCTCCCGCATGGTCGGCTCAAGCCGCTCCGAAAGTGTCCACACCCCTGGCTCGGTCTGCCTGGCCAACCCATAGCGCTCCAGGGTCTGCAGCCGGCCGATGCGCAGCGACCGGTCGAAGTCTCCGCGGACCTGGCCGGACTGAGGCCGCAGGTCAAGCACCTGCTCCGCAGCCTCCTCCAATATGGCGCGGTCGATGCGGGTGAAGCGCTCGGCCGAGACCTCGGCTCTGAGCTTGGCCCGCAGCTCATGATCGGTCTCCGGGCCAAGCTCGAGTGTCGCCCGCTCCTGGGCGCGCAGCCGCACACTGTCGGTGATGTAGTCCTGGGCGATGATGAGGTCCTTGCCCCGGTCGTCGCGGCCGCGGACGATGACATGGCTGTGCGGGTGGCCCGTGTTGAAGTGCTCGACCGCGACCCAATCGAGCCGGGTGCCGAGATCCTCCTCCATCTGCTGCATCACATCGCGGGTGAAGGCGCGCAGATCCGAGAGCCGATCGCCGTCCTCTGGGGCGACGATGAAGCGGAACTGGTGGCGGTCCTCCCGACCGCGTTCGGTGAAGGCCTTACCGTCCGCCGCGTCGGTGTCGGTACCGTAGAGCTGGCCGCGCTCGCCGTCCCGCGTCGTGCCGTCGCGTTGCAGGTAACGGATGTGGGCGTCGGCTGCCCGGCTACCGACCTTGAGGCGCACGATCCGCGCCTTGACCACGACCCTGCGCATCCGCTGCGCTGGCGCGCGCTCGGCGGCCATCCGTTTGAGCCGATCGGCGACTGCCTGGCCTCGACCGATCCGGGAGCACCTTCCCTTTCTGGGCCGCTTCCGCGCACTGCCGAACTGTCGCTCGCCCCGCATCTCGGCAAGCGTCAGCGGACCGCCGTTGGCTTTGGTCGCGGCCCGCATGACCTGGGCCACGAAGGACCGGGAATCGCTTCCACGGCCGCCGCGATCGCGCACGCGGCCAGGTCTTGGTCGGAAGTCGAAGGCTTCATCATGCGTCATGGTCGGCAGATTGCGCCGACGATCCACTCATTCAAGCTCGCACCACGACGCCTCGCACGACAGCGATGAAATACTTGCGCTCTTCGGTGCAATGCGCCTCGCGTGGACGAGGACGGTGTCGCATGTGAGGTGCAAGACCCAACGTGCAGACAACCGCCTGGCCTTCGCAGAAGGCCGCAAACGCCAGTTTGCTTTAATCTTGCGATCCCCGGTGGTCTGGTAAGCGTCCGGTCCCGACACTGTCTCTCGTGGTGCAATGTCGGACCATATCGGGTTCTCTCGTACATGGGAGGACCTCCGGTGAATTTGAGACACTTCGAGAACAAAGCGTGTCAGTCCTTCTGGCTGGTTCACATCGAAGCGTGGCAGCGCAGCGGCATGGATCGCACGAACTATTGCGTCCAGCACCGTTTGACGAAGAGCACGTTCGATCGCTGGATGAAGTATCTGGCCGACAAGGAGATTGCGCGTAAACACACGGAATATCAGGCTGAATTGCGCCGTCAGAAGCGTCTCGAAGCGCGCGAGAAGAGGATCAAGAAACGCCAAAGGCGACACTATGCGGTGAGCACGGACATGCGCTCGCGTGCGGTCCAGGCGTTCTGGGCGATGCATGTGGAGGCGATGAACTGGAGCGGCATGAGTGTTCGCGATTATGCAGCCGGGTTGCAGCTTTTCGCCGACGAGCCTGAAGAAATGGCGCGACCGTCTCGATGATGGAGAGGTGGAGATCGATTGGCGGGCGTTCCTTCATCCGAGTGCCCGCCCGCAAATAAGCACTGGTGCTAAGGCTAGTGCTAAGAATGGCGCGACTGAATCCCCCTTGACAGCCGCGCCGAATGACGATCCGCCGACACTAGAGAAGCAGAACCGCCGCAGCTTCAGCGCCGAAGAAAATCTCGCCATAGTGCTGGAGACCGAGCACCCTCGGGAGACCGTATCGTCGGTTGCACGGCGGCACGGCATCGTCACCAGCATGGGTGTTCCGCTGGCGGGCCGAGCTTGGGTTCGGCAAGGGCAAGCGCGCGAAGCTCGCGCCGGTTGCGGTGGCCGATGAAGGTGTCGCCGCATCATCGACGCCGGTTGTTCTGCACGATCTCTTGCAGCCGCCCGACGGCATGACAGCCGTGGAACTGTCCGACGGCCGCTGCGTCTTCGCGCCGGCCGGTAGCGGTCCGGATGCGTTTCGCCGGCATGTGCTGGACCGGGAGGCCGCGCGATGATGATCGTTCCGGCTGGCCGTTCTGCACAGGTTCCGCCATGCGCGTGCGATCGCAATTTGCGTAATGTCCTGTCCTAACTCGACCCCATGTCCTAAATATGGGGTGCGGTAGGACGCTGCCGATGGATCGGTTGCTTCGAGCGACATTGGCTAGAATAATTCGCGTGGGAAACCTTCGCGTCACAACCGCGCGCGGGACCACGTTTTACTTTGGTGACGGTTCAGGCGCGCCGGTCGCGGTCCGCTTCACGTCAGGCTTCTCGCAACTTGCCGTCCTTGTCGATCCCGAACTGCGCCTCGGCGAGGCCTATATGGATGGCGGCCTTGTCGTCGAAGAAGGATCTCTTGCGGACTTTCTCGATCTGACGGTCAAGAATGTCAGTCGCGCGCAACCGTCCGTCTGGAGGCGCATCCTGGCGAATTCGCGGTCGATTGTCCGGCAGATTTTCTACGACAACAACCTCGGGCGAGCGAAGCGCAACGCGCGTCACCATTACAATATCGACTATCGCATCTATCGATTGTTCTTGGATTCTGACCTTCAATACTCGTGCGCCTATTTCGAGAGCGAGAACGCCTCACTGGAGGACGCACAATTTGCGAAGAAGCGGCACCTTGCCGCGAAATTGCTGCTCAAGCCCAAACTCAGGGTGCTTGATATCGGCAGCGGCTGGGGCGGCCTTGGCCTCCACCTCGCGCGCACCTCGCAAGCGTCGGTCACCGGCATCAACCTGTCCGACGAGCAGGTGAAGATCGCCCAGCATCGCGCGGCCGCCGAAGGACTCCCATGCGAATTCTTGATCCAGGATTATCGGCAGCTTTCCGAGCAGTTCGACCGCATCGTATCGGTGGGCATGTTCGAGCATGTCGGCAAACGTCACTACGGCGCGTTCTTCCGGAAATGCCATGAACTCTTGAAGGATGATGGCGTCATGGTGCTGCATACGATCGGGCGCTGCGGCGGGCCATCGAGCACCAACGCCTGGGTGTGGCGCTACACTTTCCCCGGCGGCTACATGCCCGCCCTCTCCGAGATACTACTGCCGATTGAGCAGGCGGGCTTTATCGTCAGCGACATCGAAGTTCTTCGTATGCATTACGCCGAAACGCTACGCGCCTGGCACATGAACTTCCTGAGCAATCGTGACGGCGCGCCGCCCTAGGCGGGCAGATCTTCCCCAATCGAGGCGATCCGAGCCGCCCAACAATGCGCGGGCGGTTGGGTTCGCAGATTTGCTTTCTCTGCCTCCGCGCGGGCTTGGGCGTGGGTGTCGGCCATGCCGCGTTCGATCATTGGAACGATCGCAGCGGCGCAGTGTTTGATCTCAGCAATACTGCAGCGTTTGTTCTCAACAATACTTTGGAGAGTTTCATGAAAACAACAAATGTCTATCTGATCACTACGGCAGCCGCCGCGCTCCTAGCCGGGACCGTGATCGCCGCCGCGCAAGGCACGCAGACGCAGGCGCCCGGTAGCGGTGCGGAACAAAGCCCGCCAAGTCAGGGACCGGGCAAGCAGCCAAAAAAGGAACAGCCCCAAACCCAAGGCCAAAGCCAAACGCAAGGCCAAGGTCAGCAACCGCCGCCGGGCCAAGCCCCCGCCCAGCCGCCCCAGAAGGAGCAGACCCAAAAGGGTCAGGATAAGCAGGGCGCCCAGCAGAAGGCCGGGGGCTCCGGGGGCTCAGTCAAGTTCACGACCGAGCAGCGCACCCATATCCGTACAACGGTGCTCCAGGGCAGCAACGCCCCGCGCGCAACCAACGTCAATTTCTCAATCAACGTCGGCACGGCCGTTCCAACGAGCGTGCGAATCGTCGCCGTTCCGCAAGTGATGATCGACGTCCACCCGGACTGGCGTGGACACATGTACTTTGTTGTCAATGATCAGATCATTATCGTGGACCGCAATCACAAGATCGTAGCCGTGATCAACGTGTGACCACGAGAGCGACGGCTCAACTCGACAAGGGCGGCCTTCGTGACCGCCCTTGTTCTTGTCGCTTCGAGGCGTTTCACTGGACATTCGCTGAGCCTAGTTTTGCGGCGGAACTTTTCGAATGCGGATAGTTACGGCGCTGGTCGGATTGCGTACCAATGCCGGGCTTGACCCCGCATGGCCGCAGCGCCTTGAGATGCTGTAACGTCGCCACGACCATGCCCGGCACCGCGGCAACAGGCCCTCATCGCGCGAGACAATTTTGGCTCGTGGATCGGAACGGGCCAGGGCCTACCGTGGGGCCCGCAAGGAAGATGGATAGTGAGCACGCAGCAGTCATCGATTCAGCGTTGAATATGGCACCTACCGATCAGGAGCCCAAAGTCGTACCGCCGGCAGAAGAGCCGGACGAAATGCCCCTGCCTTCAGATCCGACAATCATATTCCTTGGTGGTCTATTCGTCCTTGCGCTGCTGGCAACGGCCTATGTCGCGAGCGAGATCGTATTGCCATTGGTCTTTGCTATCGTTCTCTACCTCCTGCTACAGCCAGCCATGCGCCTATTGGACCAGTTGCACGTACCGCGAATCCTCGCGGCGCTGCTGCTGATTTTTGCGCTATTCGGAACGATCGTCGGCTTGGGTACCGCCATTTCAGGCCCCGCTGGCACCTGGGCAGCCAAGCTTCCGGAGGGCATTCCTCGGCTGCAGGAGCGGCTCAGCTTCATGCGAGAACCCATCGATACACTGCAACGGTTTTTGCAGCAGGTGGAAGATTTCGGAGGAACGGGGTCATCACCTCCGGCGGCCTCGGCGCAAGGCCCAGCTCTTCTGACGAAGCTATTCACGGGGACCCGGAACTTTGCCAGCGGCTTGTTCACGACTGTACTGTTTCTTTTTTTCCTTCTCGTGTCTGGCGATATCTTCCTACACCGCCTCGTCGAGATAATGCCGCGCTTCAGCAGCAAGCGCCAAGTCGTCGAAATCTCGCAACAGATCGAAAGCGACATCTCCGCATATCTGGTTACGATCACGGTCCTGAACGCGGCAGTCGGTATCGCTGTAGCATTGGCGATGTGGCTGACGGGGTGGGCGACCCGGTCCTCTGGGGGACGGTGGCCTTTCTGCTGAACTACGTGCCAATCCTCGGCACCGCTTTGGGCGTGATGATTTTTCTTCTCGCTGGCATGTTGACCTTTGACACGCTTTGGCTAGCGCTGCTTCCTGCGGGGCTTTACCTTGGAATTCATTTGATTGAGGGCGAGACTGTAACGCCGATGCTTCTGGCCAGACGTTTCACCCTCAATCCCGTCCTCGTCATCATCTCGCTCGTCTTCTGGTTCTGGATGTGGGGTATTCCGGGCATGATCCTCGCTGTGCCCATGCTGGCGATTACCAAGATCATCTGCGACCGTGTTCGCCCGTTGGCTGCATTCGGCCACTTTCTTGAGGGGTGAAAATCCAGCCGGGGTCATGGGCTGGCTACACGTACAAGATACGGGATAAAAGGATTTAGCAGTTTACCAACCAAATAGTTTAAAGGCCCCTGGTGATGCCAAGGGCCCTTGTTCTGCGTTATCTAAGTTAGTCGCAGCGCGTCTGCTTCCTGATGACGACCGTACCATTCGGGCGAACAGTGCGCGTCGTGACTTTTCTGCAGTCGCCTTGCGCGCGTGCGCGGTAACCGCCGCGGTAGCCACGGTGATGCTGATCACCTGATCCGACGTGCACTCCAACGCCGGGTACGTCAACATGAACCTGGGCGGCCGCCGGGCCCGCGATTGCAATCGCAGCCGCACTGAACGCACCCATCATGAGTTTCCGCATAATAATAATCTCCTGTTGTAGTCTCTGCATACAAATGTTTGTAGTCTCTGCATAACAAACGCATCACAATCGTTTTAGTTCATAACTTTCATTGTAAACCTCGGTTTAGAGAGCGTTACAAAGCCCGAGACCCTCGTATCATTCGACGCGTGTCCACCTGCTCATCGGCACGTTGGTTCGCCACCCAACAGCCCACGCTTGATTGGACGGCTGGACGACGCTTTGTTTGCCTGTCATTGAGCTGAAGCAGTCATAGTGCGTCGTTCGAAATGACGTGCTTGACCCGAGGCGGAAGCCTGCACGACTGCTTGAGTGCGGAATCGATGGAGTTCGTCACCAACTATACGGCTCGGACTGCCTTCGTCGAGAAAGTGGCATGAGTGACCGACACTGTTGTGCCCTTTGCACTGGCCAAAGTTTCAACCTGGGCACCAAGCTGTTGCGCCAGCGCCTTGACGATGCCCGTACCGAGCCCGCTTTTTGGTTGAGCAAAGACCCCATCTGGCCTGCCAACCCCGTTGTCAACGATCGAAAGCTTCCAATTCGTTCCCTCGACGTCGTACGCGACGGTGATCTGACCTTCGGCGGCATTGCCGCCGGAGAACGCATGCTTCAGGGCATTCATGACGAGTTCGGTAGTGATCAAGCCGAGACTCTCGGCCTGGCGAGGCCTGCGCGTGCAGCAGCTCGTCCAATTTTGCGTGGATAGCTTGTGTGCCGCGGCGCTCGGCGCGCTGGATAAGAAGCGTCATGAGCCAGACCGCAAGGTGGCGATACCGTGCCAATCGAACGAGCTCGGCTGAAAGATAAACCAGAGAACGCCATAGGCCGCGACAATCACGAAGGCGGCGGGATGCGCAGTGAACACGCCAAGCGCGGTGAGCGAATGCCGGATTGCGGCGTCACCACAAGCGACCTCCCAACGTCAGATAATATTCAGTAAGCCCGTGAACTCGGGCAGCCCCGGCCAGTCAGCACCCGAGGACACACTCTTTTGGCAGGCCGCAGCGGGGATTGTCAGCTTCGTTTGATCTTGAGTGTTTTCGTAGAACCGCACTTCTGACATGCGAGCGTGAATTCCTCGAATTCACGGACGAAAAAAATTGGCGCGATATGGATAATGACCATCTCTGTTCCGCAATCAGAACACGCCGACGAAGCTCCTGCTTCGGGCGGCGTTTCTTGACCGGCCACGTGATTTCCTTTCGCCGAAGCAGGGGGAACGGACAAAACTGAAGGGGCCCCGATTGTGCGGTTCATGAAGCTTTCGTCATCCTCAAGCTAAGGCATGACGCTGACGCAATTCACGGAAAGAGATGAGTCGCTGCAGGCCTTCGTCCCACAGCACCAGCCGCACACACCTAAAACTCTGGAGTAACGTAAGCTGGCCGATGCCGCTGAGGTCCGGGTAATCGCGCAAGACCAGCGGTAGTCGATAACAGGGAATACGGCTGCACAAGTGATGGATGTGGTGTGCGCCGATATTGGCGGTGAACCATCGCAACACGTGCGGCAAGTCGTAGTAGGAGCTGCCGTGAAGCGCCGCCTCGTGCAGGTTCCAGGCTCGATCATTAGCCCAAACCGTGTCCTCGAACTGGTGCTGGACATAGAACAGCCACACCCCGATCGAACCCGCGAGAAGCATGATCGGTAGATGCACGAGCAGGAATGCCCCGACGCCAATCAACCATATCATCGTCGCGACGAGAGCCGCGATTGCGAAGTTGGTCGCCATGGTGCTGAGCCATGGCTGCCAACCGCCGCGCATGAGGCCGACCGGAAGTCGATGCTGCACGATGAACAGATAGGCAGGGCCGATCCCGAACATGATGATCGGATGGCGGTAGACGCGGTAGCGCAACCGACCCCATCTGGATCGAGCGAGGTACTCATGCACGGTCAGTGTATCGATATCACCCGTTCCACGACGATCGAGATTGCCGGAAGTCGAGTGGTGAATTGCATGAGTGCGTCGCCAGAAGTCGTAGGGCGTGAGCGTCAGCACGCCGATCAAACGGCCGACCCAGTCGTTGGCAAGGCGATGGCGGAAGAAAGCGCCATGGCCGCAATCGTGCTGGATCATGAACAACCGCACAAGAAAGCCGGCCGCTGGCACCGCGAGCAGCAGACAGAGCCAGTAGCCAAAATCAAGGGTTGCCCACATCAGAAACCAGAGCAAAACAAGCGGCCCCGCCGTGATCGCGAGCTCGACCATGCCGCGCACAGGACTCGGTGTGCGATAGCGCGCGAGAATCTGCGTCCAATCGCGGGCCTTGGATGGACACGGGGCTAAAGTCGCGTTTTGATCCTTCAACATCACCTATCTACCAACGGCTGGTCGGCGAATGATGATGCATCTCAGTGGCTATCTAGAATGCACTTGAAATTGATTTGGCATCACCTCCGTCCACCTTACTCGCACGACGTCTCGCGGGCTGAGCAGAATTGACCACTTCACCCATCTCATTTCGTTCCTAGTCTAGCGTCGGTTGGATTGCCGGGAATCGGCGGTTCACACACCAGCTTCAACTCATCCCCTTGCATTAGAGTGCTGGTTGCTAGCCGCGGGATGGCCTGGAACCCCGCGCTGGGGGGCAACTCATACCGGAAGATCAGTCAACTATGTTTGCATCGCTGGCGGGACCTTCGATACCGCAAATTCGGCATCTGCAAGGGCATCGACTTGCTTGTCAGAGACACCGCGCAAGAATTTCGTGGTCTCGGCTTACAACTTCCCAATTCCAGTTGCTGCCGTTTGGCATTGTACGAATTTGAAGTGCTTCGACCACGTCAATGTCCCTTGCCGGACAGGCGGGAGCTTGACGGGTCTCTCAGCCATCGACGCCTGGCACAGGGCAGCTGCCGATGATCGTTGAGATTAAGCGAGTGCAATGCCCTGCATTAGAGCTTCCTCATCGATTCTATCACACCTTCGGCGTGACGGCGGCGGCGAAATTGTCGAAGAAATCGTCGGCGGTCTTCTTCGCCGCGCTGTTGATAAGACGTTGCCCGAGCTGGGCAAGCTTGCCGCCGATCTGCGCTTCGACGTTGTAGGACAACAATGTACCACCATCCTTGTGGGCGAGAGAGATCTTGGCGCCGCCCTTGGCAAATCCGGCGACCCCACCCTCCCCCTCTCCGGAGATGCGGTAGCTGTTAGGGGGATCGAGGTCGGAGAACCTCACTTTCCCTTTCCAGCGCGCGTTGACGGGGCCGATCTTGATTGTGGCGACCGCCCGGAATTCATTGTCCGAGTCTTTGTCGAGCGACTCGCAGCCCGGAATGCAGCCTTTCAGCACGGCGGGTTCGTTGAGCATCGCCCACACCGCTTCACGGGTTGCTGGGAGCTGGACCTCGCCAATCATATTCATCGCCATCGAGACGCTCCTTGTGGTTCGCTGCGTGTGACGCTGCACGAGCGCGGACTACAGATGAGGTTTTGCCTGGCCCATGATAAATGACACCACGCCAACGCAGATCGCAGCAGCCAACGCGACGGTCAATAAGGGCGACAACATCTCGACATAGGACCACATTTCATCATGCTCCTGGTGTTTGCCCCGTCACTACTCCGACAGTGATGCGTAAGTTGCTCGACGATGCGGCCTAACGAGACAGGCCCTTAGCCGGTTTGCGCCTCAACGCGCCGGACGCACTCAATTGTCGGACCAACGCCAGACCGAAATTTCAGGCGACCTTGTTGAACACACCAGAAATTCCGGTCTTCAGCGGCTCGGCGGTCTCGCTCGAGACCCTCTGAGCCAGTGTCGCAAGTTCTTTGCTCTGCGCCGTCATGGTTTCAAATTGCTGGCGCGAGCGCGCACTCGACAACTCAACAAACTCCGATAGGGATTTCACGCCCAGCAACTCGCGAGCGTAGTCAAAAGCGGCGTTGGTATTGAAACGGGCGATCTCGAAAACCTTGAGGTTGTAATCCGTGGCGCCCTTGGCGGCGACGGTATAGGTCTGTTGGAAGACGTGGGCGGCTTCCTCGGTGGCGGCCTTCGCATTGTTGAAGTTGTCCTTTGCTTGGGCCATGCCCTTGTCAGCCATCTCATGCATCGACGCCGGCATTTCCGCCGAGCCGAATTTCGGCGTCGGGTTGGTCGCCGTTCCGGTCGCCGGGTTGGCGGTCCGGGCTTTTGTGGATTCGGTCATGACACTCATCCTTGAGGGGCGGTTGTAGTTGGACCAACGGACGCCGCCCTGAACGCCGATCGGTTGCTGGTTGAGACGTTTCTCATTTGGCCGTCAAAACACCCCGGACGGCATTGATCCAGTCGTCGGGTGCTTGTCCCCCTCGACGCATTTCTCGAGACGAGGTTGCCATCGCCATCCATGGGCGTACCAACCGGCTTGATACCGCGCATGTCAGATTTGTTTTCATTGATGTAGAGGGGAACGGTCATCAGGGGCCTGGTGGTCTTTAGGAGGTTGCAATCGCATTGGATCTTGGCGATCAGACTGCGGCTTCAAGTTGCCAAGCATCTCCGGACAACCCGACGCGGATATGAGGACGGCGCTGCAATCAGCGCCGCGCCCGCACACGTACGGAACCGGGCGCCGACGGCACCCGCGCCGAACGCAACTTAGTTATCGAGTGATTGTGCCTGCCGACGGCACCAATGCTGCCAGTTGATTGGAGCGGAGACTTCGGTACGTCGCCGTTTTTTGGGCAGCCTTCAGACAAGCCGCCGCTCGTCTGTATTGTTAATTTGGGGGCTCAGATGCGAAGCACAATAGGAGTCGAGAAATAAGCATGCAGCTCCTTGCTTGCGGCGTCGTAATGCGTCTTCGCTGTACATGACGCCAGCGACCGTCACGAATATACTGCCGCGATCCTGATGCGCCCCTCGTTGCGTAACACTTGGAGCGACACGTCAGCACCGTGCCGGTGCAGCATCACGTCTACTATCGATTGGCCAAGACGCAGGTTGCGCAGAATGACCTCTTCTAGAAATGGCGGCAGCCGCGGGTTGCGTAACAGGATTTCATTGCGGTCCGGATCAAATTCGAGACCCAGCGAAGACTGAAGGAGCAAGAGCGGTGTGCCGGCGGCCCAGGCCTGCGGCGAGCAGGCAACCGGATAGAGCGTTGGCCCGCGCTGGCGTCCGCGCTGGAAGCCACAATAGAGTTCGGGCAAACGCCGCAAGTCCATGTAGCTCGCGGCATCGAACAGTCCCTTGAACACGCGATCGATCGCGCTCTTGTGCCCGTAGCGCGCGAAGCCCGCCGCGATCAGCGAATTGTCGTGCGGCCAGACCGAGCCGTTGTGATACGACATCGGATTGTAACGAGGCTCCTCGCGCGCCAGCGTACGGATTCCCCAACCGGAAAAAAATGACGGTCGCATCAGGTCGCGCATGACTGCTTCTGCTCGGTCCGGCGCGGCAATTCCGCTGAACAGCACCTGACCGGCATTGGAGGTCCGCACACGGCACGGCCGCTTCTGCCCGTCGAGCGCGAGCGCATAGGTGCCGATGTCCTCGCACCAAAATGCCGCCTCAAATCGTTCGGCCAGCTTTGCAGCCTGGGCATCGAGCGCCTCGCCGAGCATGAGCTTGCCGAGCCGCCGGGCACCGCGCGCCGCCAAGCGCTTCGCCGCATAGACGTAGCCCTGCACTTCGCAGAGCGCGATCGGCCCCTGCGCGAGTGAACCATCTGCATGGAAAATCGCGTCGTGAGAATCCTTCCAGCCCTGGTTGACCAAGCCGGTTTCGTTTGAACGGTGATACTCGACGAAGCCGTCACGGTCGGGATCACCCGGCCCGTCGATCCAGCCCAGTGCCGCTTCGATGTTGGGCCATAGCTCGCGCAGCGTCTCGATGTCGCCGGTATGCTCGGCGTAGAGCCCCGCCAGCATCACGAACAACGGCGTGGCATCGACGCTACCGTAGTACAGGCCGAACGGAACCTCGCGCAGTGCCGCCATCTCGCCGCCGCGCATCTCGTGCAGGATTTTCCCGGGTTCGCCGTCGGCCAGCGGATCAATATCTCTGGCTTGAAGCGCGGCCAGTCGCCGCAGCACGCCTCTAGCGATTTGAGGATCGCACCACAGCATCTGCAGCGCGGTGATGATCCCGTCGCGGCCGAATGTGGTCGAGTACCACGGGATGCCGGCGTACGGGTAAGGTCCTTGCGGCGTGAGGGTCGTCAACATCGCAAGGTCGGCCATCGAACGGCACACCACCTCATTGAATACCTGGTTCGAGGTGGAGATCGTCGCTATGCCGCCGCTTGCGGATTTGTGCTCGTGGAATGCCGCGCGCAGGCCCGTCCTAAACGCAAGCGGGCGGCTTTCCTCGGCGCCGCGGTCGCATTTCACTGTCGCGTAGATGAACCGGCATTCCTTGGGCTGCAGTTCGAATGCGTAGGATGCGACGCTGCTGGAGAGGCGCTCCGGCGCCGGGTCAAACAGCAGTGTCGTGCGGCGGCGATTTCCATCGAGGCCCAGGTAGTTCAGTGCGACCTCGGTCTTGCCGCAAATCTCCGCAGTCGCGGTACCGCGGCGCTTGCGCTGCAGTCCCCGCACTTCGAACAGGTCGGCGAAGTCACTGGCGAAGGCGAGCGTGAGTCGGACGTCGAACGGTCCTTCGCCGTGGTTCTGCATGCGCAGGCGCTGATAGACGGCGCCGCGCCAAAGAAAAAGCGTTCGCACGACGTGCAGGGCGTCCTTTGGCAGAACGAGCGTCTGATCAAGATAGATGTCGGGGTTGGTCAGGTCGACGGTGAGGATGGAGTTGTCGTCCCGGACATTTGAGCCGAGCAGCAGGGGCTGCTGGCCATTGAGCAGCATCTCCAGGTGCGAGAGATGACGGGTATCGCGAAAGAAAATGCCGTCGGGCCCGCCCGGTGCCGCCCCGACGTCGGCATGGCTGTCGAGCACGACGAAGCAATCGCCGTGCTTGAGGGTTCGGCGGGGCCGCGTGGAGGATCCCGTCCCCGGGATGTAGAAGGGGGCCTCCGGAACCTCCTCGATCAGGGTCGCAGTTGATTCCTGCCTAAGCAATTTGAGGCCTAAAGTTGTTTGCATAATTGATGTCCGGCGATTGATGTCGGGTCTCCCGCTCCTCGCTGCTAGCGGATTTCGACGATCCAAGCAGTCTGCGATACACGTCGATATAGTCCTTCGCCATGCGCAGCGCGGAGAAACGTTGCTCAAAACGCTGACGCACTCTTTTCCGGTCCAGCGCGATGACGTCCGGCAGCGCCAAGATCG
>WHTP01000112.1 GCA_009377695.1 Hyphomicrobiales bacterium | reverse complement strand
TTCTAGAAACGGTTGCCTCGACGCCATCCAGGATGAGCGAAATACCGAACGCAAAACTCGCGTCGAAATCCCATGTCGCAGGCAGGTCAAGGCGCTCGGTGGCCGTATAGCCGCGGCCCGCAATGCGTTCGGTTCGGATCTTTTCAGAAGGTTCGAGGTCTGGAATCGGCCGGGTCTGATAACCCGCCTGAGCAAGAGTAAACCCGGTCAGCAGAAAGTAAATCCTCACGCTGGTGTCCTTCAGCCAAGCCGCGTTCACGGGATGCGTGACCACCCAGTAGGTCGCATGACCAATGACGAGAAATCCCAGCGCTGCGGCAATCCACCAGAACCGTTCAGTGCTCGTTGGGGTCACTATGAGGAAGACGATAAGCGCAAGCATCGCCCCGAACTCGCCAATGAGGCCCCCGATCGTGAAACCCGGATAATAGATCGCCTGCACGGCCCGGTAGGTCGACTCGTCGAGCCGCGATTTGCCTGGAAATTCCAAGGCATGGGCCAATGAGAGTCCCATCGTCACCGCCACGAGAAGGAGCGCTGACGAACCGGCCAAGCTCCTCGCGGTTTGCCGAAAATCGGCCCTAGACAGCAGTGGCCAACGACGGCAACGCCTCGATCGTCATCAACTCGTCGAATGACAGCGTCATGGACGCGTCGCGGCAGAGCCGTTCGAACTTGAAGCGCAATTGCTCATCCGTCAGCGGAGTCTCAGGACAGCCGAGAAACGTCTCCCGCTCGTCGTCAAACCGCCGTCCGTCGCGCAGCAAGACGGCGATGCGCGCGGCCCAGCCTTTGCGAGCACCGTCCGATGTGACGCGGACATGTCGGGCGAGATCGCGGACGCGCGGATCGGCGGCCGTCCGATCGCTGAAGACGTCCGGGTCGCGCGGATCGTGATAGGCGGCAAGCGCGAGACAGAATGGCACCGAGTATTGTGCCAACATGATGTCGCCGGGATCGGGGTCACTGTGGTGCGACACGACCTTCGCCGACGCATCCACGGTCATCTCGACAATGTCGCCGCCCGAAAAGCCATTCTGCTCGATGAAAGCGCGTAGCATCTGCACCGGGACGTGGGTGGTGATGTGCGAAGCGTAGCGCTTGATGCAGAGCCGCTCGATCTCCCAGGTTTCGCCGAGGCCCTTGGTGAGTAGACTCGGATCGGTCTCCTCGCAGAACGCTTCGAGCAACCCGTAGCGTCCTTCGAGCACGCTCAGCGGCCCCTCGTAACCCCGTTGCGCCAATCGCGCGGCGATGACGCCGCTCTCGGCCGCGCGGCCGAGATGCAGCCGCTTGATCATCCCGCCGGAGCCTGACTTCGCAAACGCCAGCAGTCCGCCGGCGAGCGAGCCGGCGATGCCGAAGGCGTTGGCAGTCGCCGCCGCCGAGAGCCGCAGCAGCGAAGCGCAGGCCGCCGCGGAGCCGAACGGTCCAGTCATACCTGGACCGTGGAAGCCAACCTTTTCGGCCGAATGCAGCGTGGCCGCGCCGATGCGGAACATCACCTCGATGCCGGCTACAATCGCGGTGACGAGGTCGCGGCCATTGGCGTTGCAAGCCTGCGCCATCGCGAGCGCCGGAAGTGCCACCGTCGCGCCGCCGTGCACGCCGGCCCCGGGCTTGCGCAGATTGTCGAGCTCGAAGGCGTGAGCGAAAGTGCCGAGCGCGAGCGCCGCCTGCGGGACGTGCAGGCGCTTTCCGCTGACGCCCGGAAGCCGGCAAGGACCGCCCTCGCCGCTCCTAACAGCCTCTGCCAGTACCATCGCCGACCAGGGAAACCGCTGGCCGTAAACCGCGCAGGCGATAGCATCGATGAGGCAATGCTTGACGCGCAAGACCACGGACGCCGGCAGATCCTCGAACGTCAACGCGACGGCGAACTCCGCCAACTGCTGAGCCGCGGTCTTTTGTGTCCGGTTGAGCATGCCCGCTACGCCGGCGCAGGTGCGATCGCACCCGCGCGCGCGAACGTGGCTGCGCTACGTCCGGCGAGGCGCCCGAAGGTCGCGCCCGACATCAGGCCGGTGCCGCTTGCATAATTGTGGAAGAACAGGCCGCCCACCATCTCGCCCGCCGCATAGAGGCCCGGGATCACGCGGCCGTAGAGGTCCTCGACCTCGCCCTGCTTCGAAATCTTCACGCCGCCGAACGTGAAGGTGACGCCCGTGGTTACGTGATACGCATGATATGGCGGCGTATCGAGCGCCACCGCCCAGTTGGTCTTCTCGATCGCGAGCCCCTTGGTACTGCGCCCATCCAGGATGTTCGGATTGAATGGCACGTCGCTGGTGCAGGCGGCATTGTAGGCGTGCACCGTGCGCAGAAACGCCTCCGGATCGACCCCCTCAAGCATGGGTGCCAGTTCCTCGAGCGTATTCGCCTCCGCCTTGGTGACGCGGCGAATGCGATATTCGCCGCGCAGCAGCGGATGGGCCTTGGCGTCGAACACCTGCCAGGCGAACATGCCGGGCTGACGCATGATCTCGCCGCCGTACTTCGCATAAGTGTGGCTGTGGAAGTTCAGGCCCTCGTCGAGGTAGCGCTCCCCCTTGGCGTTGATCAGAAGCCCAAACGGATAATTATGCTTCTGGAACTGGTCGCCGACGGTGAGGTCGCCGTAGGGCGGCGCGTTGATGTCCCAGGCGACCGAGTGGCAGCCCGAAAAATTGCCGTACGGGCGCGCGCCGATCGCGAGCGCCATGTTGAGGCCCGCGCCCATGTTGAAGCGCGTGCCGCGGATTTTCGCGAGCTCCCAGCCCGGCCCAAGGTAGCGCGCGCGCATCTCCGGGTTTGACTCGTAGCTGCCGCAGGCAAGCACAACCGCGCCCGCCCGGATCTCCACTCTTTCTCCAAGGTGCTCGGCAACGACACCCGTCACGCGCCCATGCTCGCGAATGAGCGCGACCGCTGGCGTCTCGTAAACGATCCGCACACTGCGCCGCTCGGCAGCGGTGTAAAGCGCCTTCAGCATCTCCGGCCCGCCACCCCAGATGTGCAGCGCGAGCCCACCCCAGAACTTGAATTTGCCGTCGACCTTGTAGGCCTGTCGGCCGAGCCCGGGCTGAAGTTTCACGCCCTGGCGATGCACCCAAGTCGCCGTCTCAAGGCTGTTGCGGACGAGGATTTCGCAGAGGTCCTGGTCGGTACGGTACTGCGTCAGCTCGAACATGTCGTCGAAATACTGTTCTTCGGTGTAGCTGCCGAAGTCGACATTCGAGAGGTCTTCGTTCGCCATTGAGGGCAGCACCTTGAGCAGGTCATCGACACCGGAATAGGCGAAGCGGAACGCGCCGCCGGTGAAATGCGAATTGCCGCCGCGCTCCTCCAGCGGCGCTGCCTCCAACATCAAGACACGGGCGCCGTTCTCAGTGGCGGAGATCGCGGTGCAGAGCGCGGCATTGCCGGCTCCGACGACAAGGACGTCGGGTCGCTCGCGCGAAAGCTCAGGCATGGGCATGCTGTTCTTAATTCCGCTCAGGTCATGCATAGGCGCGGCTGCGCGTCGCGACCGCCGGCGGAGTGACGCCGCTCGCGATCACGTTGAGCACGTCGGACATGTCCGGCAGCGTCTCAACCGCATTGCACTGGGTGAGGAGTGTTTCGACCGCAGCAGCGTCGAGCACGGTCTTCGCGCAATCACGGAACTTCGCTTCCAGGGCGCCGGGCGGCAGCGGGTGATCGCGATCGCGGCCCACCGGCCGGTCGACGAAGTGTTGGAACACCTCGCCGGACGTGGTCGTGATCCTCAGGCGGCAATAGAAATGGTCAATGGTCTCGCTTTTCGCCGCGGGATCGGGCGTCGAGGTCACGCGCGCCATCAATGCCCGCGCTGCTGGATCGCGAACGGCGGCATCGCTGAAATGCTCGATGCTGACGATGCCGTGCATGAGCGCACGCGTCAGCGCATATTGGATCGAGAACTTTCCGTCGAGGCCGCTTTGCGGATGGGGCCGGTTAGTGTGCGCGAGCCGCCGTGGATGCGTCCACGACTCGACCTTGGCGACCCGTTCGGGCGATAACCGATGTGCCTCGCGCAGATGCAGCATCGCGTCGACCGCGGGATGCGTGCTGGCGCAGCAGGGATGGCGTTTGAACGCAATGCCCGGATCGATCAGGTCGAACGGGTCGGCCCAATGCTCGAGAACCCGATCCGGTTTGAAGCTGCCGGGGCCGTTGTACACCGCGAAGAATCCTTGCCGATGCTCGAGCGCGCCGGTGTTGGCGGTCATGCCTTCCTTCGCAAGCAGCGCCGCGAGCAGGCCGTTGCGCGTTGTATGGCCCACATGAAAGGGCTTGGTCATGGTTGCGAAATTCGCCTTGATGCCAGACGCCATCGACGCGGCGAGCGCAAGCGCAATCGCGAGCCGCTCAGCATTCAGCGCCAGCAGATGCCCACAGGCGGCAGCGCTGCCAAACGTGCCGAGCGTCGCGGTCGGGTGCCAGCCCTTTTCATAGTGATGGAAGTTCACCGCACGGGCGAGTCTCGTTTCGCATTCGATGCCGGCGGCATAAGCCGCGATGAACGCCTTGCCGCTCGACCCCGGCGCAATCGCGAAAAGCGCCGGCAAGATCGGCGCGGAGGGATGGCCGCCGAGCGAATTGCTGCAATCATCGAAGTCAAGCGCATGCGCGGCAGTACCATTGATCAGTGCGGCACTGAGCACATCGACACAGTCTCGGGTTCCGAAGATCAACGCCGGGCCTTCACCGGCGGTCTTGCGCAATACCGACGTCACGACCGCGGTGGTGTCTTCCTGCGCGCCCGCCAAGGCGACGCCGACGGTGTCTAGAATACCCTGCTTGGCAACCGTAACGGCTGGCGGCGGAAGCCGCTCGTAGGTTACCTCCCCAATTCGCTCAGCCAGTTCGCGCAGCAGCATGCGACGGCCCTTTGCTTTACCGCGCAACTGTAGACAGCAGCGCGTGGGCTGTCTAGGTTTCGGCACCCAAGGACATTGCAATGCAGCACGCCGAACCCAGCGCCACGCGGCAACTCGGTACGTTCGCCAGCGCCCTCCGCTACGAGGACTTGCCGGCCGAGGTCGTCGCGAGACTGAAGGCATGCGTGCTCGATGCGCTCGGCTGCTGCCTCTATGGCGTCACGCTGCCGTGGACGCGCATGCTGCTCGATGTCGTCACTGCCGACGGCGGTCATCCGATTGCGCGCGTGCTCGGCACACCGCTTCGCATCGGCGTCTCGCAAGCGGTTTTGGTCGGCGCGACCGCCGGGCACGGCTTCGAGATGGACGAAATCCACGCCGCTGCCCATCTGCATTGCGGCTCGCTCGCCTTGCCGGCAGCGCTGGCGATCGCCGACCGGCAGAATGGCGTCGACGGACGAAAGCTCATCGCTGCACTCGCGGCAGGTTACGAGGTCGGGCTACGGGTCGGTCTTGCCGCGACCGGTAATCTCTTCATGCGCGGGCACCATTTCCAGGGTGCGTGCGGCCCATTCGTTGCCGCCGCGACCGCGGCCAACCTTCTGGAACTATCGCCGGAGGCGGCGCGCCATGCGCTCGGCATCGCCGGCTCGCTGGGCGCAGGCCTGATGGCGGCGCAGGAAGGCGCGATGTCGAAGCGCCTGCACTGCGGCCGTGCCGCGCAGGCTGGTGTGATGGGCGCAGACCTCGCCGCGCGCGGCTTCACCGGCATCCCAAACGTACTGGAAGCGTCTTATGGCGGATTCCTCAGCACGCTGTCCGGTGAGCCGGAGTTCAGGCACCTTACCCGCGGCCTCAGTACGGACTGGGAGATCCGCAGCGTCGGGTTCAAGCCCTACGCGACGGCAGCGAGCGTGCAATCCGTGCTGTTCGCGATCGATGGGCTGATGATGGAGCATTCGCTCGCCGCGCATGACATCGAGCGTGTCATGATTCATTGCAGCACGATGGCGCACCGCCATTGCGCCTGGCCTTACGAGCCGGCGGGCGTTACCGCAGCGCAGATGAACATGTTCTTCGCTGCCGCAATGATGATCATCGACCGCAATGCGATGCTCGATCAGTTCCGCGACGACCGCCTCACCGACCCGGCCGCGCTCGCGATGATCGAGCGCATTACCATCGAGGCCGATCCAAAATACGATGCCGGTGGCGACGCCACCCGGCATTACGCGCGAGTCGAGCTGACCACCAAAGACGGACGGAGCGTCAAGCGTGAAGTGCTGGAGCGACCGGGCAGCCCCGGCAATCCGCTGTCGCCGGAGCAACTCGCGCGCAAGTTCACGACGCTGGCTGCCGCCGCCCTGCCGGCTGGGCACATTCCGAAGATCATTGCCGCTGTGGATGCGCTCGAATGCACCGACGCCCGCGCACTGACCGATCTCGCTACAGCTCCATCTGCGCCTTGCCGGTAATCCAGCGCAGTATCAGCATGGACGCGATGCTGAGCAGGATGAGCACGACCGAGACCGCCGCCGCGATCTCGAAGGTTCCGTTGTCGATGAAGCTATAGATTGCGACCGGCAGCGTCTCCATGCCCGGGACATAGAGCAGGATCGCCATGCTCAGCTCCCGCAACGTCACCGCAAACACGATCATCCAGGCGGCGACGATGCCGGACTTGAGCAGCGGGGCCGAGATGCTGACAACGCTGCGCAGCCATGATGCGCCCGAGACCCGCGCCGCTTCCTCCATCTCCGATGACAGTTGCTTGATGCTGTTGCGCATGAACATGAAGGCGAATGGGAAACGGTGGGCGGTGAAGGCGATGAAAAACAGCCAAATCGTTCCGAACAAGGCGAGCGGCGGCCCGCCGTAGCCGATCACGAAACCGACCGCCAGCGCGACGCCGGGAAAGGCGAACGTCACGGTGCTTGTGAACGTCAGCAGGCCGCGGCCCGGCAGTCGTGTGCGCTCCACGATCCAGACGATGATCAGCGCGAGCACGACGCAGGCCGACGCCGTCACCGCCGAGACCAGCGTGCTGTTGAGAAGCGCGGCAGGGACGATGGTCGAGGTGTCCGCAAATGCGGCGTAATTCTTGAGCGTCAGATTCTGCCAGGAGATCGGAAGGCCCCAGCGCGACAATAGCGAGGTGCGTAGAAGGATCAGGAGCGGCAGGATCACGCTGGCGAAGATGACGGCCATGCAATAGCCAAAGGCCAGCCAGCGCCGCCAACCGATGTCGACCGCGCGCGCCGCTGACGATTTGCCGCCAATGACGTTGAAGCGGCGGCCGCCGAGCACCCAGCGTTGCAGAATCAAACCTAGGATGGTGAAGCCGATGATCGGCGCCGCTGCAGCGGCCGCCAGTTCGAAACGCGGCGGATAGGAGAACAGCTCGTATATCTCGGTGGTGAGCGTATGGAAGCGCGCGCCGTGTCCGATCGCGGCCGGCGCACCAAACGCGCCCATGGCTTCGAGAAACACGAAGACCGACGAGGCGACGATCGCCGGCAGCACCAGCGGCAGCGCGATGCCCATCGACGCCCGCCACGCCGGCGCACCGACCATCTGCGCCGCCTCTTCATAAGACGGGTCCATATTGTCGAGCGCCGCCGTGGCCGCAAAGAAGATGAGCGGGTAAAAACTCAAGGTCAGTACCAGCACCAGGCCTTCCATACTGTAGATGTTGAACAGCCGCGCGATGCCGAAGGTCTCGCGCACGAACACGTTGATCAGGCCGGCATTGGGTCCGAGCAGCAGAATCCAGGCGATTACCGAGATGAAGTTCGGGACCACGAAGGCGACCAGCACCGACACGCGCACGAATTGCCGACCGGGCATGTTGGTCCGCGCGACCGCCCACGCCATCGGCAGTGCTAGCACGAGTGCGAAGGCAGTCGTTGCGACGCTGATGATGATCGAATTGACCAGAGCCGAGACAAGCCCGGGCTCGGTCAGCACCCGCTGGTAGTGGGCAAATGTGAGGGAGCCACCCTCGGCGCGCAGTCCCATCTCGAAGATGATGCCGAGCGGGTAGAAGACCAGCCAGCCGACGATGAGAATGGCGATCCCGACGATAATGCTGCGCAGCCACTCCTGACGCAGCTCTTCGAAGGCCCTGGCGATGGCCGCGCGCATAGCCATTTCCCATTTCCCCGCGCGCTTCGGTTTTATTGAGCGTTATCGCTTCGATTGTCGTTATAGCTACAGACCAACCGCCTTGTCGAACTCGACCGCCAGCGCGTGGCCTTCGCCGACCACTTTCTCGTTGCTGAAGGAGTTGATCTTGAGCGCTGACAGCGGCGGCTGCTTGAGCGGCGTCACCGCCACGTCTTTGCGCGGCGAATAGAAGTTGGCATTGGTCACCAGCAGCTCCTGCCCTTCCGGCGTCATCAGCCAGCGATAGAACAGCCGCGCGGCATTGGGATGCGGCGCCTTTGCCGGGATCACGCCGATGAATTGCGCGAGCGCGACACCTTCCTCCCAGACGATAATTTCGATCGGCGAGCCGCCCGCCCGCGCCTCGATGGCGCGATAGCCACTGACGCCCCAGCTCACCGGCCGCTCGCCGGACACCACCGCGTTGATCGCGGCCTCGTTGCCGCGGGTGAGCAGGATGTCGCGCTCGCGTGCGGTCTTGAGGAAGTCGCGACCGACCGCCTCGATGACGTTCATGAGTGCGCCGCTCGAGGTGCCGCCGCGCGTCGGCCGTGAGATCGCGACCTTGCCCTTCCATTTCGGGTCGCTCACCAGCGCCTTCAGCGACTTTGGCGCTTCGCCCGGCTTGATGACGCGGGTGTTGTAGATGCCAAGCATGGGGGTGACACTGATCGCGGCATAGAATCCGTTGGAGTCGAAGGTCGCCGGCAGCATTTTGTCAGTGTCCGGGAGCGGCACCGCGGCCAAGAACGCCTGCTTCATCCAGCGCACCACGTCGCCAGGTTCGGTGAGATTCAGCAGGTCGAAGCTCACGCGATTGGCGCGGCGTTCCGCCTCGATGAGCTGCACCATCGGTTCGGTCGAGCGGCGAGTGTATTTGACCGCGATGCCCGGATAGCGCTTGTTGAAGGCGGCCGCGAGTTTCGTCACATGCTCCGCCTTGATGGCGCCGCCGAACACGACCTGCCCTTCCTTCTTGGCCGCCGCGTAAAGCTCGTCCATGCTTTGAACGGCGGTCTGCGCGGACGCCGCGCCGACGCATATGGCCATTCCCGCAAGACATATCAGCAACCGCAAACGCATCGCATCCTCCCGCTTCTTTAAACACCGAGCAGCAGGCAATCCGCCGGCGCAAAGTTGACCAGCACGTCCTGACTCAATTGAAAGTCGGCATTCCGGCTCGGACTGATCACGCGCAGCGCCACGCCGTTGACGTCGATGACATAGTCGGTCTGGGCGCCGACGAAGCTCCGCCGCGCAACCCGGCCCTTGAGCGTGTTCATGCCGGGCTTCGGCGTCGCCGTGAGCTCCATCTGTTCCGGCCGGATCAATACGCGCGCTGCTCGCGCTGCATCGCTGGGCGACGTCGCGCATGCGACGAGTTCGCCGATCCGCTCGACTCGCACCTTGAGGTGGTTCGGCGCCGTGGCCCCAACTACCTCGCCATCGAGCACATTCGCCAGGCCGATGAATTGCGCGACGAAGTCGGTCTTTGAGCGATAGTAGATATCTTCCGGTGATCCGATCTGCTCGATCCGGCCGCGATTCATCACCGCGACGCGATCGGCGATCACCATCGCCTCGTTCTGGTCGTGGGTGACGTAGATCGCGGTGATCCCGAGCTTGCCGAGCAGCGCCTTGATCTCGAAGCGCATATGCTCGCGCAGCGAAGCGTCGAGATTGCTCAAGGGCTCGTCGAACAACAAGATCTCCGGCTCGAGCACCAGCGCCCGCGCAACCGCCACCCGTTGCTGTTGCCCGCCCGACAACTCGCTTGGATAGCGCGCCGCATAGGAGTCCATGCGCACGGTGGCCAGCGCCTCGGCAACCTTCGACGCGATGGTCTTCGCATCGAGGCGACGTAGCCGCAGCCCGTATGCGAGGTTCTCGAACACGGTTTTGTGCGGCCAAACAGCGTAGCTCTGGAACACCATGGACAGCGTACGCTTTTCCGGCGGCACCATGAGCGTCGGAGAAGCCACCGTCTTGCCATTGATCCGGATCGCGCCGGAAGTCGGGCGATAGAAGCCGGCGATCAGCCGCAGCAGCGTCGTCTTGCCGCAACCACTAGGACCGAGGAGGACGACCGTCTCACCGTCGGCGACCGTCAGCGACGCGCGATCCACGGCCACAACGTCGCCGAAACTCATCGTGACGTCGTCGATTTCGAGCTTCGCCATCAATCCCGGCCTGACGTGGCGCTTGGTGCCGATGACCGCATCGTCGAAGGCGCCGCCGAGCCTGTCAAGGCGCAAGGACGTCCGCTACAAGGACCCATCGGCAGGGTGAAAGGCCAGCCAAGAAGCGATATCCGTCGGCGCCCTTACCACCGCTCCTGCTGTTCAATGTGATGGATTGCAATACGTCGTAACAGGCCGATTTTGTCGAATACTCGGGCGGCACGAACGACCAAGACCGCACTCAAGAATGCTGGCAAGCCTTACTGGCCAGCTAGCGAGCTCAGCCACCGCCATTCAACTGGATGTTCCGAAAACTGTCACTGTGCGCACTGCTGATCAGACGGACGCTTTTCTTGCCAGCACACCACATAATGACATCTGCCGAACAGAGGACAGAACATGTACTGCAACTCACCTCGTTGCTGCACTGAAGGTCAGTTCTGATGGCCGGCGCCAAACATTGCCGATCCTTGGCGGTGGGCCCGTGTCAGTGCAGTTCCTTCCGACCTCTGGGCTCGATTGATTTTCTTTGATCTCCCGGTGCACACGTTTTGCACACGCCGTCTTCCAACCATCTGAAAAACTTGAACTCTCGCTCCAATCCATCATCAGCAAGTTTGGGCAAGCTTGCTCCAACGACGGCCATCATGTCAGCTCAAGAATATCGATCCCTAGAGCGGGTGAGATTCGAATTGGCCACGCGAACGCCGCTGATAAGTGATCGAAATCAAACGACATTTGATTCCGTACTGTTTCAGCAAGGTTCAGAGGTCCAGAGAATATTGCCCCAGAGAACGCCATAACTGGGTCCAGGCACGTCGGGGCGGTTAAGAGGGATTAGTCAAGAAGCCCGCCAATAGTCGGCTTCTCCTCGCTCGATTCTATCCGGAGAAAAGGCCGCTCCTTAGAGCGCTGGCGGAGGGAGAGGAACTGGGATCCAACATTCTCCGCGAAATAGGGCGTAGACTATCGTGCTGCAGCGCAGACAATGAACACCATTGTAAGCCCGCGGGCCCGTACTGTGGAACGAGCTGCCGACGGACTGGAGGAAGAGGACGGAGACTCAACGTTCTCGACGTAGCGTGCTTCTGCGAATTTGCACGAAATGGCGCGTCAAATCTGCGATCTATGCTGAACAATCAACCGCAGCAGCGTCCTGATGGAGCTCCCCGCCGCGCATGAGCCGCCGGGCGATGTCGGCGGTCTGCAGCGCGGCGCGCTCAGTAGGCGAATGGGCGGCGAGGTAGCGCGCGACGGCGATGAGGATGTGCCGGCCCTCGTCGGTATTACCCCACTCCCCGAACTCGCGCACGCCGGCCTCCAGCATCTGATAGGCATGGAAGCCCGCGTCCTCGCGCAACAGCGCCCGCGCCAGCGTGGCGATCAGCACCTGCGGCGGGTGGCCGAGTGTGAGATGACGTGCCGCGAGACGCGCCGCGAGGTCGACCTGCCGCTGCCGGTCGAAGGCGTCGAGCAGAGCGGCCCGGAGCGCCTCGGCATCGGTGGGCAGATCGTTGAGCCCTTCGCCGCCGTTGCCGGGAATGCGGGCTGGCGGCACGTTGAGATAGCGGGCGAGATAGAGCGCCATCGCGCCATGCAGAATGGCGTGCACGGCCTCGGACTGGCCGTCCCGGTCGACGGTTCCGATCCGCGTCAGCATCCGGTGAACGGCGTTGGCATAGGTGAAGACGTGGTGGGCCGTCTCCCAGTCGGCGTGCTCGTTGGCGCTGCCGAAGCGTGCCACCCTGAGCGCCGCCGCATAGGCGAGAGAACGGCCGAGGTCGGGGGGAGCGGCCCCTGCTCGGATTGCCGCCTTGATCGCGTCCATGATCGCGGCCGGATCGTCGCCGAGGAGCATATGGGCGAGCGCCGCGTGATCCGACCAGCGTCCCCCGCCGCGACCGGCCGCGAACAGGTCCGGCAGCTCCGCCGCCGTCGTGTGGCACAGGGCGACGAGATCGACTGGCTGACGCCAAGCGGTCGACTCCTCGGCGCCGCGCGCGGCGACCATCTGGCCGATCACGGTCGGCAGCACAGCGGCAGCGTGCTCCCAACCGATCAGGTCGAGGCAGTCGAATGCCTTGTTGATGAAGTCGAGGGAGTGTCCGGTGTCGGCGAAGGCGCGATCCGTCTCCGCCGCGAGCAAAAGGTCGGCGAGGGCAGCAGGCGAGGCTCCAGTCGCGATGGCCGTGAGCACGGTGCGCTCGGCCGCCTCCCGATGGCGTACGGTCGTCCAACGCCGCAACCAGCGCTTGAGGGTGGCAAGATCCGGCGAACTCGTGAGCGGCGCACGCTCCCGGCGCGGCGCTTCCCCTTCGCTGTCGGCCGCCACGCGGCGGGCGCCGTGGAACAGGGCGAGATAAGTCTCCTCCTCCGGTAGCACGGGCAGGAGAGTGCCGAGCGCGGTGAGGATCGTTAAGCCCACGCCCCAGCCGTCACGGTTGCACACGCCGAACAGGACGATCTGCCGGACTGCTTCCACCGGCGGCACGTCGACGGCGAGCTCGCCGTGCACCGCCTTGGCGATGACAAGGCCGAGGTCGTGGGCAAGGCCGTCGTGGAGCCGCCGGCGCCAATGCGCTGCCGGGTCGGGGTGACCGAAGGTGGGCTTCACCCAGACATCTAAGTCGCGCACTTCGACGGGACAGGTCGGTACGTCGTCGGCCCACAGATCGAAGGTGCAGCCGCTCGCGAGATCGAAGCGGGCGTGGTGCCAGTGGCAGGTCAAGATGCCATCCTCGACGCTGCCGCGGTCGAGTGGAAAGCCCATGTGTGGACAGCGATTGTCGAGCGCGAAAATACGCCCGCGGTCGTGGACGACGAGGATCGGACGATGCGGCCCGCGCACGACGAGCCGCCCCGTCGCCTTCAGCTCCTCAAGGCTACCCGCTCGGATGAAATTCGTGGCTGGAACATCCATGGGCGATCCTATCCGGTAATCGTCCGTTGCAGCGGCTCCCGAGGGTACTGCACTTCAACGGCATTCCCGAGATGAACGGCCTTTCGACTTTGAAGATGGACCTTTTCGGCCGCGCCGCCAAGGCCGACGGTCCTTTCCCAATACGGACGCCGCGCTCGAACGCAGGTACGGAGCGATCACGACTGCGAGAGATAACGCGGCAGCTCCCGCTCAAATTCGGGGAAGTACCGTGAGATCACCGCCACATCGAAGCGTCCAAGAATCGACTCCTTCGGTTCCCGGTCGAGCAGGAAACGGAACGCCGCCTCGAGACAGCGCTCCGGCGGATGCTGGCCAGCGGTCAGCTGCTCGTACGTCCGTCGCGACATCGTGACGTGGTGACGGGTCTCGCCGTTTCCTTCGCGGACGACCACTTCGAAATCGAGAGGGTCGCCCTTAGCAGTGCTCAAGATCTCAATCATGCTGACCTGCTTCGCGATTCGTGCGCCTTCGCCTGTCATCGTGATGGGGAGTCTAACCCCGATTCCACGGGCAGGCTCTTCTTCACGTGCATCCCGCTCACATTTTCCATACCACGGCCGTCAGCATCAAGCCTGCCAGAAGCAGCGTCTCGGCAATGACGAGCGCAATCGAGTACGCCGCCGACCGATGCGCGCCCTACTGACTACCATCCATCACCTGGGCTACCTCGTACAGATTGGGATCGATCTCGTCCGTCAACTGATCGAAGTGACCCCACTCCTTGCGAAATTCGGGCGATTGATGAGCCGATCGCAAGAGATCGCGATTCTGCCATTGGACGTAGTTGACGATGCGCCGCCCGTCGAGGCTCCGATGCAGGCTAATTGAGATGAACCCTGGCTGCCGCATCATGAAGCGCGCCCGCACTGTCATGACAGACAATGCCTCGGCCTGCTTGTCCGGTTCAGACTCGACGACCGTGATTTGAGTGACGGGCTGCTTGTCGGCTTGGATCTGTGGCATGGAGGGGCGAGCACAAGGTCGAAGCGTTGAGAGCAGCAGCCGCGACCTTCGCCGCGCTGGACGGCTTGGCGGCTTGATGCCGCTCCGACGTATCAGCCGCCTGCACCCGTTGGGCGGAAGCGGCGCTGGAACCAGACGAAGTCAAATGGCCGGCTTGCGGTCACCTCGGCGGCGCAGGCATCGCGGACGAATGATGGTCCACGATCTTCCAATCGTTGCCGTCCTTCACATACGTGAAGCTGTAGCGGGCGGGGATCGATTTGGTTTCACCGTCCTTCGTGTAGGAGAACGTGTAGTAGCCCGTGTTGATCGCGGTGTCTCCATACACGCGGATCAACTGCTCCCCAAAGCTGACGGTGGCCTTCGGCGGCGCCTGGAAAGCGCCCACGAAGTAGGCCTTCAGAGCGGCAGGCTCCGATCGTACCGTGGGTGAAAGCGTACCCCACAGCACACCGTCATTGGCATAAAGTGCCATGATGGTGTCCGGATTGTTTTCGGCAAAGACCGTGGCCCACTTTTCCGCCGCAGCCCCGACATCCTCCTTCGGGCCCGCCGCGGCGGTTTGCACCGAGAGGCCTGCACTCAACACCAGCACGACGCCACCGATTCCAAGACGTGATTGCGTCGTTTCCTCCTGTTCTTCTCTAAAAGATCAGGCGACGCCAGCTTTACCAGTTCGCTTCCTTTTGTTCCAGGTTGCGATCCAATGCTCGCGGTAGAAGCAGCTCACGTCGCCGCAGCGCGAGATGGAGTCGCAGATCGGCGACGAGCCATCGCAGGCGCCGTCCGACCTGGCGGCTTCGAGGGTGTCCATGTGGGCTGATCCGCCGTGTCCCACATCTGCGGGACGCGCTTGGTGGTGTAGAACATCCGACGATGGGTTTCGCCGCGCTCGACCCATCCTGCGCACTACGCCTGGACGTCAAAACTCGTCGCCGCCATATATTGCCAATGGCGGACAAGCATCCCAAGGGCCGACACAATCCAAGCCAAAAATCCCTCCAGAGGTGGGAGACGGAGGGTGGTGCCCCCAAGGGAGGGCGGTCCAAACGCCCGCGCGCCAATGTGACTGAAGGGGTCGACGATCAACGGCCGAAGCCGCAAGGGCAGAGAATCTCATCCAGGGCGTCCGAACTGGCAGGCCAGGAAATTGACCGCCTCGGTGATCCGTCGGCGTCGGCGGAAGAGCGGGAAAGTCGGAAGCGCCGGCTCGTGAAAGGGCCGAAAGAGTTTCGGAATATGCGCGGCGACCGAGCGAAACCTAAGCGCTGACCTCACGCAAGCCGCGTTACTGGGCATCACGGCGGGAGAGACCCGAGGCGGCCACCGTGCGGGCCTGCATCCTTCGAGACGCGCCCTACGGGCGCTCCTCAGGATGAGGAGAGAGATTGGAGGCCTTCTTCGAGCCATCGCCTCAGCTCGCCGCGAACTTCAGCACCTTGATCGCGTCGAAGTCCTGCACGCCGCCGCCGACGCGCTTAGTGGTGTAGAACAGCACGTAGGGCTTCGCCGTGAACGGGTCGCGCAGCACGCGCACGCCCGCGCGGTCCACCACCAGGTAGCCGCGGCGGAAATCGCCAAAGGCGATCGCGAGCGAATTCGCCGCGATGTCCGGCATCTCCTCGGCGTCCGCCACCGGGAAGCCGATCAGGCTGGCGCGCCCGCCCGCCACCGCCGGCGGCCGCCACAGATAGTTGCCGGGTCGTGTCCTTGCACTTGCGCACCGTCGCCTGCGTCTTGCGGTTCATCACGAAACTCGCGTTCTGCCGGTAGCCGGGGCGCAGCGCATCGTTGAGTTCGATCAGCACGTCGGGCGGGTCCGACGCCGGGAATGCGCGCCTTCGTTGTTTCACGCGATCGTCACTTTACACACCACGCGAGAAGCTTATGAGCGTTCATACGATTCCAGATAATTTGAATTCGGTGGGGCCGGCCCGTTGCGGAGCGCGCGGGACCAGCTGCCGAATTTCAGGGATCAGGGAGGATCAACATGAGCACTCTAGACCGTCGCGCTTTCATGGCTGCGGCTGCAGCTGGTGTCGTAGCTCCCACGGTCGTTGGCGCGAAAGAAGCCGCGAAAGGCATGGACTGGCAGACCATGTCGCTTACGGAACGCAACTTGGCTTACAACAATGTCGAGCATGTGGGACCCGATTTCGCCCGGAAGAAAACCGAAGAATGGGCCGCAGCCTCGAAGGATCTCCGCGAGAAGCGCCCGCAGCACCTCAATCTGGCTTATGCTCAAGGCGAGCGGACCAAGTGGGACCTGTATCCCGCTACCGACCCCAAGGCGCCGTGCTTCGTCCACATCCACGGCGGTTATTGGCAGCGCGGCAGCAAGGAGATCTTTGCTTGCCTCGCCGACGGCGCACTCGCGCGCGGCTGGTCGGCGGCGCTGCCCGGCTACACGCTGGCCCCTGACGCGAGCCTGACGCAGATCACGAAAGAGCTGCGAACCGCGTTCGACTGGCTCGCCACGCAGGGCGCCGCGCGCGGTATCGCGGGGCCCGTCATCGTCACGGGCTGGTCGGCCGGCGGGCATCTCACGGCAATCCTGCTGGATCATCCCAAGGTGACGGCCGGGTTGGCGATATCCGGAGTTTTCGATCTCGCTGCGCTGCGCGACTCCCCGCATGTCAACGACAAGGTCAAGTTGACCGAAGCCGAGATCGAAACCCTCTCTCCCATGCGCTTGCCGGGCGTGAAGAAGCCGCTCTCCATCACCTACGGCACGGGCGAGTTGCTGGCGATGATCGCGACCAGCCGGGATTTCCATGCTTACCGGGCTCAGGCTCATCTCCCCGGCGACCTGATTCCGGTCGTCGCGGCAAACCACTTCACGATTCTGGATGAGCTGAGACTTCCCAACAGTGGTCTGACACGCGCCGTCCTGCAGCTGGCGGAACGAAGGGCAGCCTAGCTTATTCGGACGTCTGGACGCTAGCCGCGAGCGCCGGCGTCCCGCTTCGCGCTCACGCAGCGCGGTGGGCGGGTTAGCCCATCGGGTCCGCGCAGAGCGCGGCCCGATGGCAGGCGGAGTCAGAGTCTCGTCCTGAGACCAGGAACAAGGATCAGGCCATGGAGATCGAAGGCACCACATTCGGCACCATCACGATTGACGGAAAGACCTATGAGCACGACGTGATCATTCGCCTCTCCGGTGAAGCGGAAGAAGAAGTTGTCGAAGAAATACTACGGCACCTCGCACGTGCTCTCGAAAGACGAAGCAAAGTTTGTCTTCGAGACGGGATGCGAGCAGCTCATTCTCGGCGCGGGCCAGATGGGCAATGTGCATCTATCGCCGGAAGCTGAGGCTTATTTCGCGAAAAAGGGCTGCAAGGTCCTATTGCAGCCCACCCCTGAGGCGATCCGTGTGTTCAACAGGTTGCATGCGAAGAAGATCGGGCTTTTTCACGTGACCTGCTGAAACGGGGGGTGCCGGCCGCGTCTCGATAGCGTTGCGCGATTCTTATGCTGGGTCCCGGGTCTCGTTCCGCTCGGGCTCCGCCCTCGCTGCACTTGCCCGGGACACATTGGCGTTCCCCGCGCGCAGCGCAGCGCAGCGCGAAGCGGTGCGCTGCAGACGCGGGGTCCCGGTGTTTTTCGTTGGAAGGAAGAAGCAACCGGGGTGGGGGGCCGCCTTAGCTCGCCGCGGACTTCAGCACCTTGATCGCATCAAAATCCTGCACGCCGCCGCCGACGCGCTTGGTGGTGTAGAACAGCACGTAGGGCTTGGCGGTGAACGGATCGCGCAGCAGGCGCACGCCCGCGCGGTCGACCACCAGATAGCCGCGGCGGAAGTCGCCGAAGGCGATCGCGAGCGAGCTATGCGCTTCCTCGAGCTTCTCGATGCGCTCGACGAAAGACTTGAGCCGGTCCTTGGCGAAACGGATGGCGGGCTGTTCTGCTTGGGCGGCTTCATTCGGTGCGAACATCGATGGCCTCCCGTGCTACACTGTGGCTCTCGGAGTATTTCGGATGGCGAAGATCAGAAAGACAGCCGAGGAGATCGAAGCGCTACTGCTGGAAGAACTTCGAAAGGTCGAGCATTGTGAGGGCGCGCGTAGCGTCACTATTCGCACATTCGTTGATGGATCGTGGGCAATCGCGTTCTTCAACGCCGGAAGATCCGATCCCAACACCTGCCAGCGAGCGCTTTGGGATATCGAGCCGCGCTTGCAGGAACAGTACGACTTGGCGGACAGCTGAAAGCAGCGCGCGTCGCGCAGCCTCGTATCGGATATGAACCGACGCGGATGTCGGAGATACCCAAGGTCGAGCGCGTAGGGCGGGTTAGCCAAAGGCGTAACCCGCCGCTTCACCCGAGAATGGCGGATTACGCTGCGCTGGTTCGCCCTACGCGCTACATCAGGCGGATCAATTCTTGCCCATCAGCCTCTCGCCGTAGCTCCGGGTCGGCGAGATCAAGTCCGCTTTTCGGGCCATTCCAGCCGCGCAGGCGCTACCAATATCGATCAGTGGTCGCAGTTTGACCCGTTCCGGACATGCAGCGACCCGCTCATTCCATCACCTCGTTGGCGCGGGCGAGCAGCATCGGCGAGGTGATCGAATGAGACGGAGGTTGCCGCCCAGTGCTCGGTCATCAGTGATGTCGGCAGCCATTTTCGAGACAGGCTCTAAGGCGACGAGCCCCCTGTTGCGCCGGGCGTCCCGCGGGTGTTGGCTTTTTCCATGCAGGCGGAGCAGTCAATCGTCGTTGATCCAAAAAGTCCCGGCGGCATCAACTCGCCACACGGCCTGATCCTGTTCGACGGCGTATGCGTCCTATGCTCGCGCGGCTGCCGCTTCGTGAGCAAACATGATCGCCGCGGCTATTTTCGCTTCGTTCCGATCCAGTTGGCCGAGGGACGTCCGCTCGCTGAGCAGCTCGGCATCGATCCTGATCGCCCGGATTCCTTTGCGTTCGTGGCGAACGGCCAGGCCTATGTAAAATCCGAAGCCGCGCTGCGCATCGCGCGCGAGCTTCCGCACTGGCAGTGGACATGGGTCGTCCACTTCATCCCACGGGTGATCCGCGACGCGATCTATGACTTGGTCGCGCGCAACCGCTATCGTTGGTTCGGCCGTCGTGACGCTTGCATCCTGCCGAATTCGGATCGTACGT
>WHTP01000123.1 GCA_009377695.1 Hyphomicrobiales bacterium | reverse complement strand
ACTGCCGCCTCAGCCGCCGCCACGCATTACGACTGCAACGCTCCCAGCCCACCATCCGGCCCCGGCTCTGTAGTGAAGACTTTCAGGGTGCGCCCATTGATCTTATTCGCTTTTTTCTGCGAACCGTGAAAGATGGGCTAACGCGCGTCCGGGACACGAAATTATCCTACCGCCACGTGCCGCCGGTTCGCACGCCGCATCAGGTGCGCGACCATGCCGCGCAACGACAGCACCGAGATCGCCTGCTTGCGATATTCGCCTGTGCCCATAATCTCTCGCGCCGCCATCAGAGCGCTTTCCACCGCCGGGCCGATGCCCTCGCCGAGATCGACGCTCGCAAGCCCTGCGGAATCCCCGATCAGGAAGCAGTTGTCGCGCTTCACTTCGCCACCGACCGTGTAGAGAAAATAGGGATGGCCGGTCTCCTGCAGATCGGCCGCCGTGGTCGCGTCAAGCCGCTTCTCACGCACGAGATCGTCGACGAAGGTGCGGAAGTGGTCGTGGATCTTGGTGCCGGACTTGCGGAAATACTTCGCCTTGCCGCCAAGCCCGATGTTCACGAAGCCATTGCCCTTCGGCACGACCCACGAATAGCCGACGAGCCCGCGCCGGAAGAAATAGAGATGGCACGTCTCGTCGCGCGCGGGATATTCGAACTCGCGTTCGAGCGTCACGATCTGCCGCGATTTCATCCGGCCTTCGGGAAATATCGCCCGGCGCACCGGGCACATCGTGCCGCCGGCGCCGATCAGGTAGCGGCACGAATAGGCGCCGTCGATGACGAAGCGCTCGCCCTCGCGGACGACCGACTTCACCTCATGCTCGATCACCTCGGCGCCCGAGCGCGCGAGCAGCCAGGCGTCGAACTCGACGCGGCGGATCGAGTAATCCGGCCCCGGCGTCGGGAACCAGTTGAACGCCAACGGCAGGCCAAAGAAATGCGTGCGGATATCGAGCTTCACGATCGGGTGCGGATAGTCCTCCGCGGTGAAGGCGAGATCGCGCATCACCTTGCCGGTGATCCAGCCGGCGCAGAGCTTCAGGCGCGGAAACACCGCCTTGTCCAGCACCAGCACCTCGCGGCCGTTCTCGATGAGATGCCGCGCACAGGTGCTGCCGGCGGGACCGCCGCCGACGATGATGGTATCCACATGCCGCATTCTCTCATTTTAGCGTGGGAGCGGCCTCGGCTTCAAATTTCGATGCACCGGACGCTCATTTCGGTGTGAGCCCCGCCCTACGGATCACCTCGCCCCAGCGTTTCGACTCGGTCGCGATGTGGGCGGCGAAGGCCTCCGGCGTCCCGAGCGGCAAGTCGAAGGCCTGCGCCTCGAAGCGCTCGCGCACGTCCTTGGCGGTGAATACCTTGGTCGCCTCGCGGTTGAGCCAGTCGATGACCGGACGCGGCGTCTTCCCGGCCACGACCAAGCCGAACCAGGGACTTCCCTGCATCGCAGGCAGGCCCGCTTCCGCCATGGTCGGCACATCCGGCAGCACCGGCACGCGCTTGTCCGCAACGACGGCGAGCCCGCGCAGCTTGCCTGCCCTCACCTGCTCACCGGAAAAAGCGACGGTGTCGAACACCATCGCGACATGGCCGGCAACGAGGTCGCGCACCGCCGGCGCCGCACCCTTGTAGGGCACGTGCACGATCTCGGTGCCGGTGAGCTGCTTGAACTGCTCGCCTATCATATGGCCGGACGAGCCGTTGCCCTGCGAGCCGTAGTTGAGCTTGCCGGGATTGCCCTTAGCCTGCGCGATCAGCTCCTTCAGCGACTTCGCCTCCAACGACGGATTGACCACGAGCAACGTCGGCGTGGTCGCGAGATAGATGACCGGCGCAAACGCATTCGCCGGATCGAACGGCAGGTTCTTCGTCAGATGCGGATGAATAGCCTGCGTCCCGTGCGAGGCGACATAGACCGTATAGCCGTCGGGCGGCGAGGTCGCGACGTGCTCGGCCGCGATCAGCCCGCCGCCGCCGGTGCGGTTTTCGACCACGGCGATCTTACCGGTATTCTCGGTGAGCTTCTGCGCGAAGGTGCGGCCGAGCTGGTCAATCAGCCCGCCAGGCTGGGTCTGCACGATGATGCGTATCGGGCGGTTCGGGTAATCCTGCGCAAGCGCCGCGGACGTGGCGACTGCAAGGACGGCGGCCAGGACAGGCATGCGGATCATGGTTTCGCTCCCTCTCGATTGTTACCGCCGAGTCTATTCGCCCAGCCTGTGCCCTCATAGCGAACGCATCGCCGCAGCCGCGCTACTCCTCGGCACCGAGCGTCCGCCGCGCACCCCATTGCGTCAGCACCGCGCTCATCTCATCCGCGACGAAATAGCGTGCGCTGTCGTGGTCATAACCCTGTGCCAGGAGATCGTCATACGCGGTCAATGTGTGCCGTACATAGGCGACGAGCGAGAGCCAGGCCGCCGTTTCTGGCGTCGCGCCGCGCAGACCACGGCTGTCGAACGCATGATCGATCACTGCACCGAATTCATGCGGCGGGATACGCGGCACAAGGCGCCGCAATGCTTGCTCGATCTCGATTCGTTTCAACATGTCCGGACTTTATGGCAGCACGGCAAGCAAGTCCGGTGCCGGATTGCCGTGCGGTCCAAAAAGAAACTCGCTGCTGGCGCCGGCTTTTTCAGAACCGCCCGCCGCCTCGGGCATTAGTCCACGATAGTCGGGAGGTACACAGAGGTACATATGGGACAATTTCTGAAGCTCACGGCCTTGATCGTCGAAGATGACCAAGACCAGCGCGCGCTGGTCGGCGCGTTGCTGGAGGAATGCGACATGAGGGTCGTCGAATGCGAGACCGCCGAGGCGGCAGCGATTGCTATGGAACTTCTGCGCGACACGCTGGTGATGATCTTTGTCGACATGAACCTGGCCGGACGCATGACCGGCGTGGAACTGGCACAGATCGCGCGGGAGAATCTTCCCCACGTCAGCGTGATCCTGACCTCGGGCGCCCATGTTCCCAAAATTCCAGCCGACACGGTGTTCATGCAAAAACCCTGGCGGGCCCTTGACGTGCTGCGGGTGGCGGAAAGCATCCGGCATTAGGCGATCTGGCGGACGCCCTCAGGATGAGGCGAAGGGGAAATCAGCAATCGGCGCAGAAAATCTACTTCGGCGCCCGCAGCACCGCGGCGCGGCCGTCGTGGTCGCCGGTGGTGACCTGTGCGATGTTCACTGCATTGCCGAGTGACACGAAGCCGGATGCCTTGAACGCAGTTCGTTCATCAAGACCGCCCGCGAACGCGGCACGGGCCTCGTTGAACGATGCGTAGCGGTGCCCGGGCCATTTCAGGAGGTTGACGCGCTCGCGGCTGAACGCACCGACGAAGATGTAGCCGCCGCCGTCAAATTGGTGCGGGCCGAAGATGCGGCCGTGGTTGTTGCTCTCCTCGAAAATCCGGTTGGAAAAGGCGTCGTCGCGCCCCTGCGGGAGCTGGCCGTAGAGCACACCGCCGATGAAGCCGCGATAGCCGGTGGAATGCCCGAACCGGACCGGAAAGCCGGCCGCGGCCGCCGCGGCGACGAGCCGCTGCCTGGCGTCATCGGCGCTGGTCGCGGCCTCGTCGATCAGGATCACATTGACCGGCTCATGCAGGTGCTTGCCGTCGACGATCTGGCCGAGCCAATGCGCGATCGTGCCGTCGCGCGCGATCATCCAGGGGCCGATCGTCGGGAGACCCGGCGGATTGACGACCGCCTCCCCCGCAACCGCGACCGGCGGCATGCCAGGCTCACTCATCCTGCTGCTCGTGCATGGGCGCGATCCTGGTAATGGTGAACAGGGTGAAAACGGCGACCCAAGACCATCAAACCCAAGACCATCAACCTAAGACCATCGACCTAAGACCATCGACCTAAGACCATCAGCTCAACATAGCACGACGACGATCTTATTTGCGGGGGCGATTGCAATTCCAGGCGAAACCCCTCATATAGGTATCATTCCAGATTGCTTGCCTTGATCTGCCCACAAGGGCCTTTCCCAAGAACATGCAAACCCGGATATCGACCCGCGCAAATGGTTGTGCGGGACGACAAACGCCTTTGTGCGTTCATGGAGACCAATATGGCTCAAGGTACCGTCAAGTTTTTCAACGCCCAGAAGGGCTTCGGCTTCATCGTCCAGGACAACGGCGGCCCCGATGTGTTCGTTCACATTTCGGCAGTCGAGCGCGCCGGGATGAGCAATCTCAACGAGGGCCAGAAGCTCTCGTTCGATATCGAAGCCGACCGCCGCAGCGGCAAGTCGTCCGCGACCAATCTGCAGACCGTCTAATCCGGCGCCTGCGACAAGCACGTTCACGCGCGTCTTTGACGCGCTGAGGGCGAAACCCGGCGCCTCCGCGCCGGGTTTTTGTTTATCGGGACTCGAAAGGAACAACGCCATGGCGCGAAAACCCGGGACGCGAAACTCGAGCGAGTTTGCGCTGTTCGACGTGGTCTATGAGGACGGCTCGCAGCGTTCCAACCGCAAGGTCCCTCTCGCGCTGCTGGGCGGCCTCGACGGCGACGAGCCGGCGCGCGCGGCCATCAGCGAACAGGACAACGCGATCGCCGAGAAATCGGGCATCGCACCGTTGCAGATCAAATCGCTGCGGCGGTCAGGCGCGAAATAGCGGCGCGATACGATTTTCGCACTGAGCAAAAACGGCGGGCCACCAGGGCCCGCCTTTTTTAAAATGCCGTTCGCGGAGCGCGACGGCGTGAACTAGTTGTCGAGGAACGACCGAAGTTTGCGGCTCCGGCTCGGGTGCTTCAGCTTGCGCAGCGCCTTCGCCTCGATCTGCCTTATACGCTCTCTTGTCACCGAGAACTGCTGGCCGACCTCTTCCAGCGTGTGGTCGGTGTTCATGCCGATGCCGAAGCGCATGCGCAGCACGCGTTCTTCGCGCGGCGTCAGTGACGCCAGGACGCGGGTCGTAGTCTCGCGCAGGTTCGACTGGATCGCGGCGTCGATCGGCAGGATCGCGTTCTTGTCCTCGATGAAATCGCCGAGATGCGAGTCCTCCTCATCGCCGATGGGCGTCTCGAGCGAGAGCGGCTCCTTGGCGATCTTGAGGACCTTGCGCACCTTCTCGAGCGGCATGCCGAGTTTTTCCGCGAGCTCCTCCGGCGTCGGCTCGCGGCCGATCTCGTTCAGCATTTGCCGCGAGGTCCGCACGATCTTGTTGATCGTCTCGATCATGTGCACCGGGATACGGATCGTGCGCGCCTGGTCGGCGATCGAGCGGGTGATCGCCTGCCGGATCCACCACGTGGCATAGGTCGAGAACTTGTAGCCGCGGCGATACTCGAACTTGTCGACCGCCTTCATCAGGCCGATGTTGCCTTCCTGGATCAGGTCGAGGAACTGCAGGCCGCGATTGGTGTACTTCTTGGCGATCGAGATCACGAGGCGCAGGTTGGCCTCAACCATCTCCTTCTTCGCCTGGCGAGCCTCGCGCTCGCCCTTCTGCACCATGTGCACGATCTTGCGGAACTCGCCGATCTCAAGACCGGTCTCGCCCGCGAGCGTCTGGATCGACTGGCGGAATTCCTTGATCTTGTCCTTGTCCTTGGCGACGAAGTTCTTCCAGCCCTTGGCGCTGAGCTTCGACACCCGGTTGAGCCAGCGCGGGTCGAGCTCGGAGCCCTGGTACTGCTTGAGAAACTCCTCGCGCGTGCAGCCGTGGCTCTCGGCAAGCCGCATCAGGCGGCCCTCGTAGCCGACGAGGCGCTTGTTGATGTCGTAGAGCTGCTCGACCAGCGAGTCGATGCGTGCCTGGTTGAGCCGCAGCGACTTCACCGCGGTGATGATCTCTTCCTTGAGCTTCTTGTACTTGCGCTCCTGCGCCGGGGTCAGCGCATCGCTCTTGAGCTTGAGCGCGATGTCCTGGTCCTGCAGGCGGCGCAGCCGCTTGTATTCGCTCGCCACCGTGTCGAAGGTCTCGAGCACCTTTGGCTTCAGCTCCGCCTCGATCGCGGCGAGCGAGAGCGAGCCCTCCATATCGTCTTCGTCGAAATCGCCGTCGGCGGCGCCTTCCGGCTTGCTCTCGCCGTCCTCCTCGTCGGCGCCCGGACGCACGACCTTGAACGGCGTCGCACCAGCGGGCGCCGTCGCGGGCGCCTGCGTTTGCGGCGGATGGCTGCCGTTGCCGTTGGCCTGGGCGGGAACGCCAGGCAGCGGCTGACCGTCGGGACCGACCGGCGCCGGCATCGCCTTGGCGTCGGGGCCGGCATAGGTCGCTTCGAGATCGATGATGTCGCGCAGGAAAATCTTGTTCTCGTTGAGCTCGTCGCGCCAGATGATGACCGCCTGGAAGGTGAGCGGGCTTTCGCACAGGCCCGCGATCATCGCCTCGCGGCCGGCCTCGATGCGCTTCGCGATCGCGATCTCGCCCTCGCGCGACAAAAGCTCGACCGAACCCATTTCACGCAGATACATGCGGACCGGATCGTCGGTGCGCTCGGTCGGCTCCTTGGTCTCGGCCTTGGCCGGAACCTTCTGCTGGACCTCGACCAGCTCGTTCTCGGTCTCCCCCTCGTCGTCGTCCTGTTCCTCGTCGTCGTTGGCCTCTTCGGTCTCGACGACGTTGACCCCCATCTCCGAGAACATCGCGAGCACGTCCTCGATCTGCTCGGAGTTGACCTCCTCGGAGGGCAGGACGGCATTGATCTCGTCGTGGGTGACGTAGCCCCGCTTCTTGGCGGTGCGGATGAGCTTCTTGACCGCGGCGTCCGACAGGTCGAGCAGCGGGAGCGGCGTATCCGGGGTCTCGGGGGCGTCCTTCTCGGGCGCCTCTTCCTTGACCGCCGCGCTCTCTTTGATGCTGCCGACCTTCTGGACGGCCTTGGTCTTGCTTGCCATCAACATCTCCTCACGTCCCCGCACTGACGGGGAACGACACGAACGTCCCCCTACCCTTAGGAGAACGAATCCGCCCCCCACGGGGACCGCTTGCAACCCCCGGCCCCACCGCGGGACCGTCCGGCTTCGCCCCGCCCGACGCCTTTTAGCGAATCAGGCGGGCGGCCAGTGTCACCGGAGCCCACTAAGCTCCGATTAACCCTATCCGCAACAGAACCAAAGCCCTTTCGGATATGGGGCTTTTCGCTGCGAAACAAGGCCGGCCGGTGCACCCGCCCCGGCCGTTCAACGTCACTACAAGGTCTGTGCGGTGCGGCCCGAAGCGGCGCCAAACCCCTCAATCAGGGCTTCAGTGCCGTCGAGGACCGACATCCGGGCCTTCACGTCCTGCAACCAGGAGTAGTTGGACTCGGTCGTCTCGCGTCCCAGCGCCTGCTCCGCGTCCTTAAGCTCCCTAAGTAAGGAGTGCCATTGTCGATGCAAGGCGATGAGCTGGGTCCACGTCATCACGACGTCCTCCGGCCCGGCCTCCGGCCGCGCCCCCCAGACCGAGGCGGTGGTGATCGCCTTCTCGGTCCGTACCATCTGATCGGCGAAGCCACGGCGGATGAGTTCCGCCCGCATGGCAGGCCCGTCGTGGTCCCCGTCATGAGCCCCGATATCAATCAGCGCGAATTTGAGTTTCTCCGCATCCGGATGGCGGAATTCGATGCCGGATAGGTCCTCCAGGTGGTCGTGCAGCAACCATGGATGATTGAGCACGGTCTGCAGAATCAGCGCCTCACGGCACGGGATGACGGCGCGATGACCGCGATGCACGGAGCTGGCGGCGAGCTGCGGGCTCATGACGACATAGGGTGAGCCGCTGACGAGTGGCGGCGCCTGCGGCCGGCGGGCAAAGCGCCCGCCGCGGTCCTGCGACTTGCTCCAACTGCTGCCGCCCGTGCCCCGCTGGTTCCAGGGGCGCCCGGCAGCGGTCGCGTTCCGTGACGGCGGGCCGGCCGGTGCCAGGAGGCTTCGCAGCCGCGCGCTAAAATCCTGCCGGTAATATTTGCGCACGGTCTCGTCGCCGATCGCCGCCGTGACCTCGCCAAGGCGCTGCTCAAGCGCGGCGCGGCGCTCGGGCGTGTCGATCGGGTTGGCCTCGGTCTCGCGGATCCACAGCACGTCGGCGAGCGGACGCGCGCCGCCGATCAGATCAGCGACCGCGTCGCGGCCACCGCTGCGCACGAGATCGTCGGGATCGTTGCCGTCCGGCAGCATCGCGAATTTCAGGCTCTTGCCGGGTTTGAGCAGCGGCAGCGCTATATCGACCGCACGGTAAGCCGCACGGCGGCCGGCGCCATCGCCGTCGAAGCACAGCACCGGCTCGGCGGCCAACTTCCAGGTCAGCGCAAGCTGCTCCGCGGTCAGCGCGGTCCCGAGCGGCGCAACCGTCGCCTCGAAACCCGCCGACGCCATCGCGATCACGTCGACATAGCCCTCGACTGCGACGACACCCGCGCCCTGATGCGCGGCGGCACGTGCATTCGCGATGTTGTAGAGCGTCGCGCCCTTGTGGAAGAGCGGCGTCTCCGGCGAGTTCAGGTATTTCGGCTGCGCGTCTTTCTCGAGCGTGCGCCCGCCGAAGGCGATGACGCGGCCGCGCAGGTCGCCGATCGGGAAGATGACACGATCGCGGAAGCGATCGAACGGCACCGGGATGTCGTCGCCGCCGATCAGGAGGCCGACCGCGACCATGTCCTCGACCGACACGCCCTCTTTGCCGAGATGCTCTTTCAGAGCGAAGCGATCCGGCGGTGCGTAGCCAAGGCGGAATTTCACCTGTGTCGGCGGATCAATGCCGCGATCGGCGAGATAGCCGCGTGCCCGTGCACCCGCCCGCGATGCCAGCGTCGCCTCGAAGAATTTTGCCGCAAGCTCGGCGACGTCATGCAGTGTCCTGCGGCGCTGATCGCGCGCCTCGTCCTCGTGCGACACCTTCGGCAGCGGCATCCCGGCTTCCGCCGCCAGCCGCTCGACCGCCTCGGGGAACGTGACCCCCTCGGTCTGCATCACGAAATCGAAAATGTTGCCGTTCTTGCCGGAGGAGAAATCAAACCACGCCATCTTCTGGTCGTTGACGAAGAAGGAGGGCGTCTTTTCCTTATTGAAGGGCGATAGCCCCTTCCATTCGCGCCCGGCCTTCCGCAATTTCACGCGCCGACCCACGACTTCCGATACCGGAAGCCGCGCGCGCAGCTCGTCGAGGAATTGGGCCGAGAATCGCATGGTGATTCGCAAGGTTAGTCCGTAATCTACGGCAAGATAGAGCGATCATTGAGGCCTCCGATGGCGCCGGCGATTGTCCTAGTTATCCACAGCTTGCCGGGCGCTGTGGATAACTCTGATTCACACCAGAAAGGGAGCCCTTCATGTCCGATCAGGAACACCATGCATTGACCCGCCGCAACGTGCTCTCCGCAGCGACGACCGGCATCGGCGCCGCCGCGCTCGGCGCAACACCGGCAATGGCGCAAACGCGCAAGACCTTCGTCCTCGTGCACGGCGCCTGGCACGGCGGTTGGTGCTGGCGGCGTGTCGCGGACCTGCTCGAGCGCCAGGGCCACAAGGTCTTTGCGCCGACGCTGACCGGCCTCGCCGACCGCTCGCATCTGCTGAGCAAGGACGTCGTGCTCGACACGCACATCACTGATATCGCCAACCTCTTTAAATGGGAGGACCTCAAGGACGTCTGCTTCGTCGTACATTCCTACGGCGGCTGGCCGGGCTCTGGCGCGCTGGAGCATATCGGCGACCGGGTGTCGTCGATCGTTTGGCTCGACGCGTTCAAGCCGGAGAACGGCCAGCGCGGCGTCGACTTCTCCTCCGAGTTCAGCCGCAAGGCGCTGCAAGCGGCGGTCGCCAAGGGCGAGCCAGGGCGGCCTGGGCCGCGGGCGGAAGCCTTCGGCGTCAACGAGAAGGACCGCGCCTGGGTCGACTCCAAGCTGACGCCACAGCCGAACGGCGTCGCGCTGCAGCCGATCAAGCTCACCGGCGCGCGCGAAAAGGTGGCGAAGAAGACCTACATCCGCGCCCCGAAATATCCGCAGGCGTCCTTCGACAAGGCCCATGCGGAATGCAAGGCCGATAAATCCTGGCAGACGTTCGAGACCACGGCCGGGCACGACGTCATGGTCGACGCACCGGACTGGCTCGCCGACATCCTAGTCAAGGTGTCGTGACGCTTCTGGCGGCTACTTCGGCCCAAGCCCGGATTCCTTGACGATGTGCTGCGCGCGCACGCGGTCGGACGCCAGATAGTCGCGGAACGCCTCGGGCGTGTTGAGTATGGGCTCAAGACCGCGATCGATGAAGTGGCGTTGCACGAAGGCCGGCTCGTTGGCGATGGCGATGATTTCCTTGCGAATGCGGTCGGTGATCTCCCGCGGCGTTCCGGCCGGCGCCAGCAGCCCGAAAAATGCTCGGGTGTGGTCGCGCGCGAAGCCCATCTCGCCGAGCGTCGCGACCTTCGGGATCGATGCGACCCGCTTCTCCGCATCGACCAGCAGCGGCGTGACCTGGCCGGCGCGGATGTAGGACAGGAAGTTGCCGAGCCCGAGGAACCCGACCGGCGTCACGCCCGAGAGCATGTTGGTTACGGTGTCGCCTCCGCCCTTGAACGGCACCCGCACGAGGTCAGCGCCGGTCTTCTTCTTCCAGTTCTCCATGAAATAAGCGAGCGACGAAGACGGCGCCGAATAGGACAGCGTGCCCGCCTTCTGCTTCGAATAGGCCGCAAGCTCGTCGATGCTCTTCACACCGAGCTTCGAGTTCACCCCGAGCGCCTGGGTGATGAAGAAGAAATTGGTGACGGGCTCGAAGCTTTTCACCGGATCGTAGGGCAGGCTCTTCTGGGTGAACTGGTTGTAGACCAGCGGCTCGCCCGGCATGACGCAGAGCGTATAGCCGTCGGGCGCCGCTTCGGCGCAGGCCCTGGCGCCGAGAATCATGAAGCCGCCGGGGCGGTTCTCGACCACGATCGGCTGCCCCAGCCGCTTGTGCAGTGGCTCCGAGAGGGCGCGCACGAACACGTCGCTCAGGCCGCCCGGGCTCGTGGTCACGATGACGCGGATGGGACGGTCGGGATAGCCCTCCGCCGAGGCCGGTCCTGCGCCAACCTGCGTCATCAGGATGGCAAAACAGGCAAGAGCGACACTGCGATTCGCCCGGTGGTCCGTCACTCGATCCATGGACTATCCTCCAAATATTTGGCGCAAGAGTAGAACAGGAGCAAACAGCTTGACCAATGTATTGTAAGGCTTGGTGGTGCGGCTTGCTGATGCGGGGCTGACGCAAGTGCAGTGTTAAAGAAGCGAAGGTTCGCGCCACAGCGTCCCCTCCGCCTTGTGGGGAGGGTTGGGGGGTCTTCGCGAGTTCTGAACGTGCCGATTGACCCCACCCCATCCCTCCCCACAAGAGGGAGGGAGCAGACCGAGCCCGAAACGAAATCATCCCATGAAAACCGAACAAACCATGGTCACGATGCGCGACGGCGTGCGCATCTCGGTGTGCGTCTATCGGCCGGACGACGCCGAGCGCATCCCGGCGCTGTTCGCCGCCTCGCCCTACCAGCACGAGTTCGACACCGTGCCAGCGTTTCCGCTGTTTCTCTGGCGCGAGACCGGCCCGATCGAATGGTACGTCGACCACGGCTATGCCTATGTGCATGCCGACGTGCGTGGCTCCGGAGGGTCCGAAGGCGAGTTCGGCTTCATGGATGCGGTCGAGCAGCAGGACTATGTCCAGCTCATCGCCTGGATCGTCCGCCAGAGCTGGTGCAACGGCAAGGTCGGCGGCATCGGCCAGTCCTATTACGCCATGGCGCAGTGGCTGATGGCGACGCACAACCCTCCCGGCCTCGCCTGCATCGCGCCCTATGACGGACTCGTCGACCAGTACCGCTGCTCGAATTATCACGGCGGCATCTACTGCAGCTATCGCACGCACTGGTACGGCAATCTGCGCGCCGACAACATGCATCGACCGGCGGGCCAACACGGCCGCGCGCCGATGCGCTTCGATCTCGTCGGCGCAATCGCCGAGCACACGCTCGATGACGAGTTCTGGCGCGAGCGCTCGCCGTTCTGGCGGCTGCACGAGATCAGGGTGCCGGTGCTCTCGATCGGCCATTGGGGCAAGATGGGTCTGCATCTCCGCGGCAACATCCTCGGCTACGAAGGCGTGAGCGCGCCGAAGAAGCTTGTCGTCACCGGCGCCAAGACCGTGCACGAAGCGCACCACCAGTACGACCAGATCGAATTCCATGAGAAGGAACTGCTGCCGTTCTACGACGCGCACCTCAAGGACATCGACAACGGCTTTATGGAAGATGCGCCCGTGCGGCTCTATGTGCGCGGCGCGAATCTGTGGCGCGAAGAGCCGGAGTGGCCGCTCGCGCGCGCGACCTATGTGCCGTTGCATCTGCGCAAGAGCCCGTCCGGCAGCGTCACCTCGCTCAACGACGGCAAGCTCTCGATCGAACCGCCGGCCGCCGGCGAAGGCGCAACGAGCTACACCTATCCGGATTGGGAATGGGTGAGCGGGGTCGTCGCAAACGGCCCCAACGGGCGGCCCGATCCGGTGCGCCGCGTGCTGACTTTCACATCCGCGCCGCTGTCTGTCGACATCGAGGTGACCGGCCCGATCGTGCTGAAGCTCTTTGCCTCGTCGGACCAGATCGACACCCGCTTCATCGTGAAGCTCGCCGACCAGCACCCGCAGGACGAGGCGGCACGCGGAAAGGGCGAGCAGCCGGCCTTCACCAACGTGTCGAAGGGCTGGCTCAACGCCTCGCACCGCGAGAAGGACGACGAACGCACGACCGACATCCGGCCATTCTACACCCATACCAATCCGCAGCCGCTCACGCCCGGCGAGATCTACGAGTTCGACGTCGAGGTGCTGCCGGTCTCATACCTGTTCAGGAAGGGCCACCGCATCCGGCTCGAAATCGCCAACGGCGATTCTCCGGTCACCGACGCGGTGTTCACGCATCCCTATCATCCGACGCTGATCGGCAGCGATACGATCCACCATAATGCGATCTATCCATCACGGATCTTGCTGCCGGTGGTGGCGAACGAATAGACCGCAATTAATGCGCCCTCTCCCCTTGAGGGAGAGGGCTGCGCAGACGGCTCAGCCAAGTTCAATTGGGTGAGGGGTATACCTCCGAGAAGGAATTCTAGAGAACCCCTCACCCAATTCGTATTTGCTGAATTATGTTGATGCCCTCTCCCTCAAAGGGAGAGGGCGCAATAACTGGCACCGAAGCCTTATCCGCTACTGCGGCTGCACACCCGATTCCTTCACGATCCGCCGCGCGGTGGCGCGGTCCTGATGGATGAAGCGCGCGAAGGCTTCCGGCGTGTCGACCGCGTTCTCGACCGCGCGCTCGATATACATTTTCTGCCTGAAGACCGGATCGCTGGTGATGGTGACAACCTCCTTGTGCAGCGTCGCGACAATCGCCTTCGGCGTTCCCGCCGGCGCGAACAAGCCGAACCACGACTGCGGATAGTTCTCGCCGGTCGCCTCCTTCAGCGTCGGCACGTCGGGAAACAGCGGCGAGCGCACATTGGAGTTGACCGCGAGCGCCGTGACTTTGCCGGCCCGCACCGTCGGGACCATGTTGGAGAGTCCAAGCAGCGTGATCGGCGTGGCGCCCGACAGGAGCGCGGTCATCACCTCGTTGCCGCTGCGATAGGGCACGCGCACGATATCGACGCCGTACTTCTTCTTCAGGCCGTCCATGTAGTGCACCAGCGGAAACGAGAAGGTTGAGTAGCTGAGCTTGCCGGGCTGCTTCCGGGCGAGCATCATCAGCTCATCGACATTCTTCACCTTCAGTGAATTATTCACTGCGAAGGCGAGCGTGTTGAAAAACAAGTTGGTGATCGGCTCGAAATCCTTCTCAGGATTGAACGGCAGCGACTTGAACAGGAGCTGGCTATACACGATCGGCTCCGAGGAAAGGACGCAGATGGTGTAGCCGTCGGGCGCCGACTCGCCGCAGGCGCGGGTGCCGATGTTGAGGCCGCCGCCGGTGCGGTTCTCGACGATGAAGGTCTGGCCGAGACGCTTCTGCAATTCCTCGCTCAGCGCACGGGTGAAGATGTCGCCGCCACCGCCGGCGCCGAGCGGAATGATCACCCGCACGGTCTTATTGGGATAGTCCTTGTTCGTGTAGTCCTGCGCCACCGCTGGCACGCACCCGGCAAACGCAGCCGCAACGAGCGCCCCTGTGAGCCTCTGCATGGGACCTTCCTCCATGACATTCGTTTTGTGTTTGAATGGCAGCTTATCGGGCGCGGCCAGCCTCGCAAGCGACTGACTGTCGCAAACTACGACTGTGCAAATACCGCTCGGCGCCATCGCAGGCCGGCGCCGACATCCGTATGCACTTGCCTTGCCGCCGCACACGTCGTACGGCCAGAGTTCATCCATCCTGCTGCCCTGCCCGATGCCAAAGCCCACCCAGCCGGTCTCCTTATTCGCGCTTTACAAGCTCTGCTTCGTCGTCGGGCTGTTCAGCTTCGGCGGCGGGCTGACCGCGTGGTTTCATCGCGAAATCGTCAATGTGCGCGGCTGGATGACCGACGACGAGTTCTTCTCCGGCTATGCGCTGTCGCAGATCCTGCCCGGCGTGAACTCGACCAACATGGCGGTCTATATCGGCCAGCACCTGCGCGGCGCGATCGGATCGACAGCCGCGCTCCTCGGCCTGCTTACCGGCCCGTTCGTGATCGTGCTCGCGGCCGCCGCAGCCTTTCATCACCTCGTCGCGCTTCCGGGCTTTGCCGCGATCATGGGCGGGGTCGCCGCCGCTGCGGTCGGGATGATGTTTCGCCTCGGCATCACGTCCGCGCGCGGCGGCTTCAGGCGCATCTCGTCGCTGATCGTGCTGGTGGCAACCTTCATCGCCATCGGCATCATGCAATGGCCGCTGCTGCCGGTGCTGGTCGTGCTGGCGCCGCTCAGCATCGCCGCCGCATGGCCACGGAAATCATTGCCCACCCCGTCGTCGCCGAAGGCACCCGGCGATGCGTGACGATCCGCTGATCCAGCTCATCATCGTCATCGCGCCGTTGTCGCTGCTCGCGATCGGCGGCGCCTCGGCAATCTATGCGCCGCTCCAGCAGCAGACCGTCGACGTCTACCAATGGGTCAGCGGACGCGAATATCTCGAACTGTTCGCGATCGCGCGCGTGACGCCAGGTCCCGGCTCAATGCTCACGACGCTGATCGGCTGGAAGGTCGCGGGGCTCCTCGGCGCGCTGGTCGCGACGCTTGCGCTCTACATCCCCTGCTCGGTGCTGTGCTTCGGCGTGGCGCGCACCTGGAACCGCTACCGCGGCACCAAGTGGCACACCGCCATTGAGAATGGGCTGCGCCCTATCGGCGCCGGCCTGATGATCGCCGGCGGCGTGATGATTCTGCGGATCGAAGGCAGCGGCTGGCTCGGCTGGGCGGTCGCCTTCGCCACTGTTGCGGTCATGACGTGGCGGCCGGCGGCGCACCCGATGGCACTCTTGGCAGTCGGCGCTGCGGTGTTCCTCGCCGTGCGCGCGATCGCGGGGTGATCGGCGCGCGTCCAGCCGACTTGCGCAGGCCCGGCAAGTTAGCTAGCCGCCCGACAGCTTGCCCTTCACCAGTCCGCTCGCCTTGCCGAAATCCATCTGGCCGACGTACTTGCCGCGCAGCAGGCCGATCACCTTGCCCATGTCCTTCATGGATGCCGCGCCGGTCTCGGCGATCGCCGCCGTAATCGCCGCATTCATCTCGTCGTCCGACATCTGCTCGGGGAGGAAGCCGGCGATGACCGCGATCTCGCCGCGCTCCTGCTCGGCAAGCTCCTTGCGGCCACCCTTCTCGTAGAGGTCGACCGATTCCTCGCGCTGCTTGATCATCTTCTGCATGAGCGCCAACAGCGCGCCGTCATCGAGCGGATCCTTGCCGGCGCCGCGCGCTTCGATGTCCGCATTCTTGATCGCGGCGTTGACCAGCCGCAGCGTCGAGAGCCGCAGCTTGTCCTGCGACCTCATCGCGTCCTTCATCCCGTCGTTGATCTTCTCGCGTAACATCAAAGACCTCGTCAAACCGAGCCACGGGGAGCGAACAGAATCACGGCGGCGCCGGCCGCGCAAATGGCTGCCCCGGTTACATCCCACCGGTCCGGCCGCGTGCCTTCGACGATCCAGAGCCAGAGCAACGACGCCGCGATGTAGATACCCCCGTAGGCCGCATAGGTGCGGCCAGCGAAGGCGCTGTCCACAAGGGTCAGCAGATAGGCGAACAGGATCAGCGACACGATCCCCGGCACCAGCCACCAGACCGGTTTGTCGAGCCGCAACCATGCCCAGAACGCAAAGCAGCCGGCAATTTCCGCGATTGCGGCGCCGACAAATGCGGCAATCGAGGTCATGATCGGTTATCCAATGAGATTGGCCGCAACGCTTTGACCTGCCACCACGCCGGGGCTATGTAGGCCGCTAATGACCGCCAAACAAGACGAAACCGCCTGGCCCGAACCCAAGGCCACGGCAGTGCTGGTGCTCGCCGACGGCACGGTGCTGGAAGGATTCGGTCTCGGCGCCCCTGGAACCGCGGTCGGCGAGGTCTGCTTCAACACCGCGATGACCGGCTATGAGGAGATCCTGACCGATCCCTCTTATGCGGGGCAGATCATCACCTTCACGTTTCCCCACATCGGCAATGTCGGGACCAACGAGGAGGACATCGAGACCGTCAACATGGCGGCGACGCCGGGCGCGCGCGGCGTCGTGCTGCGCACCGACATCACCGATCCCTCGAACTACCGCGCGACGCGCCACCTCGACCAATGGCTCAAGGCACGCGGGGTGGTCGGCCTCGCCGGTATCGACACCCGCGCACTGACAAGCCTGATCCGCACCAAAGGCATGCCGAACGCCGTCATCGCGCATGCGCCGGACGGCAAGTTCGATCTTGATGCGCTGAAGAAGGAAGCGCGCGAGTGGCCGGGCCTGGTCGGCATGGACCTCGTGCCGATGGTGACGTCGGGTCAGCGCTTCACCTGGGACGAGACGCCGTGGGAATGGGGCAAGGGCTATGGCCGCCTCGATGAGCCCGAATTCCACGTGGTCGCGATCGACTACGGCATCAAGCGCAACATCCTGCGCCTGCTCGCCGCCAATCGCTGCAAGGTGACGGTGGTGCCGGCCAACACCGCGGCCGAGGACATCGTCGCGCTCAAGCCTGATGGGGTCTTCCTTTCAAACGGTCCCGGCGATCCGGCCGAGACCGGCAAATACGCGGTGCCAGTGATCAAGAGCCTGGTCGACCAGGATATCCCGACCTTCGGCATCTGCCTCGGCCACCAGATGCTCGGCATTGCAGTCGGCGCCAAGACCGTGAAGATGCACCAGGGGCACCACGGCGCGAACCATCCGGTGAAGGATCTCACCACCGGTAAGGTCGAGATCACCTCGATGAATCACGGCTTCGCCGTTGACCGCGAGACGCTGCCGAAGAACGCGGTGGAGACGCATGTGTCGCTGTTCGACGGATCGAACTGCGGCATCGCGCTCAAGGACAAGCCGGTGTTCTCGGTGCAGT
>WHTP01000010.1 GCA_009377695.1 Hyphomicrobiales bacterium | reverse complement strand
CCGCGGGCGCTTCGAGATCGTTGGGTTGAGTGGCAATCGCCTCGATCACTTCACTCATCCTCGAATGCCGCCGCGGCTCGAACGCCGCACCGGGCATAACCTCGTGGTTCTGCTTGCGATGAGCGGAGAGTGCCGCGAAGACATCCTTGGTCGGCACCGCGACGCCCGGATTGACCAGCACCGCAGGCAGCTTCGGCATGTCGGCCGGGTCGGAGAGGAGTTCGCCGATGCCAAACATCATGCGGGCACGCAGTTCGACGCATACCGGCACATCGGCGCCGGTCACATATGCCGCCTCCATCAACCGCGTGTCGTCGAGCGCAATGCGATTGGCGCGGGCGAGCAGCCGCAATGCCGCCGCGGCGTCGGACGAGCCTCCACCAATCCCGGCCGCGACCGGCAGCCGTTTCGACAGCGCAAAGCGCCCGAGCTTGAGGCCCTCGACGCGCTCGGCGAGCGCACGTGCGGCTTTCATCACCAAGTTGTCGTCGAGCGATCCGGATGCCGCGGCCGTCGGCCCATCGACGGTCAGCGCGAGCGTGCGCGCTGGCGTAAACGTCACGGTGTCGCCGACACCGGCGAAAGCCACAAGGCTCTCAAGCTCGTGGTAGCCATCGGCACGGCGGCCGATGACGCGAAGCGTCAGGTTGATCTTGGCGGGCGCCCGTTCGGCGCGCGCACGCGCGGGCACGGTCTAGCGCCCGCAACCGTTGCGGTATGACTCGTGAACAGGCGGCGGACTCGGTCTGCCTCTCCCATAGGGAGGGCGATGGGGTGAGGGGTTAAGGTCTGTCGAGAGCACAGTAACCCCCTCACCCCATCCCTCTCCCCTTCGGGCAGAGGATGCCCATCGAGTTCGCGCCACGTTCACGGCGTTCATGCGCACGGATTTAGCCGCCGCCGGGCTTGCCGGTGGAATCGGCCGAGGTTGTGGACGGAGGATCGTTCGCAAGCCCCGTCTTCAGCTTCCCCAGGATTTTCGCAAGGTCCTCCGGCTCGGGATTGAGGTCGCGCGCATGGGCCCACTGGAACGTCGCCTCGAGTCGCCGCCCAACCCGCCAGTAGGCGTCGCCAAGATGGTCGTTGATAGTTGGATCTTCCGGCTTCAGCTCGACCGCCTGCTCGAGATATTTCACTGCGTCGTCGAAATTACCCATCCGGTAATAGGCCCAACCAAGCGAGTCGACGATGTAACCGTCGTCGGCACGCTGCTCGACGGCGCGCCGGATCATGCGCATGCCTTCGTCGAGATGCATGCCTTGGTCAACCCATGAATAACCGAGGTAGTTGAGCACGAGCGGCTGGTCCGGCTGGAGCTTAAGTGCCGTCTTCATGTCGGCTTCGGCCTTTGGCCATTGCTTGGAGCGCTCGTAGCAAATGCCGCGGAAGTAATGGACCACCCAGTCCGACTTATCGGTTCGGGCCTTGCTGTCGATCGCCTTGGAATAGACATCCGCGCATTCGGCAAATCTTTTGCGGGCGCGCAGGATATTGCCGAGCGCCATCGCGGCCTCGCGGTCAGACGGGTCGGCTTCGACGATCCGTCCCAGGTCCGCAACCGCCTCGTCGGTCTGATCGAGCTGATCGAGATTGAGCGCACGCTGGATGCGCGCATTGTGGCTGAGCGGGGACGTCGAGGCGACACGCTCATAGGTCTTGATCGCCAGCTCGGGCTTCCGCATGCCCTCATAAACGTCCGCGAGCGAAGTGAGCGCCAGCGCATGGGCTGGATTGAGGTAGAGCGCGAGCTGCAGGTAAACGACGCCGACCTCCTCGCCGCGCCGCCCGAGCGCCGCGCCGATGGTATAGAGCGCCTCGGCCGCGCCGGACGGTGCCGAGTCGACGAGCGGCGGAAGCCGCCGGCCGGCCTCGATATCCCGAATAGCTTCTGTCACCAGCGGATGGCGCGGCAAGGCTTCATCCAGCGCCTTGAAAACCTTCAAGGCCTCGTCGCGGTTGCCCGTGCGGGACAGCTGGCTGCCGTAGGCCTGGGCGACCCGCAGCACGGTGGGGTCATACTTGTAGGCACGCTCCAGCCGCTTAAGCGCATTGCGCCGGTGGCCAGATACGTCGAGGATCAGCCCGGCATGCAGATCCTTGAGCTGGTTATAGGCCTCCGGCCCCTTGAGCTTGTCGATGGTCTCGATCGCGGCCTTGCTTTCGTTGGGACCCACGTTGGTCCAGGCCGCCAGCAATGTTGCCGCAAGATCCGTGATCGGACCGCGCACCGACTGCGCGAGCTGCTGGCGCGCGGTCGCATATTGCTTCTGCTTGATCGCCCGGACGCCGAGCACGAGGCGGGCGACCCGGTCGCTCTTATCGACCTGAAGCAGCCGCTCCGCCAGGCGCACAGCCTCGTCGACAGCGCCATTCTGGAGCACCGCCATAAAGGCGCGGTTGAGAAGCTCGGGATTGCGCGGATCGCCGCGCAGCGCGACGCGATAGTAAATCGCCGCGGCGGCGGCATCGCGGGCGACCCCGGCATGGCGCGCGGCGAGATAGCTGCCCGACACTGAAACGCGCGGGAATACCGTGCCCGCCTTCGGACGCTGGCTCGTCTGCGCCTGCGCGGCAGGAATGCTAGACCATACCAGCACGGCTGCAAGCGCCGGCAGGGACGCCCGCAGGATCGAAATCGGAGGAATCACGGTTCGGTCGACTCCATCTGGCGGAACGCCCAGTGTCCCGATTGCGAAGTTCGTACCATTTCGCGGTGGCCTCGTATACGAACTTCGGAATCGAAGGACACTGCAACTCATTGATTCTAGTGCGGCTTAGGTTCAGAAGTCCGCAATCGGGACTCGCGGCAACCAAAGTTGCGGACCTCCTGAACCGCCACACGCGTGCGCGGCTGCATCAATCAGGGGAGAATGACCTTTTTGCGTCTGCCCCGCAAGAACAGCGGCTTTTTTCAATCCACAGGAGCGAGAGATCATCAAAAGCCGCGGTGTGGCAGCATCGTGACCGGCCGTTCACATATTCGGATAATTTGGTCCACCGCCGCCCTCGGGTGGAACCCAGGTAATATTTTGATTGGGGTCTTTGATATCGCAGGTTTTGCAGTGGACGCAGTTCTGCGCGTTGATCACGAAACGCGGATTGCCCCCCTCCTCGACCCATTCAAACACCGCCGCGGGACAATAGCGTGCGGACGGTCCGCCGAAGATGTCGTGCTCCGACGATTTCTGCAGCGCGAGGTCCGCGACCTTGAGATGCGGCGGCTGGCCTTCCTCGTGGTTGGTGTTGGAGAGGAACACCGAAGACAGCCGGTCGAAGGTGATCTTGCCGTCGGGCTTGGGATAAGCGATCGGCGCAAATTCCGATGCCGGACGCAGCGCCTTCCAGTCAGGCTTGCCGTGGCGCATCGTGCCGAACAGCGAAAAGCCAAACGTGTTGCACCACATATCGAAGCCGCCGAGCGCAATGCCGAGCAACGTACCGAAGCGCGACCACAGCGGCTTGGCGTTGCGCACCTTCCAAAGATCGGCGCCGACGTCGGTGTCCGGCCATGTGCTGTCGTAGGAACTGATCTCGTCGTTGCTGCGGCCTTCCGACAGCGCGTCCGCGACGTGCTCGGCCGCCAGCATTCCGGAGAGCATCGCGTTGTGGCTGCCCTTGATGCGCGGCACGTTGACGAAACCGGCGGCGCAGCCGATCAACGCGCCACCACGGAACGACAGCTTCGGCACCGACTGATAGCCGCCCTCTGTGATGGCGCGTGCGCCATAGGAGAGCCGCTTGCCACCTTCGAAGGTCGGGCGCACCAGCGGGTGGGTCTTGAAGCGCTGGAATTCCTCGAACGGATTGAGATACGGATTCTCGTAGTTGAGATGCACCACGAAGCCGACCGACACCAAGTCGTCGTCGAAGTGATAGAGAAACGATCCGCCGCCGGTGCGGTCGTCGAGCGGCCAGCCGAATGAATGCTGCACCCGTCCGGCATGGTGCTTCTCGGGAGCGACCTGCCAAAGCTCCTTCAATCCGATGCCGAATTTCTGCGGATCGCTGTCGTTTTGGAGTCCAAGGCGGTTGAGCAGCGTCTTCGTGAGGCTGCCCCGTGCGCCCTCCGCGAACAGCGTGTACTTCGCGCGCAGCTCCATGCCGCGGGTGAAGTTGTCGGTGGGCTTACCGTCCTTGCCGATGCCCATGTCGCCCGTCGCGACGCCGGCGACGGCGCCGTCAGCATCGTAGAGCACCTCGACCGCAGCGAAGCCGGGATAGATCTCGACGCCGGCCGCTTCCGCTTTGGTCGCGAGCCAGCGGCACACATTGCCGAGCGACACGATGTAATTGCCGTGGTTCGACATCAGCGGCGGCATCATGAAATTCGGCAACCGGATCGCGCGCGTCGCGGAGAGCCAATAGAAGCGATCATCGCTCACGGCGGTCTTGATCGGCGTGTCCTCGCTGCGCCACTCCGGCAACAACCGGTCGAGCGCGACCGGATCGATCACCGCGCCGGACAGGATGTGCGCGCCGACCTCGGAACCCTTCTCCACGACAACGATGGAGATGTCCGAGGAGCGCTGCTTGAGGCGGATGGCCGCCGCCAGTCCGGCCGGGCCGGCACCGACGATCGCCACATCGAATTCCATCGCTTCGCGCGGTGGAAGTTCGTTTTCCGCCATGGCTCCTCCTCGCTCGACTCTCGAAATCCTCTAAGCTTTGGCCGTTGTTCCACGTTTGCAGCAACGCGGCAATCGCCTCTGCTAGTGGTCCGATTCTAACATTCGCAAAGTCGCCCGCTGAGAAGGGATGCGAATGTTAGAATCGGGACCACTAGTGTGGCGGTTCAGAAGTCCGCATCATTCTCGCGGCGAGTCGGACATGCGGACTTCTGAACCAAAGCCACACTAGATCAATAAGTTGCTAGTGTCCTTCGATTCCGAAGTTCGTATACGAGGCCGCTGCGAAATGGAACGAACTTCGGAATCGGGACTCTAGCGTGCTAGGGTGGCTCGTCACGGACCCGCACGCCGACTACCCAGATGCCCACCGCACACGAGCACGCAATGCGCGAACTTCTCGCCTTCTATCAGGAGGCGGGCGTGGATGCGGCCATTGGCGAAACCCCGGTCAACCGCCTTGCTGAAGAGGTCGCGACGCCGCCGCAGCCGGAACGTCCGCCGCCCGCCGCCGCGCCCCGGATGATCACCGCGCGCGATCTTGGAACCAATCTGAATGCACCGCCATCGCCGGATGCCGCGGTCATGGCCGCACGCGAGGCGGCGGGAACTGCCGCCACCCTCGACGACCTGCGCGCGATGCTTGATCGCTTCGAAGGCTGCGCGCTGCGCACCACGGCGACGCAACTGGTGTTCGGCCGCGGCAATCCGCAAGCGCGCGTGATGTTCGTCGGCGAGGCGCCGGGCTACGAAGAGGACAAATCGGGACTGCCGTTCGTCGGGCGCTCGGGCCACCTGCTCGACCGCATGATGGCCGCGATCGGTCTCGATGAGACGAACGCCTACATCGCCAACATCGTGCCGTGGCGACCGCCGGGCAACCGCACGCCGACACCGCAGGAATCCGCGACCTGTCTGCCGTTCATCAAGCGGCAGATCGAGCTCTCGCGTGCCGAGATTCTGGTGTGCCTTGGCGGACCATCGGCGCAGACGCTCCTCAACACCAGAGACGGCATCACCAAATCGCGCGGCCGCTGGTATCCGTTCCCGGCCGGCAGTCGCGATCTCCGCGCGCTGGCGACGTTCCATCCCGCCTTCCTGCTGCGCAGCCCGCTGCAGAAGCGCCTGGCCTGGCGCGATTTCCTGGCGCTCAAGAAAGCGCTGGGGCAGTAATCTCGCGTCTCGGACCAGCGGTGCACCACTGCGTGCTGCCATAGCGCGTCGAAGACGCGCGTGAACGCGCTTATGGCGCGTCGAAGACGCGCGTGAACGCGCTTATGGCGCGTCGAAGATGCGCGTGAACGCGCTTATGGCGTCCAGGGCACGCATCACTCACGACACCGCGAACTTCAGGGCAAACAGTGCGGCGAGCATGACCACCGCCGGCTTCGCTTCGGCGAAGCGGCCGGCGAGGATCTTGCAAAGCGCATAGGTGATGAAGCCAAGCCCGATGCCGGTCGCAATCGAGAAGGTGAGCGGCATCGCGATTGCCGTCACCACCGCCGGCGCATATTCGGTGGTGTCGTCCCAGTCGAGACCGCGCTGGTATTGGCCATGCCCTGCCCCCATCTCGCAACCCGCCGCCCGCATGATACCAAAATGCGGAACGACGACGTGAGAAGTTGGCCAACGCCCATTGATTTGATTCAAGTCTGCGGCAACTCCGTCACCTTCGCGCTCCGCCGGCCCATGAATCCTGTGATTTGCGTTTGCGTCGGAGCTTCTACCGGGACCGGATCGTGGTGCATGATCTGCGGGGACGAACAGCAGTTCACGACAGTTGAGGCATGTGAGGCATGGCCGCTTTGCCGCACCCCCCGTGATCATTCTGCCGCATTGGCAAGCCACGGTCGTGCCTTAGTCTAGTGTCCCGAATCCGAAGTTCGCTAGATCTCGCTGCACACTCGTTGGCGAACTTCGGATCAAAGGACGCGAGCAATTGTAGCGTGGCCTGGTTCAGAAGTTCGCTCCCCTAGCCGAAACGCGTGGCGAACTTCTGAACCCGCCACACTGCCCCGCGCGGGCGGCGGAGCATGGTGATGGAACTCGATCCGATCTTGATCGCGCGATTGCAGTTCGCTTTCACGATAACGTTCCACATCATCTTCCCTGCGTTCACGATCGGACTGTCGGCCTATATCGCCACGCTATTGGTGATGTGGGTCGGGACCGGACAAGACCGCTATCAGCGGCTGGCGCGGTTCTGGACCCGCATCTTCGCCGTCTCCTTTGCGATGGGCGTCGTCTCCGGCATCGTCCTGTCGTACCAGTTCGGTACCAACTGGAGCCGCTTCTCGGTGTTCGCCGGCAACATCGTCGGGCCACTGATCGGCTACGAGGTGCTGACTGCGTTTTTCCTGGAGGCAACCTTCCTCGGCATCATGTTGTTCGGCTGGGGGCGGGTGCCGCGGTGGCTGCAGGTCTTGTCGTCCATCATGGTCGCGATCGGTACCATAATCTCGGCGTTCTGGGTGCTGGCGGCGAATAGCTGGATGCACACGCCCACCGGTCACGAGATCGTGGACGGCGTTGCGATGCCCCTCGACTGGTGGGCAATCGTCTTCAATCCGAGCTTCCCGTACCGGCTCGCCCACATGCTCAATGCGTCGTTCCTGACCGCAGGCTTCGTGGTGCTTGCAGTGGGTGCGCGCTACTGGCTCTCCGATCGGCACCCGGAGCAGGCCCGCATCATGATCAAGATGGCGGTCGTGCTTCTTGCGATCCTGGCACCATTGCAATTGCTGATCGGCGACCAGCATGGGCTCAACACGCTCAAGCACCAGCCGATCAAGATCGCGGCCATAGAGGCGCACTGGGACAGCGACAAGCCGGTCGACTTCCACATCTTCGCTTGGCCCAACGAAGCCGCTCAAACCAACGACTGGGCGCTGTCGATCCCCAACGCCGGCTCGCTCGTGCTCACGCACAAGCTCAACGGCCTCATCATCGGGCTCAAGGACGTCGCGCCGCAGAACCGTCCGCCGATCAAGACCGTGTTCTTCGCCTTCCGCATCATGTTGGCGATCGGCTTCTTCATGATCGCGGCGGCGCTGATCGGGGCCTGGCTGCTCTGGCGCGGCATGCTGCTCGACACGCGATGGTACCTGCGCATCGTCTCGCACAGCTGGTGGACCGGCTTCGTCGCCGTCGTCGCCGGCTGGGTGACAACCGAGAGCGGTCGCCAGCCGTGGGTGGTGCAAGGGATGCTGAGAACGGCCGACGCGACGTCGCCGAACGCAGCATCGATGGTTCTGTCCACGCTCATATTGTTCGTGATCGTCTATGCGATCGTCTTTGCCATGGGAATCTACTATATTAATCGACTGATCGAGCGTGGGCCGCAGGGCCGCGCCGTCGAGCCTCCAGAACAAGGCTCGGGGCGACGGCCGCTGTCGTCGGCCCACGACGCCGGACGCGAGGCGCTGGCGCGCGGCTCGTAAAAATGCAGGCAACACGATGGGCGAATGGGACCTGCCGCTGATCTGGGCCGGCATCATCGGGATCGCCGTCGCGCTCTACGTCATCCTCGATGGTTTCGACCTCGGCGTCGGCATCCTGTTCCCGTTCAGCCGCGACGAAAAAGAACGCGACCAGATGATCGGCTCGATCGCGCCGTTCTGGGACGGCAACGAGACCTGGCTGGTGCTCGGCGGCGTCGGACTGTGGGTCGCGTTCCCGCCCGCCTATGCGGCGATCATGTCGGCGCTGTACCTGCCGGTGATCGTGATGCTGCTTGCGCTCGTATTCCGCGGCGTCGCGTTCGAGTTCCGCACGGTCGCCGAGACCAGCAAGCGATACTGGAATTTCGCCTTTGCCGCCGGCTCCGCGCTGGCGGCGATCTGCCAGGGCGTCATCCTGGGCGCGCTGATCCAGGGTATCAACGTCAAGGACGGCGGCTTCGCCGGCAGCGCGTTCGACTGGGCGACACCCTTTGCGCTGATGTGCGGGCTGGGCGTGCTGGCCGGGTATGCGCTGCTCGGCGCCACCTGGCTTGTCATGAAGACCGACGGTGAGGTGGCGACGCGCGCGAAGCGACACGCCAAGATGCTGGTGCTCGCGGTGCTCGGCTTCATGGCGCTCGTGAGCCTGTGGACGCCGCTCGCCTTCGAGCGGATCGCCACGCGTTGGTTTTCGACGCCGAACATCTACTACCTGTGGCCGGTGCCGCTCCTGACCGCCGCCACGGCGTTCGCGTTGTGGCGCTGGCTCGAGACCGGCCGCGAAATCCCGCCGTTCATCGCCGCGATCGTGCTGTTCCTGCTCGGCTATGCCGGCCTCGTGATCTCGGTGTTTCCTTATCTCGTGCCGCCCTCGCTCACGATCTGGGACACGGCAGCGTCAGCGGCGAGCCAGCGCTTCATGCTGATCGGAACGCTCCCACTGTTGCCGATCATCCTCGGCTATGTCGTGTTCGTGTACTGGATCTTCCGCGGCAAGGTCCGCCACGGCGAAGGCTATCATCACTGACGGATTTCGTGTGCCGGGCGCTGCGCAACATGAGCGAAGCGAATGGTGCGCTGCAGACCTGGGACCTCGGTTTCTTATACGTGAAAGCAACCGGGGGCCCCGGATCAGCGGTGCACCGTTCCGCTTCGCTCCACGTTGCACCGCGTCCGGGGCGCGCCTGGATGTGCGGTGCGCCACGCTACTTCTTCCCCTCTTCTTTCTTCGACGGCTTCTCCTCCGCCTGCGGGCGGATCAGCGCCCAGCCGTAGCGCAGTACCGGCAGCCGTCCCGCCACCAGACGCTCGAATACCCGTGTCACGTCGGGCGCGATATCGGGGAAGCGCTGTTTGATCTCCGGCGGCGGCGCGCCCGTGGGATCGGTGGTGGGCCAGACAATGACCGCGCCCTTGCGGCGCACGTCGTCAAAGGTCACCCAGGGCGTGCGCTCCGGCGTCGCGTCAAGAAAGAGGCTCGGCCGGCTCGGCGATCCGAGCGAGATCAGCGCGGCGGTGCGCGGGGCGCCCGCGACCACTGCCAGCGGTGCCCCGGTGCGGCGCTGGAAGCTCTCCGAGAAGAATTGGGCGATCTGGGGCGCCGGCTTGTTGACGTTGAGGTCGACGCCGAGCCACGGCGCCGCGAACACGGCGATCACAGCGAGCAGCGGCGGCACCAAAAGCAGCCCGAACCAGGCCGATATCACGATGTGCTGGTAATTGAGCTCGATGCCATTGCCGGCGAGGAGTACGACCGCCAGGCCCGACAGCACGACCAGCGGCGCGATCCCGCCGACCGGCATCGGCCAGCCGGCGAGCACCGCAACGATCGTCGCGGCGAGCGCCGGTACCGCTGCGAAATACACAACGAACTGGCGGGCAAATGCGTCGACTGGCTCGCGCACAATGACTGGCGACGGCTCGCGCTTGGTCCAGGGCCAGCCGATCACCGCGGAGACCAGCACCGCGAGCCCGGCATGGGCAGCCAGGATCAACGCGATCTGACGCAACCAGGCATTGAAATTATCGATCACTGACTCAGGCGTGCGCAGCCGCATCAACCGCGGCATGAGGCCGTCGCCGGTCTCCACCAGCCAGAGCAGATGCGGAAACAAGACGATCAGGGCGACAATGCTGGCAAGCCACGGATCGGTCGAGTGCATCGCCGCGCGGGCGTGCTTGTTCAAGGCGGTGAACAACGCGAGCACGCCGAGCAACAGCAACCCTGCGTAGGTGGTAAGGAACAGGAAGCCGATCTCGACCGCGAGCGCGACCCAATAACCGCGCTTACCCTCGCTCACTGCGCGCCAGTAGTGCAGTAAGATGAGCGCCCACAGCGCCATGGTCAGCATGACCGGCCCGAAATCCGGCGTCGGCACCGTGAACGACGAGATGCCGACCATCAGCAGCACCGCCAGCGCCGCATGCTGCGCGCCGACGATCGAGCGACCGAGCGCGAACACCGACCAGTAGGTCACCACGACGCAGATTTGCGAGAGCAGGTAGACGCCGAGCAGGCTGTTGCCGGCGAGCACGAAGGCGCCTTCCGCGAGCCAGAACGCCAGCGGCGGTCCGAGATAAGTGCCGAGCTGCCACTCGTGGCCGATCGCCAGCACGAACGGCACGTCGCCGGGCGGCCCGGCGTAGAACAAGGTCGGGACCAGCGTCCACAGCGCCGCCTGCGCGAGCGCGGCAATCCACACCGCCAGCGCTGGACGCGAGCGCAAGACCTCGACGAAAATGGAAACGTAAAGCATGGCCCCCGCAGACCCGACGCTGCCTAAACTGAGATTAGTGCATGATCCCGAAAAAGTGGGAACCGGTTTTCGGGATCATGCACCAACAGTATAAGATCCACAGAGGTGGGGACCGGTTTTCGAACAAGGTCAAGCACAGTGCGTGAAGATTTGGCATGAAAATGGCTTCTCGCCATCAGTCCTGCGCTTCAACATGCGAGCAGGCGATCGCAAGCAGAGCTGAGGAACTGAACGTGTGCAAAGTGGTCCCGAGTGCTGCCGGCAAGTGTTCGGCTGCCGATTATGTCGGGCGGCGCCATCGTCTCCTCCATCGCCGCGGCGTCGATCGTCGCCAAAGTCACCCGCAACCGCCTGATGACCCGCCTCGCGCTCGCCCATCCCCGCTATGGCTTCGAGCGCCACATAGGCTACAGCGTGCCGGGACGCCAGGAGGCGCTGGCGCGGCTCGGGCCGACCATCCACCACCGCCCGTTCTCACCGGTCACCGCCCGCAATCTTCTTGAAAGCGATGATCCCGATGAGATCATTCCGGCGGTGCTGCCACTGTAACGCATCTCCCATCTGCGCTCGTGGCGGAGTCACTCAGGTTCGGAGCGCGTCTTGTTGTTTCTGGAAACGGCGTATCTCGCCCAGCGCGTTCTCGGTGTTGAGAATAAATGCTTGTAGAAACCTCGAAACCGTTTCGAATTCCTGCTTCGATATGCCCTGAAAAAGTAGGTCGTTCACGCTTCGCACGAACGGAGCGAGCCGGACCAAGTCGGCTTCAGCCTTGGGCGATAGTCGGACCAGGACGCTGCGGCGGTCGAACTTATTGGTCCGCTTCAGAAGCAGTCCCTTGGTGATCAGGCGGTTAACCTCTGTTGTGACGTGCGTTGGTGCAAGGTGGGCATGGTCGGCGAGCGCTCGGATTGATACGCCGTCCGAATGTCGCTGGTAAGCTGCGCTCATCAGTACGGCAAACTGCGAACCGGTAAGGCCGAGCGCGCGACCAAAGGCCTCCCGACAGTTCTGCAACCGCCCGAACGCCTGAACCATCGCGTAAATGGTTTGCCGAAAGGCATCGTCGCGCCCGCGAGTCAGCAGAGCTTCGTGCGAGACCGTCAGCGGAGGCTGAAAACCTTGGCGCTTTTCTTGCCGCGCCTTCACATTCTGGCGCCGATCTGCTCGCCGTTTCTTCATCGTACGCAAATTCCAGTCACCCATCTGCCGCGCTAAGCGGCATGATTCCCCTTCTATTAGTTACCAGCATGAGCGGCGCCGTCGAGTCGACCGATTACCGCATTGCGAGAATTTGAACACAGCAAAAGATACATTCTGTATCTATTTGACGTCCAGCATAAATGTACATATTGTAGCTAATCGTTCAGCGAGAGCTTGGCTATGACATCAAGCGCGGTTGAATTTCGACGTATTCTCGGGCAATTCGCGACCGGAGTCGCTATCGTCACGGCCCAGGATCGCCGCGGCAGTCGCGCAGGCGCGACCATCAATTCCTTTGCGTCGGTTTCGCTGGAACCGCCACTCGTCCTGTTCAGCTTGGCGCGCAGCCTGAACAGCTTCAAGACCTTCCTGGAATCAGAGCATTTCGGCATCAGCATCCTGGCAGCAGACCAGCATGACCTGTCCGTGCGCTTTGCAACGAGCGGAGCGGACAAGTGGAGCGGGACGTCGCTGGACTGTGGCGATCGCTGCGCGCCCCTCATCGACCGAGCGTTGGCCAAGTTCGAATGCGAGCTGCATGCCACCGTGGATGGAGGCGACCATCTAATCTTCGTTTGCCGCGTCCTCTGTTGTGAAGCGGACATTAATCGAAATCCATTGTTGTTTTTCCGTGGACGCTACTTGCATCCGGGTGAACCTCTGAGGTCGTCGTGAATCTACAAAAGGTTGAAATGAAACAAGCCGCACGCGGGCCGGCTCTGCGAACGGGTGACGAGTATCTGCGGTCCGTTGACGACGGAAGAGCGATCTTTGTCGATGGCGAGAAGATCCGCGATATTCGACGACACAAGGGCTTCGCCGAGGCCGCGCGGTCGATTGCCCGGCTCTACGACATCGCCGCCGATGCAGGTACCCGTGAGCTTATGACCTTCACGTCGCCAAAGCTCGGGCACCCGGTTTTGCGCGCATATCAGATTCCTCGCACCCATGAGGACCTGCGTGCTCGGCGATTGGCCTCTGAAAAATGGGCAGAGGCCACCTTTGGTCTGATGGGGCGGACGCTCGATCATGTCGCTAGCTTCTTCTGCGGTTTCGCTGCTGTGCCAAGCGTCTTCGCGGCCGGCGGCAGGAATTTCTCCGAGAATATGCTCGCGTTCTACGAACATCTTCGGGATAATCATCTTTATGCAAGTTATGCGATCGTCCCGCCGCAGATTGATCGCAGCAAGCCCGCGCACAAGCAAACCGACCCGGCACTGTATGCGGGCGTCGTCAAGGAAGGGGATGACGGAATCGTCCTATCTGGAGCGCAGCAGCTTGCTACTGGTGGGGTATTCTCCGATTACATCTATCTGAGCTGCATCCATCCGCTTCAGCCCGGCGACGAGAACTATGCCAATGCCGTCGCTATTCCGGCAAACGCTCCGGGACTGAAGTTGTATCCACGCCGGCCCTTTGCCGCGCTTGCGACCAATTCATTCGACTATCCGCTCACCAGCCGATTCGACGAATCCGACTGCTTCGTCGTGCTCGACAACGTCTTCGTTCCTTGGGAGCGCGTCTTCATCTATCGGAATATCGAAGTATGTCGCGATCAGTGGTGGAAAACACCCGCGCATCTTTACGGGAACCATCAGGCGCAAACCCGTTACGCGACCAAATTGCGGTTCATGATCGGTCTGGCTAAGCGCATGAACGAGATGACTGGCAACGACTCCAATCCCGCCGTCCAGACGCAAATGGGAGAACTCGCAGCGCTGGTGTCGGTCGTGGAGTCAATGCTGCTGTCTCAGGAATACCTCGCAAAGATCGACGGGAACGGGGTCCTGTGGCCCTCCAGAACAACGCTTTATGGCGTAATGGCGCTCCAATCTGAGCTGAATGCCCGGATGATAGACACCATCCGCGAGCTCACCGGTGCCGCGATGATCAGCCTGCCGTCGTCGGCGCGCGACTTCGACAATCCGCAGATGATGTCGGACATCGAAAAGTACATGCGGTCGGCTTCGTCCGATGCAAAAGATCGCCTCGCGCTGATGCGCCTTGCATGGGATTTCATCGGAAGCGAGTTCGGCAATCGTCATCAGCAGTACGAGAAGTTCTACGGTGGCGCGTCGTTTCTGCTGAAAATGAACCTCTTCCACAATTTTGACTTCAAACGTGCCACGGCCTTGGTGGACGATGCGCTCCGTCTGCCGGATGTTGAATTCTCTGCTTCACCGGACTTGGAACGATCATTGCAAGCAGAGTCCCGTCGCGGAGCTTAAAGCGACATGTGGCGTCGAAATGAACAGGAGTGACCAATGTGCATTCGCGTTGCTTTGCTGGGCCTTTTCTTGATTCTGCAGTCGCCTGCATATGCGCAGAATTTTCCGATCAAGACAGTGACCATTGTTGTGCCATTCGGCGCGGGCGGCTCCTCCGATCTCATGGCACGTGCCCTGGGTCAAAAGCTATCGGAAGTGTGGAAGCAGCCGGTCGTTATCGATAACCGCCCGGGCGGCACTACGACCATTGGTACGGCCCATGCCGCGCGGCAGCCGGCAGACGGCTACACGATCCTGCTTGCTCCGCCGCCGTTCGTCATCATGCCGCACGTCTATTCGAACTTGAGCTATGTGGCATTGCGGGACTTTCGCGCGGTGTCGCTGATCGCGTACTACCCGCTGGTAACGGTCGTACATCCATCGCTGCCTGTGAATAATCTGAAAGAGCTGATCGAGTACGCGCGCTCGAAGCCCGGCACCGCGTACCCTTCACCGGGGCCGGGCACGTCGCCGCACCTCATCTCCGAATACATGGCGCGGGAGGAGAAGCTCGAGTTCGTGCATGTGCCCTATCGCAGCGGCGGCCAAGGCATCAACGATCTGATCGGCGGCCGGCTGGCATTCTACTCGGGCCCGACGACAGAAGTTCTTCCGCACATACGCGCCGGCACGGTTCGGCCGATCGCGGTACTTTCCGAGGCTCGGACCAAGCAACTGCCGAACGTCTCGACGTCCGGTGAGCAGGGCTACGGAAAGTACGTCGCGACATCTTGGTCGACCGTCGTGGTCCCGGCCAAGACGCCGCAGTCGATCATCGACAGGATCAGCACGGACATCGCAACCATCATCAAGGATCCGGGTTTTCGTTCCAAAATGGAGCAGCAAGGCGCCGAGTTCGTTGGCGCGGCACCTGCCGCCGCCCAAGCCTTCCTGATAAAGGAGGACAACCTTTGGGGGCCGCTAGTGACGGCGAGTGGCATCAAGCCGGAAAACTAGCGAGTTCTTGATTGGCTCGTCGTTCATCGACGGGCGTGGCATAGGCATGGGCTCTGCCGCGCTGCAATCATCAAACCTGAAAGTCGAGTGGTGAGCATGAAAGAGCTGGAAAGGCCCGTAAACAAGTCGGCGCCCAATGAAATGGGCTGGGCTAGCGATATCGCTGCGGAAATGTTGCGGCGGCTCGATATCAAATACATCTCGCTCAATCCGGGCGCGAGCTATCGCGGCTTTCACGACAGTCTGGTGAACTATCTCGGCAATAGCGCGCCGCAGATGCTGCTTTGCCTGCATGAGGATCACGTCGTGTCGATCGCGCACGGCTATGCCAAGGTGACCGATCGGCCGATGGCGTGTGTGCTGCACAGCAATGTCGGACTGATGCACGGGCTCATGGGCGTCTTCAACGCCTGGTGCGATCGAATGCCGATTCTGTCGCTGGGAGCGACCGGACCGGGTGCGGCCGACAAGCGTCGGCCGTGGATCGATTGGATTCACACCGCCAAGGACCAAGGCGCGCTGCTGCGCAACTTCACTAAATGGGACGATGAACCGCGCTCGGCGGAGTCGATCGTCGAAGGCATGCTGAAGGCTTATCAGATGGCGACGACGCCGCCGTTCGGACCGGTTTATGTCTGCCTCGACGCCGGCTTGCAGGAGAGCAAGCTTGATCGTTCTGTCGCTATCCCCGATCCGAGCCGGTTCCGTGCGCCGGTGGCGCCTTCGGCCTCCGAAGCGCAGATCGCCGAACTTGCCGACCTGATCGCGACTGCGACGAACCCGCTGTTCCTGTTTGGGCGCGGCTCGCGGCGCCAGGAGGACTGGGGACATCGCGTCGCGCTGGTCGAGCATACCGGCGCGTCGGTTCTGACCTCGATCCGCGAGCGGTCGGTGTTTCCGACCGACCACCCGCAACACGCTGTGCCGCCATCCTATTGGCTCAGTCCGAAGGCGAAGGAACTGGTCAAGGGGTCCGACCTCATCGTCAGCTTCGATTGGGTCGATCTGAACGGCTTCCTGTTGCAGTTATCGAAGAATCCTGCAGACACGGCGGCGAAGATTGCGCACATCTCGCTTGATCAAGCGCTGCATAACGGCTGGAGCATGGACCACTTCAGCCTGCCACCGATCGACCTGCCGGTGACCGCCGATCCGGATGTGCTGATCGCGCAACTGCTGCCAGTGCTGCAAAAGCGCTTCAGCAAGCGCGTGGCCAGCCGCAGCAATGGCAAAAGCACGCTCGCGCCCGCTGAGTACTCGGCGAACCATGTGCGGGAGATCCAGCCACGCGACGTTGAGGTGGCGTTGGAACGCATCAGGGGAAGCCGCAAGTTCAGCATGGCGCATACCACCATTGGATGGGCGGGGGATGTCTACGCCTTCCGCGATCCGCTCGATTTCCTTGGTCACGATGGCGGCGCGGGGCTTGCGGCCGGTCCAGGGATCACAGTGGGCGTATCGCTCGCCATGAAGGATAGCGGCCGGCCGGTAGTGTCCGTGCTCGGCGACGGCGATTTCATGCAAGGTGTCTCGGCCCTATGGACCGCTGCGCACTATCAGCTTCCGGCGCTCTATATCGTTTCCAACAACCGCTCGAACTTCAACGATGAACTGCATCAGGAGGCCGTGGCGAAGACGCGATCGCGCCCAGTCGAGAACCGCTGGATCGGCCAACGTATCGACGAGCCCGGGCTCGACTTTGCTGGGCTGGCACGCGCGCAAGGTGTGGAGGCCGAAGGCCCGGTCCGAAACGTGCCAGAGCTCGAAGCGGCGATCCGTCGCGGACTTGAGATCGTCGGGCATGGCCGGCCGTACCTGATCGACGCTCATGTCGTTCCCGGGTACGCCACGCCGCCGCTTGCACGGGGTGAATAGGCGCGGGGCTCCGACTGGGCCTGCGCATGTTGCTTGCCAGGTGCGTTCTTGTCGAAAGCAGGCTGGCTGTGTATGGGCAGGGCGGTTTCGACTGGCTTTCAGTTCGTTTCGGACAAAATCATGCACCAACAGTATATGATCCACAGAGGTGGGGACCGGTTTTCGAACAAGGTCAAGCACAACGCGTGAAGATTTGGCATGAAAATGGCTTCTCGCGATCAGTCTGCGCTTCAACATGCGAGCAGGCGATCGCAAGCAGAGCTGAGGAACTGAACGTGTGCAAAGTGGTCGAGAGTGCTGCCGGCAAGTGTTTGGCTGCCGACTTCGATCGAAGGAGGAATATCCGATGATCCACTTCCGATTTTGGCGTCTGGCCATCGCTGCCGGAGCAGCGGCAGCCATGATACCGACCGCCGGTCCGTCGAATGCACAGCAGCCGATCGTGATGAAGTTTGCGACGTTGACGATCAACGACGTGCAGCACGAGTACATGAAGAACTTCAAGACCGAGCTCGAGAAGGCCACCAACAACCGCATCAAGGTCGAAATCTATCCCGCCGCCCAGCTCGGCGGCGCACCGCGGCAGGCCGAGGGCCTGCGGCTTGGCACCATCGAGGCCGCAAGCGGCCCGGCCGAGTTGTTCGTTGGCGCCGACCAGCGCTTTCAGGTGCTGGCAATGGCCGGTCTGTTCAAGAGCAACGACCACGCCCGGCGCGTCTTGAACGTGCCGGCCTTCCGCAAGATCTGGGAAAACTTCACCGCCAGCCGCGGCATGATCAATATCGGGCTGACCGTCTACGACCATCAGCTCATCGCCCTCAAGGCGCCGGCCAGCAAAATCGGCGACCTGTCGGGCCGGCGCTTGCGCGTGCTTGCGTCCGCAAGCGAGCAGGCCGGGATCGCCTCGCTCGGCGCTGCACCGGTGCCGATGTCGCTCCCTGAGGTGCTACCCGCGCTGCAGCAGGGCGCGATCGACGGCGTCAGTTCGGTGCTCGGCGTGTTCGTTGCGTTCCGCTATTACGACGCCGCCCCCTACATCCTCGATACCGGGTTGTGGCACCTGATTCCGATCAAGATGGTGAGCAAGGTGTGGTTCAATCGGTTGCCCGCCGATCTGCAGAAAGCCATCGTCGAGACCGGCGCCAAGCTTGAAACCGACAATTACAAGTGGCAGGTCGCGCGCATCGCCGAGGACCGCAAGGCCTGGACAGACAAAGGCGGCCGCTTCACCAAGCTGTCTCCCGCGGAACAGCAGGAGGCGGAGAAACGCGTGCAGAGCTCCGTGCAGGCGGTGCTCGCGAAGAACGCGCGACTGAAAGCGCTCTATGAGCAGCTCCGAGACGTCGCCTCCAAGGTGAATTGACGTTGCGCTTCCGTGCAGAACAGCATGCCGAGCGGCGGCAGTACATCGACGCGGCCAAGGGCCGCGCCGCCCGGCGTCATCCGCTGTTGTAACCTTTGGCAACGAAGGGGTCTGACCGATCAGCCATGAGCGATGCATCCGGCACCGGGCGGCTGCCCGGCCTCATCAATCGCGTTGGCGACGCGCTGACGCAATTCGTCCTTGCCATCGCGGCGGTGTCACTGTTGAGCATCGTCGCGATCAACGGCGCCAATGTCGTCGCGCGCTATCTGTTCCGCTCCCCGTTCCCTTGGGCCGAGGAGCTGATGTTGTTCTTGATGATTCTCGCCGTGTTCGCCGCGGCGATTGCGGTGACCTGGCGCAACCTGCACATCCGCATCGACACCTTCATCGAGCGTGCCTCGCCGGCGGTGCGGCGCGTTGCGCTCGTGGTCGGCACGATGATCGCGATCGCGGCGATCATGACGGTGGTTGTCGTCAGCTTCAGGGTCGTCGCCCTGCTCTATGAATTCGACCAGCGCAGCGACGCGCTCGATGTCCCTTCATGGATTCCGCAGTCCTTCGTTCCGATTGGCCTCGGCACGATCGCCCTGATCATGGCGGTCAAGCTTGTGCTTGCGCTGGCTGAAGCGCAACGCGCCGCGCCTAAGGATTCCAGATGACCTTCCTGGCGCTCGTCGTCCTGCCGATGGCCCTTTTGGTGATGGGGGTGCCGATCTTTGCGGTGCTGATCGTCGCCACGCTCGCCGGCATCTTGCTCAGCGTCAATCCAGTCCAGGCGATCCATTCCGCCATGTTCGGCAGCCTGGACATCTTCCCGCTGCTTGCGGTGCCGCTGTTCGTTTACGCCGGCGACATCATGTCTCGCGGCGGGATCGCGCGGCGGCTGGTTGATCTCATCCTGTCGATGATCGGCGCGATCCGGGGCGCGCTCGGCATCGCGACCATCGCGGCGTGCGAGGTGTTCAGCGTGATGTCCGGGTCGAGCATCGCCTGCGTGGCGGCGATCGGCAAGACCATGATCCCGTCGCTGCGCAAGAACGGCTATGGGGAACACTTTCCGGTCAGCCTCGTCACCGCGACCGGCGTCATCGACATCATCACCCCGCCCTCGATCACCATGATCATCTACGGGATCGTGGCGCAGCAGTCGGTCCCGCACCTGTTCCTCGCGGGGTTTCCGGCCGGCATCCTGATCGGCCTGGCGCTTGCCGTCTATGTGGTCTGGTATGCACGCAAGAAAAAGATCCCGGTTGTGGCCCCCACCGAACGCAAAGGCGTCCGCGTTGCACTCAAGGAAGCGACATGGTCGCTGTTCGCACCGGTCGTGATCTTTGGCGGCATCTATGGCGGCCTGTTCACGCCGACCGAGGCCGCCGGCGTCGCCTGCGTCTATGCCATCATCGTGTCCGTGTTCATCCACCGCGAGCTGACCTGGCGGGAGCTGTGGAGCATCACCACCGATTCCGCGCTGCTGAGCGGGCAGATCCTCATCATCGTCTCAGCCGCAGGGGGCTTCGCCTGGCTCATCACCACCAGCGGCTATCCGCAGCAACTCGTCGCCTCCGTGCAAGGCCTGCAGCTCCAGACCTGGATGCTGTTGCTGTTCATCAATGTTATCCTCTTGTTCGTCGGCTCGGTCCTTGAGCCGCCGGCGGCGATCCTGCTGCTGACGCCATTGATCACCCCGATCGTCTATGCGGCCGGCGTCGATCCGATCCATTTCGGCATCATCGTCACGGTCAATCTCGCGATCGGAATGTTCATGCCGCCGTTCGGATTAAATCTGTTCGCCGCCCACGCCCTGTTCAAAACGCCGCTGCAGGAGCTCTACCGCGGCGTCCTGCCATTCCTCGCGATCTACCTGGCGATGCTTCTGCTGATCACCTACGTGCCTGCAATCACGCTCGTGCCGCTGGCGTTGCTCAAATAGGCGGTATGCAGGGCAAACAGTCAGCGCGGCTAAAGCGGCAGCACGGCGGGCGCGATCTCATCGGGATCATCGCTTTCAAGAAGATAGCGCGCGGCGACCGGGGAGAACGAGCGGCGGTGATGGATGGTCGGTCCGAGTCGCGCCAGCGCTTCCTGGTGTTCCGGCACGCTGTAGCCCATGTGGCGCTCGAAGCCATAGCCGGGATGGGCGAGCGCCAGCCGAACCATCAGGCGGTCGCGGGTCACCTTGGCGACGATCGACGCCGCGGCGATCGAGGAAACGATGGCGTCGCCCGAAATCACCGCCTGACAGTCGCAGCCGGCGTCGATGCGGTCGCGCCCGTCGACGAAAACAAGTTGCGGCTTGACCGGCAGCGCCATGACCGCACGCGCGAGCGCCCACAATGACGCGCGCAGGATGTTATCGCGATCGATGCGCGACGGCGGCGCGACGGCGACCGCGACCTCCGCGCTGGCGCAGATCTTCGCGTAGAGCTTCTCGCGCTCCTCGCGGTCGAGCTTCTTGGAGTCGTTGAGCCCGCGTGGAACCCGGTCAGGGTCGAGGATCACGGCGGCGGCCACCACCGGACCCGCCAGCGGCCCCCTGCCCGCCTCGTCGCATCCCGCAACCGGCCACACGCCGCGCTTCAGCGCCGCGCGCTCGCGCCGGAACGTCGGGCGGATGGGCTCCTCGTTCAGCGGCAGGCGCGGAGCTTTGACGGCGGCGGCACGACTACTGGCACGACTCATGCCTGCGATGGTGCGCAGCGCAGCCGGCAAGTCAATGTTCGAAAATGGGACGTGTGAAGATCGGGGAGGAACCGCTCAATCCGGCAGCATCAGCCGACCGTCATCGGACAGCGGGAAGGTCGGATTATACGCGACCTCCCAGATATGGTCGTCGGGATCGGCGAAATAGGCGGTGTAGCCGCCCCAGAAGACGGTCGTCGGCTTTTTCAGCGTTCGGGCGCCGGCGGCGCTCGCCCGCGCCACGGCGCGGTCGACCTCTTCGGGCGATGCGACGTTCCACGCCAGCGACACATCGCGAAAGCCGCTCTTCGCCTCCACCGCGATGCCGGCATCCTTTGCCATTTCGCTCGCCGACCAGAGCGAGAGGATGACGCCGCCCGCGTCGAAGAACGCAACGCCCTCGGCCTTGTGGGCCTTGCGCCGAAATCCAAGCGCTTCATAGAACGCAGCGCTGCGGGCGATGTCCGCGACGCAGATGGTCAGCAGCGTCAGGCGCGCGGCCGGATTTTCCATCTCAATGACCCCCGGTATCAAAACAAAGTCAGTTGCGGCGGTTCCTGCTTGGGCGGAGAAAAATGCTCGGTCGTCAGCCGGGCACGACCCTTGTTAAGGCCGAGCTTCTCACAAGTTGCCTCGAAGCGGCGGCCGATCATCCAGGCGATCGGGCCGGTACCGGTCTGCCGCTCGCCCCACTTGGAATCGTAGTCCTTGCCGCCGCGCATGTCGCGCACGAGCTTGAATACGTGGCGATAGCGGTCCGGAAAGTTTGCCATCAACCACTCGCGGAACAGGTCGCGCACCTCGAGCGGGAGACGCAGCAATACGTAGCCTGCCTCCTTCACGCCAACGGCGGCGGCAGAATCAAGGATGCGCTCGATCTCGGCGTCGTTGATCGCCGGAATCACCGGAGCGACCATGACCGTCGTCGGCACGCCCGCCGCGGCAAGCTGTTGCAAGGCATCGAGCCGGCGGGCCGGCGTCGCCGCGCGCGGCTCCATCACCCGCGCGAGCTTCGGATCGAGCGTCGTCACCGACAGCGCGACCTTGGCGATGTTACGCTTGGCCATCCGGGACAGGATGTCGAGGTCGCGCAATACCAGGTTCGACTTCGTCACGATGCCGACCGGATGGCCAAAATGGTCCAGCACCTCGAGGATCCGTCGCATGATCTGATACTGCTTCTCGATTGGCTGGTAGGGATCGGTATTGGTGCCGATCGCAATGGTGCGCGGCGAATATTTCGAATCGGAGAGCTCGCGCTCCAGCAGCTTCGCCGCCTCGGGCTTCATGAACAGCTTCGACTCGAAGTCGAGCCCGGGCGACAGGCCGAGATAGGCGTGCGTGGGCCGCGCGAAGCAATAGATGCAGCCGTGCTCGCAGCCGCGATAGGGATTAATCGAGCGGTCGAACGAGATGTCAGGCGAATCGTTGCGGGTGATGATCTTGCGCGTGGCGTCGACGGTCACCGTCGTTTTGAACGACGGCGGCTCTTCGAGCGCCTGCCAGCCATCATCGAAGGTGACCCGCGCGACCGGTTCGTAACGGCCTGATGCGTTCGACTGCGCACCACGGCCGCGCCGCCGGTCGGCCTCGACCGCCACGGCCGCGTCTGCCGGCTGATCGAGATCGACCGCCGGGGCGCGCCGGGCGAAGCCGCCCGCCGGCGCTGGCAAGGAGGGCAGTTGGAGGTGCGCCGGCGGGCGTTTCAGGGCTGTCGAAGAACGAGCCATGGCGATGATCTAATCCGCGATTGTGAACAAAACAAGAACATACTTATGGCCTGTTGGTAAGCGCGGTATCTCGTGGCCGCTGCCTGCCTGGGTACATGATATGGTGGAAGTCCAAGGCACTTGGGGGCAGGTTCATGATCAGCGTGGTCATCCCCACGCACGAATCGGAGCGGGCGTTGGCGCACACCCTGGCGGCGCTCGTCGCCGGCGCCCTTGATGGCATCTTGCGAGAAGTCATTGTCGCGGACGCCGGTTCGACCGACGGGACCGCCATGGTCGCGGACGTGGCCGGCTGCCGCTTCCTCGTGCTTCCGGGCGAACGTGGCGCGCGGCTTGCGGCTGCGGCGGCGACGGCGCGCGCCGAGTGGCTGTGGTTCGTTCGGCCCGGCAGCATTCCGGGCACCAATTGGATCGAGGAACTGGGACGCTTCATTCGCGAATGCGACTTGGCATCCGACAACGAGCGGGCCGCGGTCTTTCGCGCGCGGCCAGTGCACGACCGCTCAGCACGATCGGAGGTGTTGGCCCTGCTGCGCGAGGCGCTCGGGGCGCGACCAAACCCATCGCAAGGACTGTTGATCCCGAAGCCGCTCTATCGAACGGCGGGCGGCTACAAGACGGACGCTGCCGACCCGGAGACGGATCTGCTGCGCCGGCTTGGGCGCCGGCGGATCGTGACGCTCGACGTCGCCATGACCTCGCCAATGCTTGACTAAGTCAACTAATTGGCTAGGCTTGCCTCATGTCCGCCTCGGCCCGCCATGACCCGCAAGAATGCGCCGCGCCAGACCGCATCGCATCGGTGCGCCGCTTCAACCGCTTCTATACCCAACGCATCGGCGTCCTGCGCGAAGCGTGGCTCGACAGCCCGTTCTCACTCACGGAGGCGCGCGTGCTCTACGAGGTCGGGCAGCGCGCCGGCACGACTGCGAGTGAGATAGGCGCCGAGCTTGGCCTCGATGCCGGCTATCTGAGCCGAATGCTGCGCCGCTTCCACAAGGACGGACTGATCCGCAAACAGATATCCCCGGACGACGCGCGACAGACGCTCTTGTCGATGACCGCGCAAGGCCGCAAGGCCTTTGCTCCCCTGGAAACGCATGCGCGGCAACAGGTCGGCGCCATGCTCGCGCGTCTTGGCCCGCACGACCAGGATCGGCTGGTGTCGGCGATGGGCGCCGTCGAGACGCTGCTCGCCGGCGCGCCGACGCTTGACGTGGTCTTGCGCGAGCCGCGCGCAGGTGACTTCGGCTGGATCGTCGCGCGCCATGCCATCCTCTACGCGCAGGAATACCAATGGGACGAAAAGTTCGAAGCGCTGTGCGCGCAGATCGTCGCCGACTTCATCAACAACTTCGATCTGACTTGCGAGCGCGGCTGGATTGCCGAGCGAAACGGCGAGCCGGTCGGCTCGGTGCTGCTGGCGAAGGACACGCCCGAGGTCGCGCGGCTGCGCCTTCTGCTGGTCGAACCCTCAGCGCGCGGACTCGGCATCGGCAAGCGCCTGACCGACGAATGCATCAGCTTTGCGCGCCAGTGCGGCTATCGCCGCATTACGCTCTGGACCCACAGCGTGCTCACCGCGGCACGGCACATTTACGAGCGCGCCGGCTTTCGCCTCACCTCGAGCGAGCCGCGCAAAAGCTGGGGCCAGGATGTTATCAGCGAACATTGGGATTTGATGCTGGATTGAGCGAGCCTTATCGCATTGGCACGATCTCAACCCGTCATCCTGAGGTGCGAGCGCGCAGCGCGAGCCTCGAAGGATGCACGGCCCGAGTGCTGCAACAGCCGGGCCGTCGCCCTTCGAGGCCCTCGCTACGCGAGGGCGCCTCAGGGTGACGGGTGCAGATTGAGCTTGCGGCGTCGAAGCGTATCGCCCGACTACACCGTTGCACCTTTGGCCTTGGGGCGGCGCAGATGTTCGTCGAGTCGCGGCATGATCTCGACGAAGTTGCACGGCCGATAGCGGTAATCGAGCTGATGCAGCAGGATCTCGTCCCACGCGTCGCGGCAGGCACCGGGCGAGCCCGGCAGGCAGAAGATGTAGGTCGCGCCGGCGACGCCGGCAGTGGCGCGGGTCTGGATCGCGGACGTGCCGATCTTGGCGTGGCTCACGATCAGGAACAGGGTCGCAAAGCCGTCCATCTTCTTCTCGAACAGCGGCTCGACCGCTTCCGGCGTGACGTCGCGGCCGGTGAAGCCGGTGCCACCTGTCGTGATGATCACGTCGACATCGGGCATGTCGATCCACGTCTTCACACGCGCGCGGATCGCGGCGACGTCGTCGGGAACGATCGCGCGTTCGTGCACGGTGTGGCCGGCCGCCTTGATGCGATCGGCAAGCGTCGCGCCGGACTTGTCGTCGGCCATCTCACGCGTGTCGGACACGGTGAGCACTGCGATTTTAAGCGGGACGAATTGTCGGGTCTCGTCGATACCGGGCATTCCATCAACTCCGTCACGCCCGGCTTGCAGGCCGCATAAACTGACCTGCGCGGGCGACCACGCCTTGTCTTGTCCCCACTAAATAAGACGCGGATGGCTGGGACAAGAGCCCGGCCATGACGTTGTGATGTCTGCTGCTACGCGAAACGCCGACCAGTCGACCGGGGCAAGGCACATAGCAGCGCAGGTTCGATCGCGCCGAGCGGAGAGACGGACTCAACTGGGAACCGCATAGATCGGCTTGGCGATTTCCACGCCGCATTCCTTGAACTTGCGCATCATCCGGCGGTTGAATTCACGCTGCACCCGCCATCGCCCGGCGTCCGTGCACCGGATCTGGCCGATCATCGTAATCATCAAGCCATTGACCTTGTCGATGCCCCACAGATCCAGATCGCCGCGGATGAGATGGCTATGGTTCGGATCTTCCCGCATCTCAGCGGTGATCTCTTTCAGGATTTGCTCAACACGATCAATATCCTCGCCATAGGGCACGGTGACATTGACCGAAGCATTGCCGATGCCGCGGCTGTTATTGGTAACGCTGGTGACCGCACTGAACGGAACGATGTGCACCGCGCCGTCGATCGCCCGCAGCCGGATCGTCCGGATCGATACGTTCTCGACGGTCCCGGAGAGACCGGAGACCGTGACGAAATCGCCGACGTGAACGACGTTCTCCAGCAGCAGGAAAAGTCCGGTGATGACGTCCTGCACCAGCTTCTGCGATCCGAAGCCGATCGCGATGCCGATGATTCCGGCGCCCGCCAGCAGCGGAGCCACATTGACGCCGATTTCGCTGAGCGCTGTCAGCGCAACGACGGCGCCGATCACGCAAAGCAACGTGGTTCGGAGCATCGGCAGAAAAGTCCTCAGCCGCGCCGCGCGCGCGAAATGCCCCTCCTGCGAGAGCCGCGCGAGTTGGCGATCAAGAAACGCATTGCTGACTTCCCAAACCACCGTCGCGATCAGGACCGCGATGCCGACGGTGACGATGGCGGAGAGCAGGCGGCTTCCGATCTGCCCCGCGGCAAACCAGCCGATGGCATCGACGCCCCACACCTCAAGCAGCGCAACGAATCCGACGAACGCAACGAAGTAGGATACGATCCTTCGCGCCATCGGCAGGTAGTGATTGGCCCGCCTCTCAATGCCGGGGAAGCGCTCAACGACTTCAGGCGGGACCCGAAAGATCCGATCGATGACGCCGACGATGACGATCAACAACAGCCGAGAAATCAGAAGAACGGCAACCGTTCCGACGACATATTGGAACAGCAGCGCATAGCCATTCCTGATGTTGAGCGCCCACACCGCCCACAGCCCAAGCACCAACGCAATGGCAATGTAGTGCCAGACGTTGGCCAGCCGGTTGCGCATCGCCGCCATCGCGCCGTTACGGGCGTCCGCCCGGATCAATTCGGCGATCGCACGCCGGGACTGCAGAATCACAACCACCACCAAAAGATGGACCAGCAGCATGACGAGCCGCAGCAGCGCAAAATACCCCGGCCGATAGAGGCCCAGCAGCAGCGCGACATTGGCCAGTGTGACGCCGAAGACGCCGACGGTGGCGATTCGATTGGTCCAGATGTGGATATACGCCGCCGTCTCGCCACGAACCGTGAACACGCTCAGCGGCTCGGCGGATACCAGCATCCGTGCCAGGCAAATGATGACGCCGCGCAGGACATAAGCGTTGACGATCGCAAGGATCGCCAGCTTCGAGATTGTGTTGTCTCCCATCCCGGAGCCAAGAAGCAGATTGCCGACGGCAGCAAAGGCGATGATCGGCAGCAATTCAAGAACGAACCGGGCGAGCACGAACGGCAGCCGTATCACGGTGTTCCAGGTCTGCGTCAGCCTGACGTGCCGCTGCCGCACCTGCGCATCCCCGCGGGCTTGTTCGTCGAACGAGGAGGACGCGCTATCGATCGCCGTACCTTGAGCGATTAAGGGCGTGGGCGCCCGTGCGGGCTTCGGCATCCACGCCACCAGCAGTGCAATCGGCCGGCGCAGTGCGCGGCGTACAAGCCACTCCACCGCGAGGGCGCAGCCGAGGATCAGGGCAAGTTTCCAGGCGATATCGAACAGCAGGTCGTAGCTTGCCGGATCGGTCGCGGAGCGCTTGAGCCAGTGCCACAGCAACGGAAAGCGCGTCACTGCATCGGCCGCGGCGGCGATCTGACTCGAAATGGTTGCGAATTGCTCCGACACTTGCAGCAGGAGCTGGGCGCCGAGGCTGTCCGCAGTCAGCGGCACGCCCTGTGCCGCATCCGCAGCCCGAGTTTGGGTAGCGGGGGCGGCTTGCGGTTGCTGCGCATTGGCGACTGCGCGCAAAGTGTTGATGATTTCCGCGCGCTTGGTGTCGTCCTGCAACGTCTCGAGCGCTCGCCGGGCTTCGTCCGGCGTCAACGTATTGGCCACCGCTGGAGACATGGTCACTGTGGCCGGCTTGTTAGGCGCCTGGTCGGGCGCCTGTGCCAACGCCGGATGGAGGGTCAGACAATAGGCAGCTAGGACAACAAGCAAGGATCTTGGAGCCACGGCCACCCCAGATGTTGTGAAACGGCGCTCGATGTTGCGGAGGGGACTTTTCGCCGCTGCGATGTGACCGAATTTTGCTATTTTGGCGGCGTTCGTTTGTCATTTGGGCGAATTGTGCAACGGTGGGCGCTCCCGGGGCGCGGGGCACGCCTTGCGGCCTCTGCAGATTTCGCAGCGGTCACAGGAAGCAGCGGCCACAGGAAAAGGTTTCCTGGCCCGATACTTTCCGCATCAGAGCCCGCCCACCTTTTCAAAAGGCCGTTTCTCTAAAGCGGCAGGTCCAGGCTCGAGTCCCGGCCCCTAGTGCTCACGATCATTGAAGCGTGAATCGTATATTGGTGCGATGAGCTCGCTGCATCGTCACGGAGTCACATGACCGGTTCATTCGCGTATCAGCGTCCTGTGATTCCAGGTACTAGGCTGCATTCAGAGTTGCGCGGTCGGCGAGAAGGTGTTGCAGCTATCGACCGTGCCTTGCTTGAAGCCGGTATAGAACCAGCGCTGGCGCTGCTCAGACGAGCCGTGCGTGAATGAATCGGGCACCACATAGCCCTGCGAGCGCCGTTGCAGCGTGTCGTCGCCGATCGCGCTCGCGGTACGCAGCGCCGCCTCGACGTCGCCGGGTGCCAACCGCCCCTCGAGTCCTCGACTTGCCCAGACGCCGGCAAGACAATCCGCCTGCAGCTCGACTCGTACCTGGATGCGGTTGGCTTCGGGCGACTGCCTTCCCGCCTGCTGCTGCGCTCTCGTCGCGTTGGCGAGGATACCGAGCTCGTTCTGCACGTGATGGCCGACTTCGTGTGCGATGACATAGGCTTGCGCAAAGCGGCAGGACTGGCTGCCGACGTCGCAGCCGCGGAACCGCGTCTCGATCATCTTGAAGAACGATGTGTCGAGATAGACCTTCTTGTCGACGGGGCAGTAGAACGGTCCCATCGCCGCCATCGCCGTACCACCGCAACTGGTTCGGGTCATGCCCGAATAGATCACGAGCGCCGGCGGCCGATAGGTCAGGCCGCTCCGCGCGAAGATATCTTTCCAGGTCGCCTCGGTGCTGCCGAGGATACGGGTCACGAATTGACCGGTCTGATCGGGGGGCAATTGGCCAGGCTGGGTGGGCCGCGTCTGCTCGACGCTCGGCTGCGAGCGTGAGAACTGGTCGGCAACGCCGATGAGCAGACTCGGGTCTATACCGGTTGCGTATCCAATCAGTCCGAGCACGACAATCGTGCCAATCGACAGGCCGCCGGCGCCGCCTGGGAAACCGCCACGACCTCCGCTCTCTTGGCCACGGCGATCTTCGACGTTCTGACTTTCCGGCAGATCTTCCCAGCGCATGATTGAGATTCCTTGCTGTCGCGGCGCTAGCACCGGAGCGTGGCTCGCACATGCGCTCGCGCTTGCAGTGACTTCCTATCCGCCGTTACCACTTCGGAGCTAAGACTTCGTACTCTGGCTCAATATTCCAATCCAATATAGTGCCTCGGCAATTCTTGCCTAGCGCAATGTCCACGTTCCTCGCGCAACGTCCGCTTTAGTTAAGCCGATTTTTACCTTGAGACGGCATGATCCTGACTGTCGGTTTGTAGGTCCCGCGTCGCCGACAGCGTCGCCTGAGTCAGAGTCTGAGTCATGGTTGTGTCGCATCGCGGGGCGTCCGTCAGGGCGCCCCGCGCCAGTCTTGAGTCAGGCAACGGTATCCGAATCCTGGTCGGCGATTGCGTCGCCGCCATGGCAGGCATGCCGGCCGAGAGCGTCGACCTCGTCTTCGCCGACCCTCCTTATAATTTGCAGCTCCAGGGCGACCTCAAGCGTCCCGATGACTCCCGCGTCGACGCCGTCGACGACGACTGGGACAAATTCTCGAGCTTTTCCGCCTATGACGATTTCACCCGGGCTTGGCTCTTGGCCTGCCGACGGGTGATGAAGCCCTCGGCGACACTGTGGGTGATCGGATCCTATCACAACATCTTTCGGGTCGGCGCGATCCTCCAGGACCTCGGCTTCTGGATTCTCAACGACGTTGTGTGGCGCAAGTCGAACCCGATGCCGAACTTCCGCGGCCGGCGCTTCACCAACGCGCATGAGACGCTGATCTGGGCCACGCGTAACGAGAAGGCGCGCGGCTATACCTTCAACTACGAAGCGCTGAAGGCCGGCAACGAGGACATCCAGGTCCGTTCCGACTGGACCATCCCGCTGTGCACCGGCGAGGAGCGAATCAAGGACGCCAGCGGCAAGAAGCTGCATCCGACCCAGAAGCCGGAAGCGCTTCTCGCCCGTGTGATTCTTTCGTCGTCGCGGCCGGACGACTTGGTGCTCGACCCGTTCTGCGGCACCGGCACCTCAGGCGCCGTCGCAAAACGCCTCGGCCGCCGCTTCATCGGGCTTGAGCGCGATGGGAGCTACGCCGCGGCCACCAAACAGCGGCTGGCGACCGTCGAGCCCCTGTCCGCTCCGAGCATCGCGCCGTTCATGACGGCGCGCGAAGCCCCGCGCGTAGCGTTTGCAACGTTGATCGAGCGTGGCCTCGTCTCCGCCGGCGCGCAGCTCACCGACGCCAAGCGCCGCCACAAGGCACTGGTGCGCGCCGACGGCGCGGTCGCGTTCGGCGACAGGGTCGGCTCGATCCATCGTATCGGCGCGCTGGCGCAAGGGCTCGACGCCTGCAACGGCTGGGCATTCTGGCACCTGGAAACGCCCAAGGGCCTGATCTCGATCGATGCGCTACGCGCCGAGATCAGAGCGGAGATGGCGACGCCAGCGGAGTGAGCCGGCGGTCGCATTCTTCGAAAGAGGCCCAGAAGATCACCAAAATCCGCGGCCGCCCGGCGATCGGCTGGTGTCGTCGTGGTGGTTCGTCCAGTTCTGCTGGCCCCAGCCGCCGCCTTGCCAACCCCAGCCGAATCCCTGCCCCGCCGACCGCGGATTCTCGCGACGGGGGATATACGTTGGGCGCATTTCGCGCGCGCGCGTTTCCGTCGACTGGACCGCCCGGCTTCTGCGCCTCGAAGGCTGGGTCGTTGTCGTTGTGGTCACGGTCGTGGTCGCCGCATAGGCGTCACGGTCCTTACGGGACAACAGGCGGTAGCGGGCATCGACGGTCCGGCCCCTGTCGTCCTTACGGAGATATTCCGGAAGTAACCCGGCCCTGCGCGAGGGCTTCTCGCGGCGGGGCACGGCAAGATGACGCCTGGCTTCCGGCGATGCCGGTTTCAGCACCGTCTTTGGTGCGTAATGCGCCCAGACCGCTTGCATGACAGGCGCAAAGATGGGGATCGCGACATTGCCGCCAGTGCGACCGGCCCCCAGGGTTCGGCGCCGTCCGTCGGCGTTGTCGTAGCCGACCCAGACCGCTACCGTCACCTCGTTGCTGAAGCCGACGAACCACGCATCATTTTCCTCGGTCGTCGTTCCGGTCTTTCCGGCAACGTACGGGGCCATATGCGAGAGCCCGTTGGCGGTCCCGCGCGCCAACACTCCCTGCAGCATCGCCTTGAGCTGGTAGAACGACGCCCGATCCGCCGAGGTCACCTCCTCGGGCGACTTTTCATGCCGATAGACCACCTCATCATCATTCCGGCTGATCGTCTCAATCGAATGAGGTGTCGGGCGCAAGCCTTCGTTGGCGATCGTGGCGTAGAACGTCGCCATATCGATCGGGCGCACCGGTTGAGCGCCAAGGACGAAAGGATAGTAGCGCATGCAATCCTTGTAGAGCTTGACCTCTAGCGCAAGCTTGCAGATTTGGTCGAGACTCTGCGGTGGTGTCGCGTCAATCCCGTCCAAGAGCCTTGCCGTCGGCAGGTTCTTTGACGCTTCGAGCGCCTGGCGCATGGTGAGGATGCCGCCTTCGCTGCCGTCGTAATTCTTCGGCGTCCAGAAATCCTCGGGCCGTGATCTCGCGGAACCGCCGATGGGCTGATACGTGACTGCATCGTTACGAACAAGCGTGTTCGGCTGCAGGCCACCTTGCAGCGCGGCCAGATACACCAGCGGCTTGATCGACGATCCCGGCTGCCGCTGCGACTGCGAGGCTCGGTTCAGCTGGCTCAATGAATACGAGAAGCCCCCCGCCATCGCCAGGATGCGGCCGGTCTGGTTGTCCAGCACCACGACCGATCCCTGAATGATCGGGCGGCTGCGCAGATCGGCGCGCACAGCCTTGCCTTTCCTTTCAACCAGTTGCACCCGCACGACATCGTAAAGCTTGAGCTTGGAGCTGCGCACGCGCCCGAGCGACAGCGGTACCACCCGTCCATTGGCGAGACCGACGCGCACGCCTGAGCGGTTGCCGGTCTCGATGACGATGGCCGCCGGCCAATGAACATCCTGAAGCGGCAGGCGGGCGCCTTCGAGCGCCCTCTGCCATGCGGGCTTGCTCTTATCGCCTGCAGGCTCCGCCGCAATCCGCGCGACCGCCGCGGCCAGGCTCAGTTCCGGGCCTTCGAAATCGGCGCGGCCGGCGCTCCGCTCGTACCGGGACAGCCCCTCCTGCAGGGCGGACTCGGCCGCCCGCTGCAGCTTTGGATGCAGGGTTGCCTGGACCGTATAGGTGTCGCTGACGGAGAGGTCGAGGTTCGCGACTGCCTTGCCTTCCCGCGCGATGTAATCGGAAAAATGCGATCCCTGCGGCAGACCTTCGTAGGCAGAGAGTTTGGGTGGAAGGCTCGCCAGTCCGCGCTTCAGGCCTTCCGCATCGATAACACCGTCCTCATGCAACCGGCCCAGCACGTATGAGATGCGATCGCGGCTGCGCGTCGGATGCCGGGCCGGATTGTAGAAGCTCGGACCTTTGGCAAGGCTCGCCAGCAGCGCAGCCTCCGTCACGTCCAATTCGGTGGCGGGCATACCGAAATAGCTTTGGGACGCCATCTCGATGCCCCGCGAACCACGGCCAAGATAAATGGAGTTCAGATAGAGCTCCAGGATCTTGGATTTTTCCACGCTGCTTTCCAGTCGCGACGCGAGCACCATTTCCCGCATCTTGCGCTCGTAGGCAACCTCCGAACCCACCAGCAGGTTCTTCACCACCTGCTGGGTGATCGTCGAGCCGCCCTGCAGCCGTCCCGCCCGCGCAAAGTTTGCGATGAAGGCTCGCACGAGCGCGCGTTCATCGACGCCCTTGTGCTCGTAGAAGCGCTTGTCCTCGGCGGCGATGAACGCCTGCTGCACCAGTAGCGGTATTCGGTCGATCGGCACCCAGGCGCGACGTTGACGAACGCGCTCACCGGTCGCGTCAAGGACTGTACTCACCCCCGGCGGCTTCAAGCTGGCGAGATCGACCGACGACGGCAGGTCGGCCAGCGTCTCGTTATAGAAGCGGATGACTTCAGCGAGGTTGATCGGCGAATTGCGGACGTTCTCGTTTTTGCAGAATTGTCGATAGGCAACATGCATATCTTTGATGTTGATGCCGCGGAGCACGGCTTGGTCGGCCGTCAATGCGTCGACATCCGCCATCGCGGTTGCGATCAGGTCGTCGAGATTGAGGTCTTCGACGTCGAAAGCCTTGCGCATATGAGCGCATCCGGCACGCAGTAATTTGCTGACAACTGCGACATCGCGCGTTTCATCAAATTTCGTTGTGAGCTTGGAGGGTTCGGTTGCGACTTGGCTGAACACCAACGCGGTCGCAAAGATCTTGGCGAGCACTAGATCCATGGGAAAGCCGTCGATTGCGCAGTGTTAGAGGCAAATAAAATTCTATTTGTTCCCATGATGCACCTGGCGAGAATCCCCTTTTGGTGTGCGAAGCGAGGATGACAATTGCGACAACGACGATTCGGTTGTTTCAACGTTCACGCTGGATCGCAATCGAAAATCAAAATGAGCTCGTGCTGACCTTAAGAAATGAAAAAATTCGGCGCGACGATTGTATGACTTTTCAAATAGAACGGACGGACGCGGAACGTGCAGCCTGAAAGCGCCGCGGGTCGGTCGTGGCGAAGTCGTTTGCGCTGGAGTCTTCGATCGCAATTCTTACGGCGGGAATGCCAGTCGATTCAAACTTGATGCGAAAGAGACATTTCGCTGTCGTTGCGTTGCGCGAACTGGGCTAAGCGGCTGTTAAACTGCGGGCGCCCAACATTCATGTTCGATACGGGGCTTAACCCCGCCCACGACAATGGCTAGCTTCGCCCGCACCCTCCATCACCAGCATGGTGCGGGTCGCCTCCTTGAACTGGTCGCGCTCGCGGATCGAGATCACTCACGCCGCGGCGGGCAACCGATAGAGCTCGCCGTATTTGTTGCGCAAGTAAGCGAGATAAGGCCGCATGCTCATCGGTTCGCCGGTCGCGCGCTTGATCAGGTCGTTTGGTGCGAACTTGCGGCCGTGTCGGTAGAGATTTTCGGTGAGCCAGCGGTGCAGCGTGCGGAATTCGCCGGCTGCGATCTCGGAGGGAATGGCGGGATGTGCTTTGACCGCCGCAGCATAAAATTGCGCGCTGAGGATGTTGCCGATGGTGTAGCCCTGGAATGCGCCGCCGATGCCGCCACCATACCAATGCACATCCTGCAGGCAGCCGTTGCGGTCGTCCGGAGGCTCCACGCCGAGATCGGCCGTCATGCGCGCCCGCCAGGCCTCCGGAATGTCCTCCACGCGCAACCGCCCTTCGAGCAGATCGAGCTCTAGATCGAAGCGCATCATGACATGGAGATTATAGGTCACCTCGTCGGCATCGGTGCGGATCAGCGAGCGCTCGACCTTGTTGATCGCGCGATAGAACGTGTCGAGCGGCACGCCTTTGAACTGGTCGGGGAATACGCGCTGCAGCGCCGGATAGAAATGCTGCCAGAACGAACGGCCGCGACCGACCACATTCTCCCACAGCCGCGACTGGCTCTCGTGCGCGCCGGCGGAGATGCCAGATCCCAACGGCGTGCCGTCGAGAGTGGGACTGACGCCCTGCTCGTACATGGCGTGGCCGGCTTCGTGCACGGTCGAGAACAGAGCGTCGCCGAGATCGTCCTCGCGCACGCGCGTGGTGATGCGAACATCGCCGGCGCCGAATCTTGTGCAGAACGGATGATGCGTCTTGTCGAGGCGGCCGCGATCGAGGTCGTAGCCGAGATGCGACGCGACATCGAGGCTGAACGCAAGCTGCGCGGGCTCCCCGAAGGCGCCGCGCAGGCAGCGGTCGTCGGCCGCCGGCTCCGCTGTGATAGCGCGCACGATCGGCACCAGCTCGCGCCGCAACTCCGCAAATAGCTTCTGGATGAGCGCCGTGGTCATGCCGGGATCGGCATCGTCGATCAGCGGATCGGTGATGCGGTCGTAAGGCGCGAAGAAGCCGGCATATTCGCGGGTAAGTTCGAGCGTCTTTTCGAGATAGGGCCGCATCGCCGCGAAGTCGTTGGAGGGTCGCGCCCGCGTCCAGGCATCGTACGAAGCGGAGCCGTGCTGGTTCGACCGTTCGACCCACTCGGCCGGCACCTTGATCGCTTTCTCGAAGTCGCGCCGCGCGACACGGATCAGCGCAGCACCGTCGGAATCGGCCGGTAGGCTGTCGGCATAAGATGAGAGCCCGTCGATCAGCCGGCCGAGCGCGGGAGCGATCGAGCGCTCGTGCCGCATGCGCGACACCATCGCGCTCTGGCGGCCCCGCGCGATCGCGCCGCCCTTCGGCATGTAGGTGGCTTCGTCCCACCCCAGCACCGAGCCGACTGCACCTAGATCGTTGATCTCGCGCAGCCGCCGCTCGAGTTCGGCAAGACTGTCCTCGGCGGAGCGCCGGTCGCGCCCGCGTTTGGCGGCCGGCGCCTCGGCCACGAGCGCGCGTGCATGCGGTTTGGCACTCCGGGCTTTCGCATTCCGGGCCTTTGCGTTGCGGGAGCCCTTGCCGGCCTTCGCGGATCGGGTCTTGGAACGGGCGGTCTTCTTCATGGGCAGGCGTGTCCTGTTCGGTTCCGCTGGAACATGCTGCAGAGATAGCCGAATATAAGCTACACTTCCGCACGGTCTCCAGTGTGGCGGTCCAGAAGTCGGGCTGATCGATGCCGGCCAAGACATCTTCCCGCGGCGCGTTCCACAAGACCGAGATCGAGAGTGGTGGCCCATCATCAAGGCGGCGGGAATCAAAGCGGGGTAATCAACATGCAGCAGACTTACGACCGCGCGGCTGAAGATCTCGGCAATTCAGTCCATCTCGAGCACGTCAACGTGCAGATCCCGGACCAGCGGATCGCGAACCTGTTCTATGTGGTCGGGCTCGGGCTCACGCGCGACCCCTATCTCAACGTTGCCGATAATAATATGTGGATCAATGTCGGGCGCAGCCAGTTCCACCTGCCGACCGGCAATCCGCAGGTGCTGCGCGGCCACACCGGCATCGTGATGGAAGGGCGCGAAGCTTTGCTGGAGCGGCTTGCGAGCGTGCGCAAGCGGCTCGACGGCACGCGCTTTGCGTTCGCCGAGCATAACGATCATATCGAAGTGACCTGTCCCTGGGGCAACCGCATGCGCTGCTATGAGCCCGACGCAGCGCGGTTTGGGCGCGTGGCGCTTGGCTTTCCATACGTCGAGTTCGATGTGCCGACCGGCACCGCGAACGGCGTCGCGAAGTTCTATCGCGAGATGATCGGCACGCCCGCGGAGGTTAAGAACGGGGACGGCACCGTCGCGCGCGTCAGTGTCGGCAAGGACCAGCATCTCCTGTTCCGCGAGACCGACCGCCCGCTGCCCGACTTCGACGAGCATCATATCCAGATCTACGTCGCAGATTTTTCAGGACCGCATCGCCGGTTGAACGAGCGCAAGCTCGTCAACCGCGAGGACAACCAGTACCAATACCGCTTCCGCGACATCGTCGATCTCGACAGCGGCAAGCACCTGTTCACGATCGAGCACGAGGTGCGCAGCCTCACCCATCCGATGTTCCTGCGCCCGCTGGTCAACCGCAATCCGGCACAGACCGCCCGCAATTACTCCATGGGCCACGACGCCATATCATGGGCAATGGAGCCGGAGCATTTCGACGACCAGCCGCAGCGGGCGATGTAGGTCCTGTTAGGAGACCAGACGTGGCAAAGACCGTCGAGCACATCCATTGGCCTGATGCGCCGGACATGTGGATGCCATACGCACCGGCGATCAAGGTCAGAGGTGGCACGACGGTGTATCTTGCCGGCGTCACCGCGGCTCCGGTCTATCACCACCACCCGCATCGGCCGGAGGAGTTCGATGCGATGCCGCCAACCATGGAAGGTCAGGCACGCGCGGCGCTCGAGAACCTGAAGCGCGGGCTCGAGGCCGTGGGCGCGACCTTTGCCGACGTGGTGACTGCCGACCGCTTCTGCACCGACCTGTCCGACCAGGACGCGCTCAATCGGGTTTGGGCGGAATACTTCCGCGATACCAAGCCGGCGACGACGACCGTACAGGTCGTGCGGCTTGCCACTGACCCGCGCTGCCTGGTCGAAATTAACGCGGTGGCGGTGATCGACTGACCGGATCAGTAACTGGAATCCGAGCACGCCCACCACCATTTGGAGATACTGGGCCATAACGCGCGCTCCGGACCAGTTTGCATGATCTCGGCCGTGAGGGCTTCATGTCGGACTTCGATCTCGCACTATCAGTCGTGCTCGGCATGGGGCTGGCGGCCGCGACCGGCTTTCGGGTGTTCCTGCCGCTGCTGGTCGTCAGCGGCGCGGCTTATACCGGGCATCTCCCATTGGACGACAGCTTCGCATGGCTCGGGACGCCGGCAGCGCTGCTCATGCTCGGCACGGCGGCACTGGCCGAAGTCGTCGCCTATTACGTTCCCGGTGTCGACAACCTGCTCGACACCTTGGCGACACCTGGCGCATTCGTCGCGGGAACGGTCGTTTCAGCGGCGGTCATGACCGACCTGCCGCCGATGGTGAAATGGACGGCGGCCGTCATTGCGGGGGGCGGCGTGGCGGGCGTCACGCAAGGCATCACGGCGATGGTGAGGGCAAACTCCACCGTCCTGACCGGCGGCCTTGGCAACCCGTTCATCGCAACGGCAGAGCTCGTTGGCTCGGCCCTGGTGTCGCTGCTGGCCCTGGCGGTGCCGTTCGTGGCCCTCGCCCTGGTTATCTTATTCTTATGGCTTGCGATGCGCCTGCGTCGACGGAAGCTTCCAAGTGCGCACCGGTCGAGCGATTAGCAAGCACTCAACTCGCCTAGCAAGCACTCAACTCGGCATCGCGAGCCCGACCGCAAATTCGGCGGTCGGATTGGTAAGCAGATCGGCGCAATGGTCACCCACACGCCGGTGTAAGCTGACGCCTATTCGGCCGGCGGCAGTTTGAAGACCAGCAGCATCGACCCGTTGCCCCGCTTGCGATCGGCCGGAGCAATGCTCTCGGGCGTGAGAGGCGCGGAAAACTGTGGCAAGATGCTGGACCCGGTCGGGATCGCGAGATATTGCGTCCCATCGACCATGTAGGTCATCGGAAAACCTCCGATGGATGAGTTCAGCGGAAGCTCCCACAGCACTGAGCCGGTTTGGGCGTCGAGCGCGAATGCGCGACGATTTCCATCGCCGCCAATCACGAGACCGCCGCCGGTGGTAAGAAGGCTACCGCTGATGATCGCGCGACGCTCGTGTTTCCAGAGAGGCTTCCCGGTTGTTACATCAATGGCTTCAACACGGCCAACCATGCCGTTGTTATTCGGTGCATGGCGCGGCGTGAAGCGCCCTCGTCCATAGTCCTCACCTGGCGTCGGTGGTTGCTCGACAACCTTGTACTCGTTGCACATGTTTGCGAGCGGCATCACGATTGCTTTGACGTCGGGACTGTAAGCGCTCGCTTGCCAAATTCGCCCGCCATAGAGTGAAGGGCAGACGAACAGGTCCTGGCCGAGTTTGGTTGGCACGACGTCACGATTCAATGTCACCTTACCGGTCTCGGGGTTGATCTTGGAGATGACGTTCTGGTACGCGGTCTCCCGGTGCCACAGGTACTTTCCAGTCTTGCGATCGAGCGCCCACACGATGGCGGTCTTGCCGGCGGTTAACAGAACCGGTCTTACTTCACCTCCCCTTTCGACATCGACAAGGACGCGTTCAAACGCATGATCCAGATTCCAGTTGTCGCCCGGCAAGTGTTGGAAGTGCCAGACAATCTTGCCGGTATCGGGATCGATGGCGAGCGTCGAATTTGTGTAGAGGTGCGCTCCGGGTCCCGTTCCTCGTGCAAGCTCCGAGTGCGGGATCGGCGGCGCGGTGCCCCAGAAGATCAGATTGAGCTCAGGGTCATAGCTGCCAGTTCCCCACAACGAGCCACCCTTGCGTTGATGTTCGGGGATGCCGTTCCAGGTGGCATCGGCAGGATCGCTTGAGCGTGCAATCGTGTAAGTGCGCCAGAGTTCCTTGCCGGTGTCGGCGTCATGCGCGGTGAGGAAGCAGCCGCCGCCGGTATCAGGCGTGGTGCATCCGGAAATGCCGGCGATGACTTTGCCCCGAACCACCAGTGGGCCCGCCGTATAGTTGAAACCGACATTGTAGTCGGCGACCTGGACGTTCCAGATGATCTTTCCCGTGCGGGCGTCCAACGCGACGAGCCGCGCGTCGCCAGTGGCCAGGAAAACCCGATCGCCATAGAGAGCGATGCTGTTCCGCGCACGGGTCAACTGCCTCCGCACGTAGCTGCCCTTCAAATTCGGCTGCGGATGCCGATACTCCCAAATCAGGTTTCCGTTGGTAGCATCGAGTGCATGCACAACGTTGTTGGACTGGGACAGGTACATGATGCCGTCGCGAACAAGCGGCGCGGCTTCCTGATTGCCGGGCTCCTGCGTCCACGCCCATGCGAGTTGCAGCTGCCTGACGTTATCCTTGTTGATTTGTTTGAGCGGACTGTAACCCCAGCTGTTGTAAGTGCGCCGCCACATCAGCCAATCATTGGGATTTGGATTCTGAGCGATGTGGTCAGTGATCGGCGTGAACCGCTTCACCAACGGTTGCTCTGCGAGCGAACTAAAGGGCCACAGCGCCAAAGCCATAACCGCCATCATCCACGTCATCATCCATGTCATGGACCTACGTAGCATCTGACTCCTCCCAGAGTGTTTTGTGACGCCCAGCGACAACCGCTTTCATGTCGAACGGTGAATCGATGAAGCTCGCATCACAGGCTGCGAGCCAATACAATTCATCAATCCGATGACGGTCGCGCGAAAGTGCAATGACCGTTTTGGGAAGGCAGATGAAAATTCTACATCTCTGACACGTTACTGGCTCAACACATGGAAAACCCCAGTGCTAGGGGAACCCAGAGGCCAAGCCACCGAACTACGGATGACGCCTGAGGCCACGGTCGCCGCAGTGCGCCCATCGGGGATGGATTTGGTGGAGGTTGTTGAGATTCCGCCGGACCACTATGGCGCGGTCTTTCGCCGGTAGGGCTGAACACCGGACTTGTGTGCGACCGCTACTTCGCCGCCGTCACCCGGATCTCGACCATCTTCGCCGGCGACTGCAGCCGCGCTTCGATGCAGGCGCGTGCCGGTGCGCAGCCCTGCGGCATCCACGCGTCCCACACCTTGTTCATCTCGTCGACGGTGCGGATGTCCTGCAGCCAGATCGTCGCTTGCACGAGCTTCGACTTGTCGGTGCCGGCCTTGGCCAAGAGCGCATCGACCGCGTCGAGGATTTCCTGCGTCTGTGCCGCGACGCTTTGCCCAGTGGTCTTATCCGCGGTGAGCCCCGCCAAATAGACTGTGTCACCGTGCACGACCAGCTTGCTGAGGCGGGCGCCGGTTTCGAAACGCTGAATGGCCAATTTATCCTCCGTCTGTGCCAATAAGGTGTGCAGTCTATATCCTGGCGGCGTTGTATATTGGGCAGCCGGATTTGCAAAAGCGGGGGTCCTACAAAGGTGAGTGTCATGAAACGACGTCAATTCCTGAAGCTTTCGGCGGCGGCCGCACTTGCGACCCCCGCGGCGGCGGGCCTGTCGAAAGCCTGGGCGCAATCCTATCCGACGCGGCCGGTGCGCATGATCGTGCCGTTCGGGCCTGGCGGCCCGACCGATCTTCCTGCGCGAATCATTGCGCAACGGCTATCGGAGACCCTTGGCCGGAATTTCGTGGTCGAGAACGTGGTTGGCGCCTCAAGCAACATCGGCACCGCGCAGGCCGCCAAGGCTGCACCCGACGGCTACACCATCCTGGTCACTGTCAACAATCTCGTCATCAACCCGTCGCTGTTCGAGAAGGTTGCGTTCGACCCGTATAAGGATTTCGACCCGATCGCGCTCGCGGTCGGCTTCTCGTCCGCGTTCTCAGTGCACCCGTCGGTGCCTGCGAAGAGCGTCAAGGAGCTGATCGAGGTCATCAAGGCCAGCCCGGGCAAATACAGCTATGCGTCGCCCGGCCTCGGCACGCCGTCGCATCTGCTCGGCGAGCAGTTCCGCGTCGCCCACAATCTCGACATCGTGCACGTGCCCTATCCCGGCAGCGGCCCCGCGATCACCGCAACGATCTCGGGTCACACACCGATCTGCTTTGCCTCGACGACGACGGCGGCGCCGCAGGCACAAGACGGCAAGCTGCGTGTCCTTGCCATCCTCAGCAAGAAAAGGGCGTCGTCGCTGCCGGAGGTGCCAACCATCGCAGAAGCCGGCTTCCCGGGCATGGACGGCGACGGCTGGGTCGGCGCACTGGCACCGGCGGGAACGTCAAAGGAGATCGTCGCGCTGCTCAACAAGCAGATCAACGAGATCATGGCGGTACCTGAGGTGAAGGAGAAACTCGTCGGGCTCGGCCTCGACCCGATCGGCGGTACACCCAAGGACTTCGCAGGCGTCATGCGCACCGAAGGCGAGCGGTGGGCGAAAGTGATCAAGGCAGCGGGCATTAAGGCGAAGTGAGCGAAGGCGCGTCGTTCGTACGCAAATCCCGCGACCGGTACTTGGCACTGAAAGAAACCGGGGTCCCGGGTCAGCAGCGTGAACGCGCCTATTCTTGCTGAGTAAGGTTATGGCGCCCGGGACACGCGTGGGGACGAGCGGAGCACAGGTGTCGCGTCGAGCGCATGCGCGAGCACTTTGCGCATGACGTTGGGCAGCGCTTCGTTCGGAAGCATCTCGATCGACACCCAGCGCGCGCCGTCGGGCCCGGTTGCGTTTCCCGGCACGTCCGACGCATAGACCACGAGCTCCAGCGGAAAGTGCGTGAACACGTGCGTCACGATGCCGGGTAGGCGCTGCCATGTCGGCGCGGCGCCCGACAGGCGCGGCGCGGCGTCGAGCGCCTGCTCCTCGTCGAAATCGTGCGACCACTCCGTGGTCGGCACTTCGGTCATGCCGCCCAGCAATCCCTTCGGCGGACGGCTGCGTAGAAGCACGCGGCCGTCCGCACGCAGCGCGACGAAAGCTGCGCCGCGGCGCAGCAGGCCCGTGACCTTCGGCGGCTTGCGTGGAAATGTTTCCGCATCGCCACGCTTGCGCGCCGCGCAAGTCTCCGTCCACGGGCACAATACACAGGCGGGTTTCACCGGCGTGCAGATGGTGGCGCCGAGATCCATCATCGCCTGTGCGAAGTCGCCAGCGCGCGCATCGGGCGCAAGCGTCTGCGCGTGGCGATGGATCTCCGGCTTAGCGGTGGGCAACTCCTCTTCGATGGCGAACAGCCGCGTCACCACCCGCTCGACGTTGCCGTCGACCGGCACCGTGCATGCATCGAACGCGATCGACGCGATCGCCGCCGCGGTATAGCGCCCGACCCCCGGCAACGTGGTGAGCTCAAGCTCGGTGTGCGGAAAACCGCCGCGCTCCACCACGGCCTGCGCGCAGGCATGCAGGTTGCGCGCCCGCGCGTAGTAGCCGAGCCCGGCCCACAGCCGCAGCACGTCATCGAGCGGCGCTGCCGCGAGCGCTTGGACGTCCGGCCAGCGCGCGAGGAAGCGCACGAAATAGGGTCCAACCGCCTTCACGGTCGTCTGCTGCAGCATGATCTCGGAGAGCCAGACGCGATAGGGATCGATCGCCTCGCCCGGCTTGGCGCGCCAGGGCAGCACGCGGCGATGACGATCGTACCAGGCGAGCAGATCGCCCGGCTGCGGCTCGTTCGCCGGCGCGCCACGCTTCCGCGTTGATGTGGTTGCTGCTACCGTCATGGCGATCCGACATGACAGAGCGGCGGCCCATGGACAAGCCCTGGAAAACGCAAGCGCGGCCGCTCGCCGACGTGCTGCGCAAGACGATCAAGGACGCCTTCGCGAAGCAGGGCTTCGCGGCGACCGAGCTCGTTACCCGCTGGCCGGAGATCGTCGGCACTGATATCGCCACCCATTGCGAGCCTGAGAAGATCCAGTGGCCAAGGCCGTACGGCAGCGAGGACCAGCAGCCCGGCACATTGGTGCTGCGGGTCGAAGGGCCGACCGCGATCGAGATCCAGCACCTGTCGCGGATCATCCTTGAACGCGTCAACCGCTTCTTCGGCTGGCAGGCGGTGACGGACCTGCGGTTGCGGCAAGCACCGCTCGGCCGCCGCGAGAAACCCGCGCCGCCTGTCGTCGATCACGCGATGGCGGAACGCATCGCGTCATCTCTCACCGAGATCAGCGACGAGAAGCTCAGACAGGCGCTGGCGCGCCTTGGCGCTGCTGTCGAGAAGCCTTGATGGGTTCCCGCGCACCGTAACGGGCCTATCAAAGCGGCGTGACCGCCCGAAAAGCCCTTGCCGGACGGTCTGTCATTGCCACAATGATGGGATCAGGATAGCGGTGTCGGGCGGTTCGCAGTCCATTGGCACGATCCGCAGCAACCTACGGAGTTTCCAGTGAAAATCACCCGCCGCGACTTCGCCATGGGCGCCAGCGCGCTGGCCTTGACCATCGCGCTCGGCGGCCTCGCCAACACCGCGCTCGTCGCGCCGGCTCAGGCGCAGGCGCTGCTGATGCAGCCCGGCCCCCTCGGCGACATGGCGCAGGGTGACGAAAAGGCGCCGGTGACCATCGTCGAATATGCCTCGATGACCTGCCCCCATTGCGCGGCGTTCCACGCGACCACCTATCCGGAGCTGAAAAAGCGCTACATCGATACCGGCAAGGTGCGCTTCATCTTCCGCGAGTTCCCGCTCGACCAGCTCGCGCTCGCGGCTTTCCTGCTGGCGCGCTGCTCAGGCCCGGATAGATATTTCGCGATGATCGACACCCTGTTCCAACAGCAGAAGGAATGGATCGTGCAGCGGCCCTTGGGACCGCTGCTGGCCATCGCCAAGCAGGCCGGCATGAGCGAGCAGGCCTTCAATGAATGCCTGCAGAACCAGAAGCTGATCGACGGGCTGGAGGAGGTCCGGCAGCGGGCGATGAAGCTCAATGTCCAGTCCACGCCCTCCTTCTTCGTCAACGGCACGCTTTTGAAGGGCGCCTTCACGATTGAGGATTTTGAGAAGGCGATGGCCCCGTATCTCAAGGGTTGATAAGGGTTTTTGCCCTTGAACCAGCAAGATTAGCGCCCTAAATGCGCATCCGCGGGGAGCGGAGGATTCCGTCTACTTTTTGTTGCGGAATCAAAGCGTCCGATTCATTCTCCCGCGCGATGCGGCACCCCTCCTCGACCCACACTCTGGGCGCGAGCCGTGATTGGATTCGCGTCGGTCCGCGAGATTCGTGTTGCTGCGCAATGCGATGGGGACAGAGCCGGAATTGGTTCGCGTCCTGGTGTGGCGGTTCAGAAGTCCTTCCAAAGTTCGCATTGGAGGACGTCGCAGAGCGGTTGTGCGAACTTCGGAATCGGGACACTAGTGCCGCGTGCTGCTATCGACCGCAAGGATTTACCGATCCAGTCGATCGACCACGTCGTGACCTTGGAATGACCGCCACATGAAACTCACGCGACTGCGGCTACTTGGCTTCAAGTCCTTTGTCGAACCTACCGATTTCCTGATCGAACCGGGACTGACCGGCGTGGTCGGGCCAAACGGTTGCGGCAAGTCAAACCTGGTCGAAGCGCTGCGCTGGGTGATGGGCGAGACCTCGCACAAGTCGCTGCGCGCCGCCGACATGGACGACGTGATCTTCTCCGGGACCAATAGCCGGCCGTCGCGCAACAATGCCGAAGTCGCGATGCATATCGACAACAGCCAGCGCAAGGCACCGGCGCAGTTCAACGAGCACGAGGCGCTCGACATCACGCGCCGGATCGAGCGCGACAAGGGGTCGACCTATCGCATCAACGGCCGCGAGGTGCGCGCCCGCGACGTCCATATCCTGTTTGCCGACGCCTCGACCGGCTCGCGGTCGCCTGCACTCGTGCACCAGGGCCGTATCGGCGAGATCATCCAGGCGAAGCCCGAGCAGCGCCGGCGGGTGCTCGAAGAGGCGGCCGGCATTTCCGGCCTGCATGCGAGGCGCCACGAGGCAGAGCTGCGCCTGCGCGCCGCGGAGCAGAACCTCGCGCGCATCGAGGACGTCATCAACCAGCTCGCCGGCCAGGTCGATTCTCTGAAGAAGCAGGCGCGCCAGGCGGTGCGCTACCGCAACATCGCGGCGCAGGTCCGCACCGCCGAGGCCACGCTGTTCCATCTGCGCTGGATCGGCGCCAATGCCGAGCTGGCCGAGGCCGAACAGGCCCGCAACCTCGCCGTCCGCGTGGTCGGCGAGCGGACCGGGGAGCAGGCGCAGGCCTCCACGCGTCAGGAGGCAGCGTCGTCCGCGATGCCGCCGCTGCGCGAGGCCGAGGCCAAAGCCGCCGCCGCTTTGCAACGGCTCGTGATCGCGCGCGAAACGCTCGAGCAGGAAGAAGCCCGCGCCAAGAACCGCATGGCCGAGCTCGACCAACGGCTCATCCAGCTTGCCGCCGACATCGAGCGCGAGCGCCGGCAAGCCGCCGACGCCGAGGCGGCGCTGGCGCGTTTTGTCGAGGAAGAGGAGACGCTGAAGCGCGACGCCAACGTCAATGCCGAGAAGCGCACCGGCGCAGACCAGCGGGTGGTCGATGCCGACGCGGTGCTGGCGGCCGCCGAGAAGACGTTCAGCGAACTGACCGGAACGCTTGCCGACCTCACGGCGCGGCGCAACCAGTTGTTGGCTGCATACGATGCACACGGCGAGCGCAGGAAGCGCCTCGACGAGGAGCTGTCCGGCGTGGAGGCTGAGCTCACGCAACTCGAAGCAAGCACGGCAGGACGTCCCGACCTCGTCGCGCTGGCGCAAGTCGCCGACGCCGAGCAGGCCGCCGTCACCGAGGCGGAAGCCGCCGCAATGCGCGCTGAGGCGGCGCATTCCGGCGCGCGGCAGGCGCTCGACGTGGCGCGCGGTCCGCTCGCCGAAGCCGAGCGCCGCGTGCAACGGCTCGACACCGAAGCGAAGACGCTCGCGAAGCTCCTCCATGTCGACACCAAGAGCCTGTGGCCATCGGTGATCGAAGACATCACGGTGACGAAGGGCTACGAAGCCGCGCTCGGCGCGGCGCTCGGCGACGACCTCGAAGCGCCCGTCGATCCGTCCTCGCCGATGCGCTGGGCCGGCGCCGCCATCGAGGCCGACGATCCGCAACTGCCGGAAGGCGTCGAGCCGCTGCGGCAGCACGTCCATGCGCCGAACGAACTCTCGCGCCGTGTCATGCAGATCGGTGTGATCGACCGCGCCGATGCGCCGCGCTTCGTTCCGCTGCTCAAGCCGGGACAGCGGCTGGTCTCGCGCGACGGCGATCTCTGGCGGTGGGACGGATTCTCGGTTGCCGCCAATGCGCCGACCGGCGCCGCCCGGCGGCTCGCCGGCAAGAACCGCCTCGCCGATATCGAGGCGGAGCTGCAAACGGTGCGCGCCGACGTCGATGTCAAGCGCAAGGCGGTCTCGGCCGCAGAGGCAGATGTACGCACGGCGGCGGAAGCTGAAACCGAAGCACGCGACAAGTGGCGCGAACAGCAGCGCACGGCGGCGGCCGCGCGCGAGCAGCACGCCAATGCCGAACGCGAAGCGAGCCGCGAGGCTGCGCGCCTGTCGGCGTTGAGCGAGGCAAAGAACCGCCTGGTCGCAAGCTGCGAGGAAACGGCCGCAGCGCGCGGCGAAGCCGAGCACGGCTTGGCCGAGCTAGCGCCGGCCGCCGACATCGAAATGCAGCTCGGCACGGTGCGTGGCGATATCGAAAAGCACCGCGTGCATCTCGCCGAGGTACGCGCCGAGGCGCAGGCGCTGGCGCGTGAGGCGGAGATGGCAGCGCGGCGTCTTGCGCAAATCGGCTCGGAACGCGAGGGCTGGACGTCGCGCCAGGCCAGTTCTGCCTCGCAGCTTGCGACGCTCGAGCAGCGCGTCGTGGAAGCAACGTCCGAGCGCGCGAGCCTCAATGACGCGCCCGCAGCCTTCGCCGACAAGCGCGCCGCGCTGATCAGCGAGATCGAAGCCGCCGAAGCGACACGTCGCGGCGCCGCCGATCAGTTGGCCGAAGCCGAGAATGCGCTCGCCGCCGCCGACCGCGACGCCCGCGCCGCGCTCGAAACAGTGAGCGCCGCGCGGGAAGAGGCCGCTCGCGCGGAGGAGCGCTTCACCGGGGCCAACCGCCGCCTCGCCGATGTCGAGCACGAAATCCGCGAAATGCTCGAGATCGAACCGGCCGCTGTCGCCGAGCTCGCCGAGATCAAACCCGGCAACGCGCTGCCCAATGTCGCGGATGTCGAGGCCAAGCTCGACCGCATCCGCCGCGAGCGCGAGCGGCTCGGCGCCGTCAACCTGCGCGCCGAGGAGGAACTGCAGGAGGTCGAGGCGCAGCATGGCAATCTCACCAAGGAGCGCGACGACCTAGTCGAGGCGATCAAGCGCTTCCGCCAGGGCATCCAGAACCTCAACCGCGAAGCGCGCGAGCGGCTGCTCGCCTCCTTCGAGGTGGTCAACACGCATTTCAAGAAGCTGTTCAGCGAGCTGTTCGGCGGCGGCACCGCTGAGCTGCAACTGGTCGAGGCCGACGATCCGCTGGAGGCCGGCCTCGAGATCGTGGCGAAGCCGCCCGGGAAGAAGCCGGCGACGCTCTCGCTCCTCTCCGGCGGCGAGCAGGCGCTGACCGCGATGGCGCTGATCTTCGCGGTGTTCCTCACCAATCCGGCGCCGATCTGCGTGCTGGACGAGGTCGACGCGCCGCTCGACGACCACAACATCGAGCGCTTCTGCGACCTGCTGGACGAGATGACCCGCTCGACCGACACGCGCTTCGTGATCATCACCCACAATCCGATCACCATGGCGCGCATGAACCGGTTGTTCGGCGTGACCATGGCCGAGCGCGGCGTGTCGCAGCTCGTGTCGGTCGACCTCGAAGGCGCCGTGAAACTGCGCGAGGCGAGTTAAAATAAATCCCGGCTGTCAAGGCGCGGATGCCGGCAACAAGCAAGAGCGCCGCAGGTGCGCTCAATCGACCGCCGCCAACGGCCGGCTCACCGCCTCGAGCGACTTTCTTTCCGCCGGCACGCAGTAGCGGAACGCCACGACCGCAGCCGCAAGCATCAGCACGGCGCCGAACAGATAGCCGCCGTAGACGCTCCAGCGTGAGCCGGTGTCGATGAGGTGACCGAACAGCAACGGACCGGCCACGCCGCCAATACCGGTGCCGATGGCATAGAAGAATGCGATCGCGAGCGCGCGCACTTCGAGCGGAAAGGTCTCGCTTACGGTGAGATAGGCCGAGCTTGCTGCGGCCGAGGCGACGAAGAAGATCACCATCCAGGCGACGGTCTGCTGTGCGGCACTCAAGATACCGATCGCGAACAGATAACCGCACACGGCCAGCAGGATGCCGGAGATCGCATAGGTCGCGGAGATCATCGGGCGCCGGCCGATAGTGTCGAAGAAGCGGCCGAGGAAAACGGGCCCGAGGAAATTGCCGGCGGCAAACGGAAGAAGGTACCAGCCGACGTGATCGGGGCGGATGCCGTAGAAGTCGGTCAGCACCAGCGCATAGGTAAAGAAGATCGCGTTGTAGAAGAACGCCTGCGACGCCATCAGCGTCAGGCCGACCACCGTGCGCTGGCGCTGATCTCGGAACAGCGTGCGCGCGACCTCGGAGAGCGGCGTGTGCGAGCGCGCGCGCAATCGGATGCGCGGCAGATCGCCGGCCGGAATGACGCTGTTGCGGCGGCGGAAGTCGCTCTCGATGCCGGCGACGGTCGCCTCGGCTTCGGCGATGCGGCCGTGCGTCATCAGCCAGCGCGGCGATTCCGGGATCCACATCCGCATCAGGAAGACCACGAGGCCCAGCACCGCCCCGATCAGGAAGGCGGCGCGCCAGCCGAGGTCGCCGCCGAGTACCGCCGGATCGAGCAGCACGATTGAGCCGATCGCGCCGATCGCGGCACCGATCCAGAAGCTGCCGTTGATGACGAGATCGGTCCAGCCGCGATAGCGCGCCGGGATCAGCTCCTGAATGGTGGAATTGATGGCGGTGTATTCGCCGCCGATGCCGGCGCCGGTGACGAAACGGCAGACGACGAAGGTCCACAAATTCCAGGTGAACGCCGTCGCGGCGGTGGCGACGAGATAGACCGCAAGCGTGATGAAGAACAGCTTCTTGCGTCCGAGCCGGTCGGTCATCCATCCGAACAGCATCGCGCCCAGCACCGCACCGGCGACATAGGCGCTGGCGGCAATGCCAACGTCGGTGTTGCCGAATTGCAGGACCGGGCTTTCCTTAAGCGCACCTGAGACCGCGCCGGCGAGCGTCACTTCCAGCCCATCGAGAATCCAAGTCACGCCAAGCGCGGCGACGACCAGCGTGTGGAAGCTGCCCCAGGGCAACCGGTCGAGCCGGGCGGGAATGTCGGTGTCAACAATCGCCGGCCCAGCGCCAGCTTGCGGTTTTGTCATGAAATTTCGCCGGCGATGGGACCAGGGGGAAGGCAGTCCAAAAGCATAAACGCGCTCAGGGGCGGTCCGGTTCGAACCTGAGCGCCGAATCCAGACACCAATGCTGTATGTCCCGTCCGTTATGATCGAGCCCTGCTGTCAATCTTGTATCCAATCTTGCCGCGTTTCCAGCGCCTATCGCAGCCAATAGGGCTTTGCGGTACCTTTGGACGGCAAAGCACCCCTCCGGAGCCCGTTCGTCATGTCGATCTCTACCTGGATTGTCCTCGGCGCCCTTGCCCTCCTGCTGGTCTGGGTGATCGTCCTCTACAACGGCCTCGTCGCCATGCGGCAGCGGGTTAATCAGGCGTTCGCCGACGTCGACGTGCAACTCAAACAGCGGCACGACCTTGTCCCCAACCTGGTCGAGACGGTGAAGGGCTATGCATCCCACGAGCGCGGCACGCTCGAAGCGGTGGTGCAGGCGCGCAACGCCGCGGTGACGGCGCAAGGCCCGGCGCAAATGGCGCAGGCCGAAAACATGCTCACGGGTGCATTGCGGCAGTTGTTTGCGCTGTCCGAAGCCTATCCGGACCTCAAGGCAAACCAAAACTTCCAGCAGTTGCAGGTGGAGCTGTCGGACCTCGAGAACAAGATCGCCGCGGCGCGGCGCTTCTTCAACAATGCAGTGCAGGAGTACAACACCGGCATCCAGCAATTCCCGGCGGTGCTGATCGCCGGCCCGACCGGATTCACGCAGAAGGAATTCTTCGATCTCGGCGACGAGCGCGCGGTGGCCGGCCAGGCGCCGCAAGTGAAGTTCTAGTGTGGCGGTTCAGAAGTCCGCATCATTCTTGCGGCGAGTCCGAAATGCGGACTTCTGAACCAAAGCCACACTAGTGGAGTGGATTTGACATTCGCTACCCTGCTGACCGCAGATTCGCAAAGCGAATGTCAAATCCAAAACTCCACTAGCAGCTTATATTTGCTAGTGGTCCTTTGATTCTAACATTCGCAAAGTCGCCCGCTGAGAAGGGATGCGAATGTTAGAATCGGACCACTAGATTCAAAGAGTTGCTAGTGTCCTTCGATTCCAAAGTTCGTAAACGAACGCGCCGCAAGATGATACGAACTTCGGAATCGGGACACTAGCGGCGGCGGTCATTCCGGGGCGCGGGCAATTGCCCGCGAGCCCGGAATCCATACGCCCGGTTTGTGATTATGGATTCCGGGTTCGCGCCTTTCGGCGCGCCCCGGGATGACGAACATCGGGTTCAAATCACGCCATGGCCTACGGCCTCTACACCCACATCCAGTCGAACAAGCGCCGTTCGATCGCGCTGCTGATCGGGCTGTTCTTCCTCGTCTATGTGATGACGTTCGCGGGTGCGCTCATGGCCGAGGCGATCCTCGCCGGCGACGCCTCCCTCGACTGGCTCATGCGAGCGGCGTTCCGCGATCTGATCGCGGCGCTGCCGTGGGTGACCGGTGGCACGCTGATCTGGATGTGGATCGCCTATAAATTCCACCAGACGATGATCGATGCGCTGACCGGCGGGCACGAGATCACGCGCCAGCAGCAGCCGCGCATCTACAACCTGATCGAGAACCTGTGCATCTCGCGCGGCGTCACCATGCCGAAGCTCAAGGTGATGGAGAGCCCCGCGCTCAACGCCTTCGCCACCGGACTCAATGAGAAGCAGTACTCGATCACAGTGACGTCGGCGCTGATCGACCGGCTCAACGACGCCGAGCTCGAAGCCGTGCTCGGACACGAGCTGACCCACATCCGCAACGGCGACGTGCGCATGCTTGTCATCGCCGTCATCATCGCCGGCGTCCTCTCGTTCGCCGCCGAGATGGTCTTCCGCGTGCTGTTCCAGGGCGGCTTCCGCTTCGGGCGCGGCGGCTCAAGCCGCAGCGAGAGCAAGGGTGCCGGCGGCGTGGTCATCGCCATCGTCATCGCGCTTGTCCTGATCGCACTGGCGTGGCTCCTTTCAATCGTGATCCGCTTCGCGCTATCGCGCCAGCGCGAGTATCTCGCCGATGCCGGCGCGGTCGAGCTCACCAAGAACCCCGACGCCATGATTATGGCGCTGCGCAAGATCGAGAACCGCGGCGAGCTCGAAGGCGCAACGTCCGCAGTGATGGAGATGTGCGTCGACAATCCGCGGTCGGGCATCGCCGACCTGTTCGCCACCCATCCATCGATCGAACACCGGATCGCGGCGATCATCCGATTTGCCGGTGGTCGCGACCCGGGACCGATCGCGCTGCCGCAGCCGGACGCACCGCAGGGAGACACCGTCGAAGAGGACGCCGAGCGGTTGTCGCCCACCGGCCCGGAGGTATCACAGTCCGGCACGCCCTCGCCGTTCGGCGCCGGCGGCGACAAGCCGTTCCTGCCCCCGCAGCCGCCGGTCGAGATCGGCGGTCCATCGGTGCCCGATGCGAGCCAGCCTGGCCCGTGGGGACCGCATCGGAATTAAGGATGCCGTGTCGGAATTAATTCTGCGACGCGATGGCCGCGCAGTGGGCCTTGCGCACCGCTTTGCAGCCAGATTTCTGTGGCGTGCCAATAGGATCGCGCGGGTTCACAGAGATCCTCACAACCGCGCCGTGGCAACAAGCCAGTTGGCGCTGCCTCAGAAATCGCTTGAGCTTGCCGCTATTCCGTCATCCTTCTGCCCGACGCTCAGGAGGCGTTGTAACCGCGTAACGTCCATTCGGGGGCACTCCATGGCAAAGCCAGCAGTCATTCTTGTCGGCGCCGACAAAGGTGGAGTCGGCAAGACCACAGTCTCGCGTACACTTGCTGACTACTTCTCGGCGAATAAAGTCCGCTTCCGTGCATTCGATACCGAAGCGCCCAAAGGCACGCTGAAGCGCTTCCATCCGGACCTGACCGATGTCGTCGACATCAACAAGGTGCCGGATCAGATGAAGATTTTCGATACGCTGAATTCGGCGGAAGCTCCGGTCACCCTGATCGACGTGCGCGCCGGCCTGATGTCCCCGACCCTGCAAGCGTTGAACGACTTCGGCTTCATCGACGCCGCGAAGAAAGGTCAAATCACCTTCGCGCTGTTCCACATTCTCGGACCGACCATTGCGTCGCTCGACGAGATCGCTGACACCGCCGCCTATCTCGGCGACGCGCACTACTTCCTGGTCAAGAACTTCATCAACAGCACGCACTTCTTCGAGTGGGACGAGGCCACCCATAAGGCTTATTTCAACCGCATCAAGGGCGCGGTCGAGGTGACGGTCCCGAAGCTGAATGAGATGGCGGCCGAGCAGGTCGACCTTGCGTCGGTGCCGTTCCTCAACTTCATCGCCAACAAGAAGCCGAATGGCGAGACCGCAGCCTATTCGTTCGTGCTTCGCGGTTATGTAAAGCACTGGCTCGGCAATGTCTGGGCCGAATACGACCGCATCAAGCTGACCGAGATTGTTGCCTCGATGCCGCAGGCCGACGAGCAACCCAAGCCGGTGCAGCAGCGGGCGAAGGCCGAAGCGCACGCGTAGCACCATCTTCGTATTCGCACTGTAATCATCGTCGGAGCTTCGGCCGCATCGTGCGGCCGGAGTCTATTGCAGGGCAGCGGCCTGCAAGGAAATCACGACCGTGGCGAGTCACAGCGAGTCCGTGCTTGCAACCATCGTCGACGAGCGGCTCGATTACGAGGCCGGTCCCGACATGCGGCCATGGACTGCGGTCTTCATCGTGGCCTCGCCGCGTCCCGCGACCGGCAAGACGTTCCTCGCCCGGCTTGTCGCCGATTTCCTGCGCAAGGACGGCGGCAAGGTGGAAGCGTTCGAGCTCAGCCCCGGCGACGTCGCCCTCGCTGATCAACTGCCCGATCTGACGGCGCAGTCCGATCTCGACAGCACCCAGGCGCAGATGCGGCTGTTCGACCGGCTGATCCTGCCGGACGGCGTGGCCAAGGTGGTCGACGTCGGTCACGCGTCGTTCCGGCGCTTCTTCGGACTGATGGAAGAAATCGGATTTGTCGACGAGGCGCGGCGCCGCGGAATGGAAGTCATCGTGCTCTATGCCGCCGACGCGCATCCGATTTCGGTGAAAGCTTACGAAATCCTGCAGCGACGGCTTCCCTCGCTGGTGCTGGTGCCGGTGTTCAACGAGGGCATCCTCAAGGGCAAGAAGCTGCGCGACCAGTATCCGTTCACGCGCGCTGCGGCCGTACCGCTGCAAATTCCGCTGCTGCCGCCGGCGCTGAAGATGTGCGTGGATCGGTGGGGGCAGTCATTCGCCGAGTTCCTGCGCCTGACGCCGGTTCCGATCGGACCGGAATTCGAACTGCGCTCATGGACCAGGCGCACCTTCCTCGAACTGCGGGAATTCGAGCTGCGGCTCTTGATGGAGAAGGTCAGGGCGTCGCTGAAGATGTGAGCGTCGTAGGGTGGACGATAAGGACGTTTACGCCCGTCTTCGACGGCTATGGGCGCGAACACCATATGTATGCCGATCGACGCGCACGTCGTCGCGCCGTGCCCACCCTACAAGCCAACGAATCCGTCAGTGTCCCTCGAACGACACCAGCGTTCGCACCGGGACGCCGAGCTTACGCAACGCGTCGGCGCCGCCGAGCTCCGGCAGGTCGATGATGAAGCAGGCGGCGAGCACCTCGGCGCCGATCTGGCGCAAGAGCTTGACCGCACCTTCGGCGGTCCCGCCGGTCGCAATCAGGTCATCGACCAGCACGACGCGCTCGCCCTTGCCGATGGCGTCGGCGTGAATTTCCATCTCGTCGGTGCCGTATTCCAGCGCATAGGCCATGCGCACAGTCTGATGGGGCAACTTGCCTTTCTTGCGGATCGGCACGAAGCCGGCCGAGACCTGATGGGCCACTGCGCCGCCGAGAATAAAGCCGCGTGCCTCGATGCCGGCCACCTTGTCGATCTTGCCGCCGGCCCAAGGCTGCACCAACTCATCCACCGTGCGGCGAAATGCGCGCGCGTTGCCGAGCAACGTCGTGATGTCGCGAAACATGATTCCGGGCTTGGGATAGTTCGGGATAGTGCGGATCGCGGCCTTGAGATCGTGCTCGAACTGGAGGTCTGTCATGGCTTTCTCATCAATTCGCCTGGAGAGTAATTGATTTTGCGGATAACCACACTGTCACGCGGTCATCCCGGCAACCAGCGGCGAGGCGTCTCCCGCTTGTCGTCGTATGCCGCCTCGAACACTGGCGACCCCAACGTTGACTGGATGTGCAACGTCCCGGCGCCATTGTTCAAGAAGCCGTGCTTGCGACCGGCCGGCACGATCGTCAACTGGCCGCCGGTCAACGTCGCATGCTGGTCATCGATCCAGACGTCGGCCTGCCCTTCAATCACGTGCAGCACTTCCTCGACCGCGTGCAGATGGGTCGGAGCGCCGTGGCCTGGCTCGCACCATTGTTCGAACGTGCAGAGCTGCGCCGCGCCATTGATGGCGGAGGTTCGCATCCGCGTCAGGACACCCGCACGCCATTCCTCGCGTGGCTGCTGTTCGAGATCGACGATCTTCAAGGTCATTCCCGCAGCACCCTCCCCGCCACAGCGTCGAGCTTCTTCAAAAGCCTCTTGTCGCGCGCCTTCGGCTCCGTGATCAGCGCAGCGTCGAGCGCGCGGTCGGAACCGATCGGGCACGGCTCATGCTCGCGCGGAAAGTCCTTGGCCAAACGAGCGACAAGCTTCTTCGCCTTGTCGGCATTCGCCATCAGCACCTTGATGATATCCTGCACCGTCACCGCGTCGTGGTCGGGATGCCAGCAATCGTAGTCGGTGACCATGGCGACGGTCGCGTAGCAGATCTCGGCCTCGCGGGCCAGCTTCGCCTCCGGCATGTTGGTCATGCCGATCACCGAATAGCCGAGATTCTTGTAGGTCATGCTCTCCGCATAGGTGGAGAACTGCGGGCCCTCCATGCACACGTAGGTCCCGTCGCGTACGACGCGAATGCCTTCCGCCTCCGCGGCGCTGGCGAGATCAATGCGCAGGCGCGGCGACACTGGATGCGCCATCGACACGTGCGCGACGCAGCCCTTGCCGAAGAAGGAGGACTCGCGCCTGTGGGTGCGGTCGATGAACTGGTCGATGAGCACGAAGGTGCCGGGCGCAAGCTCCTCCTTGAACGAGCCACACGCAGACAGCGACACAAGATCGGTAACGCCGGCACGCTTGAGCACGTCGATATTGGCGCGATAGTTGATGTCCGAAGGCGAAAGCCGATGGCCTTTATCGTGACGCGACAGGAACACGATCGGCAGACCAGCGATCTCGCCCACTCGCAGCGGTGCCGAGGGCTCGCCCCAGGGACTCCTGGTCTTCCTCGAGCGGACCTTCTCGAGACTCGGCAGGTCGTAGATGCCGGACCCCCCGACGATACCGAGCACCGCTTTTGTCATCGCATTCCCCGTCCTGCCAAAAACTACGGCTTGATCACGTCGAACGTCTGGCTGATGAGCTTGCGCTTGCCGTCCCAGAGCTCGAGGGTCCAGCTGCCCGGCACGATCTCCCAGTCTTGCTCGAAGACGTAGCCGCGATAATTCACCTGACCGATGGTCGCGAACAGCGAATGCTCGCCGCGCAACTGACTGCCGTCGGCCTTGGGGTTCTTCAGTCCGGGCGCAGGATATTGCGTGACCGAGATCAGCTTGATGGTAGCCCCGCTCGGACGGCCCACGAGTCGGTAACGGATGCCGAAATGCAGGCCGATCTTCGCCTCGACGCGCGTCGTCAAGGCGAGAAGCTTGGTCTCGCTCAGGATGTTGCGCTGGCGGGTCGCGGTGCCGGGTGCCAGCTTGATCGACGCGGTTTCCGCGCGATAGATCCCGGCCTCGATGATCTCGATGCGATCGACCTTGCCGCCGCCCTGCGCGCGAGCCTCGCCGATGGCGGCGGCAAAGGACGGCACAAGTGTCGGCATCAGCAACAGCAATGCGAGCGGTCCACGCATGGAGCGACTTCGGTTGCGCCGGGGGCGCCCGGAATCAGCCGTGCGCCTCGACCGACTTCCACACCTTCTTTTTGGTGAAATAGAGCAAGCCAGCGAATACGAGAAGAAAGATGATCACCTGAAAGCCGAGCCGCTTGCGCGCCTCCATGTGCGGCTCGGCCGCCCACGCGAGGAATGCTGTGACGTCGAGGGCAAGCTGGTCCGCGGTCGGCTTGGTGCCGTCGGTGTATTCGATGCGGCCGTCCGACAGCGGCGGAGGCATCGCCAGGAAATGGCCCGGGTAATACTTGTTGTAGAACGTGCCGGCCGACGGCGCCTCCACGCCTTTCGGCGGGTCGGCATAGCCGGTGAGCAACGCATGCACGTAATCGGCGCCCTGCTCCTGGTACTGCGTGAACAGGTCGAAGACGAACCAGGGGAAGCCGCGGTCATAGCCGCGCGCCTTCACGATCAACGAGAGATCGGGCGGCACGGCGTTGTAGCGCGCGCGCGCCTGGTTGTCGTTCTGGAACGGCGGCGGGAAGCGGTCGGCCAGCCGGGCGGGCCGGTCCTTGACCTCGCCCTGATCATCGGGTTCGGCGGGCACCTGATATTCGGCTGCTATGGCGGCGGCCTGCGCGGATGAGAACCCCGGGCCGCCAGGTTCGGCGAGATTGCGGAACGCCAACAGCGAGAGGCCATGACACGTCTGGCACACCTCCCGATAGACCTTGAACCCGCGTTGAAGTTGTCCCCGATCGAACTTGCCGAACGGGCCGGCGAACGACCAATTCTGCTTTGGCGGCGTTTCGACTTCCGCCGCCACTGAGGGCGAGGACAGTCCGATGAGGCCGGTCAGCATGACAGCGAATGCGACGACGGCGACCGCGCCCGAGCGCTTGAGCACGGATGCCGTGATCGACGACGGTAGCGGCAGCGGCTTCTCGTAGCGGCCGAGCAGCGGCAGGATCACCAGGAAGTGGGCGAAGTAGTAGATCGTCGCCACGCGCGCGGCATAGACGTAGACGCCTTCCGCCGGCTTCGAGCCGAGCCAGCCGAGTGCGACACAGGTCAGGAAGAACAGCCAGAAGAAGAAGCGGTAGCGCGGGCGGTAGCGCGCCGAACGCACTTTCGAACGGTCGAGCCACGGCAGGAAGGCGAGGATCACAATCGCCGCGCCGAGCAGCAAGACGCCGCCGAGCTTGTCCGGCACCGCGCGGAGGATCGCGTAGAACGGCAGGTAATACCATTCCGGCACGATGTGCATCGGCGTCACCGAAGGATTGGCGGGAATATAGTTGTCGGGGTGCCCGAGATAGTTCGGCATGTAGAACACGAACCAGGCGAACAGGGCCAGGAACACCACCAGAAAGAAGCCATCCTTGATAGTGGCATAGGGCGTGAACGCGACGGTGTCGCTATCCTGCCGCGGTTCGACGCCGTCCGGGTTGTTCTGTCCGGCCACGTGCAGCGCCCAGATATGCAGCACGACCACGCCGGCGATCACGAACGGCAGCAGGTAGTGCAGCGAATAGAAGCGGTTGAGCGTCGGGTTTCCGACCGCGAAGCCGCCCCACAGCCAGGTGACGATCGGCTCGCCGACGATCGGAATGGCCGAGAACAGATTGGTGATGACGGTCGCGGCCCAGAAGCTCATCTGACCCCAGGGCAGCACATAGCCCATGAACCCGGTAATGATCATGAGCAGCAGCAGGATCACGCCGAGGATCCACAGCACCTCGCGCGGGTCCTTGTAGGACCCGTAATACATCCCGCGAAACATGTGGATGTAGGCGGCAAGGAAGAACATCGACGCGCCGTTGGAATGCACGTAGCGCAGCAGCCAGCCGTAGTTCACGTCGCGCATGATGTGCTCGACGGAATTGAAGGCGAAGTCGACGTGCGGCGTGTAGTGCATCGCCAGCACGACGCCGGTCACGATCTGCGACGCCAGCATGAAGGCGAGGACGCCGCCGAAGGTCCACCAGTAGTTGAGATTCCGCGGGGTCGGGTAAGCGACGAAGGAGGAGTGGATCAGCCCAGCAATCGGAAGCCGCGCCTCCATCCATTTCATGACGGCGTTTTGCGGCTGGTAGGTCGGATGTCCGCTCATGATCTAGCCTTGCAGAGATGGGTCGCGCCGGCGGTCAGCCGATCCGGATGCGGGTGTCGGAAACGAACTCGTAGGGCGGTAGCGCCAGGTTGAGGGGCGCCGGGCCGCTCCGGATGCGGCCGGAGGTGTCGTAGACCGAGCCGTGGCAGGGACAGAAGTAGCCGTCGTAGGGGCCCTGGTGCGCGATCGGAATGCAGCCGAGATGAGTGCAGATGGCGATCAGCACCTGCCATTCGTCGTGCTTCGGCTTGACGCGCGCCGAATCCGGCTGCGGATCGGGCAGGCTGGCCACATTGACGTTCTGCGCCTCTTCGATCTGCTTCTTGGTGCGGTGATTGATGAAGATCGGCTTGCCGCGCCAGAACACCTTGATGACCTGGCCTTCCTGAATCGGCGTGAGGTCGACCTCGATCGGGGCACCGGCCGCGATGGTCGAGGCGTCCGGGTTCATTTGCGTGACCAGCGGCACCAAAGCCGCAGCCGCGCCGACCGCACCCATGGCGCCGGTCGCGATATAAAGAAAATCGCGGCGCGTGTGTCCGGTCGAAGAAATCGTTGCCACGTCTAAATCCTCTCCCTGATGCGAGGGCGGCCGGCCCGCGCGGGGGACCATCGGAAACATGCTTCCGGAGGCGGCGGGCGGTCCGGTCGCAGCCGGTCCCGGGCAAGGCGGGACGGCACGAACCGGCGCGGTGTTATTGGCACCCTTGTAAGGTGAGCGCAAGTGCAGCATGGCCACACTGAGGCAACCGCTAACAGGTGGCCTTAGTCAGGCCGTTCCGGCCTTCTGGAGGGCCAGAAATGCGCTATTTAGGGCCGATGCGGATCGCGCTTTACGAGCCCGACATTCCCCAGAATGCCGGTACGATTCTCCGCCTCGCCGCCTGCCTTGGCGCCGAGGCTCACATCATCGAGCCGGCCGGTTTCCCGGTGACGGATCGCGCCTTCCGCCGTGCCGGGATGGACTATCTCGACCAGGTGACGATCGTGCGTCATCGCAGCTTCGATGACTTCGAAGGCTGGCGCAAGAAAATGCAAGATCTTGGCGACCGCGCGCGGCTGATCCTGTTCACCACCCGTGGTAGCGTCTCTTATCTTGATCACGCGTTCCGCCGCGACGACGTGTTGCTGTTCGGCCGCGAGTCGGCCGGTGTGCCCGACTATGTGCACGAAGCCGCCGACGCGCGGCTCATCATCCCGATCCGGCCCGGGTTACGTTCGCTCAACGTGGCGGTCGCCTGTGCAATGGCGCTTGGCGAAGCAATGCGGCAGACGCGCGCTAGAATTGCAGCATCTCCATAAGCGTGCGCACCGACGAAGCGCCGTGCCCAGGCATTTGTTGAGATAATTGACGGTCTTAAGGTTTGAAGCCGAAATACCTGATTCTCAGCTTTTCGATTTCGCCGCTTTCCTGCAGTCCGATGATGCTCAATGAAGCAGGCTTGGTAAGCGGACTGCCAGCCGTAAAAGCAAACCCGTATTTCTGGGGATGAAAAGTGCTGCCCACCACGTCGAGCGGCAGATGCGGTCGAATATGGGAGAAATATTCCAAGACCGGATTATCGCCCACGATCGCCGAAACCTCGCGACGCACGAGCGCGTCAGCAGCCTCCGCGATGTGATTGAAAGGCATCGTCCTGATCTTGGACGCTTTCATATAATCTTCGGCGGCACTGCCGCTCAGCACGCCTACGATCTTGCGCTGGAGATCCGCCACGCTGTTGATCTGGTTTGCGATGTGAGATGCCGTCATCACGCTGGTGATTGCAGAAGCGACGTAGGCGATCACGGCAAGGCTGCCAAGAAGCCACAAGCCTTGCCCGATACGGCCGACCCAACCGAACAGGTTCTTACGCTCGGCTTCGCCCTTGGTGGCCAGAGACGTCACGTGGAAGAAGTTGTCGGCAAGCCCATCACGCCATCGTTGATGAAACTCGGGGTCGAATTTTCGATCGAAGGCGGTCATCAGCACCGTCGCCACCAGGATGGCGACGGCAATCCACGCGAAGTTCCTGAGGTGGCCGGCATCCCTCAGGTCGCTGATGATGTCCATTAAGCTTATGCGAGTATCGGAATGGACCATCACCCTCAGGCCGGCATCGAACCACGGCTGCGTGAAATCGATGTTTTGTGCCCGGCTTTTCGTGACGCTGAGATTGGTCACAGCGGCGTGGACCGTGCCGTTTGCGACGGCCTCGACAAGCTCAGCATCGTTCTGAAACTCTTCGTACTTCGAAACGATGGCCAGTTCGGCGGCGACTTTCTGCCAAAGCTCGATAGCCATGCCGGAGTAGCCGCCGCCCTCCTTCACGACGAACGGCGGGCTCACATACACGCCGACCTTGATGACCTGCGGGGTGGATTGCATGGACTGCGCGTCGGCTCTGCCGACTGCGAGAAGGCAGGACAACAACGCAACCAGAAAGAATAGGCATCCCATCCAACGCGATGAGCGGGCGTCCATGCGATAGTCCATCGGAAAGCCATTGTTGATCGTCAGCTCTTGTGACGCTTGCAGGCAATGGTTACGAATACATTGCTTTTTGCCGGATACCCTCAGAATGCCCTCGGGTTCGTGAACATCAAGCGACGCATGACGGACGCGCCGGTTCATGCCTATCGCGCTACGACCGGCTCATCGAAGACCTCTTCTGCGACCAACGCACAACACGAATGCGCGATCGTTTGAATTTAGTTGAAATGCAGCGATCCGGCTGGGGCCGATGCGGTACGTATCTGTCCGCGCCACGAGATCGCACGTGCCCGTGCCAGCTTCCGGAGGCAGCCTGTAGGGTGGGCAAAGGCGCAAGCCACATGCGCAGGCTCCCCACCGCACCGGCGGAGCGCCGTGCCCACGCGCGTTTCGCGAGATAAGATGCAATCATGTCCCGTTACCGTCGAGCGAATATCGATGGCGGCGCCTTCTTCTTCACCGTGGCGTTGGCCGACCGAACCGGCGATCTGCTGGTGCGCCATGTCGATCGTCTTCGGCGCATGTATCAGTCCGTTCAGACAAGCCACCCGTTCGAAACGATCGCAATCTGCGTTCTGCCTGATCACATGCATGCGATCTGGTCGCTGCCGGTAGGAGACGCGGCCTTTCCAGTGCGATGGAGTCTGATCAAGAGTGCGTTTTCGCGCGGCCTTGTGCATGAGAGCTCGCGCACTCGAAGCAAGATCGCAAAGCGCGAAAAGGGAATATGGCAGCGACGCTATTGGGAGCACGCGATCCGCGACAATACGGATCTCGCGCGTTATGTGGACTACATTCACTTCAACCCCGTCAAGCATGGATACGTGTCTCGGGTGCGCGACTGGCCGCACAGCAGCTTCCATCGCTATGTAGCGGATGGCATTCTGCCCCTCGACTGGGGTGGCGATATGCGTGAGATCGCCGGCCAGTTCGGCGAGTGACCGTGCGTGGGCACGGCGCTGCCGCCGCCCGCGCAGAGAGGCGCGCACGCTTGGCCCGCGCCTTTGCCCACCCTACTCAGCGTTCGGAGAACTCAAATGGCTGTCGGCCAGATCGAAGCCCGCAAGGCCCGTGCACGCGGCTGGTTCGAAAGCCTGCGCGATGAGATTTGTGCGGCATTCGAGACGATCGAGGATGCGCTTCCCTCGGATGCACCTTACGCCGATCGTCCGGCGGGGCGGTTCGCACGCAAGCCCTGGAGCCGCACCGACCACACCGGCGAAGCAGGTGGCGGCGGCGTGATGTCGATCATGCACGGCCGCGTGTTCGAGAAGGTCGGTGTGCATTGCTCGACTGTTCACGGCGAGTTCGCGCCGGAATTCCGCAAGGAGATTCCCGGCGCGGCCGACGATCCCCGCTTCTGGGCGTCGGGCATTTCGCTGATCGCGCACTTGCACAATCCGCATGTGCCGGCAGTGCACATGAACACCCGCTTTGTGGTGACGACCAAAGGCTGGTTCGGCGGCGGCGCGGATCTCACCCCGGTGCTCGACCGGCGGCGCACGCAAACCGATCCCGACTCCGTTGCGTTCCACGCTGCAATGAAGTCCGCCTGCCACGCGCATGCTTCCGTCGCGCCCTACGAAAAATACAAGAAATGGTGCGACGACTATTTCTTCCTGAAACACCGCAACGAGATGCGCGGCATCGGCGGCATCTTCTATGACTATCTCGACACGGGCGACTGGGAGGCCGACTTTGCCTTCACCCAGGCGGTTGGCCGCGCATTTCTGTCAATCTATCCCGAGCTGGTGCGGCGGAATTTCGCGAGGCCCTGGGACGAGGCCGAGCGCGACGAGCAGCTCGTTCGCCGCGGTCGCTATGTCGAGTTCAACCTGCTTTACGACCGCGGCACCATCTTCGGCCTGCGCACCGGCGGCAATGTGGAGTCGATTCTGTCCTCGCTGCCACCGCTGGTGAAGTGGCCGTGACGCTCGTGTGGCGGTTCAGAAGTCCGCATCAAGCGGCCGCTGCGAAATGGTACGAACTTCGGAATCGGGACACTAGCCATGCGCATCTGCGAAGTCAGCATTGCAGGCTACCGCTCGCTGCGTGCGATTCGGTTTCCGGTCGGCGGGCTGACCGCTTTCGTTGGCGCCAATGGCGTCGGCAAGACCAATCTCTACCGCGCGTTGCAACTGTTGCAGGCGTCGGCCGCGGGAACGCTGTCGCGCGAACTCGCATCCGAAGGCGGCATGCAGTCCGTGCTCTGGGCCGGCAAGCGACGGACGAACCAGCCTGCGCGGATGAAACTCTCGGTCGGCCTCGGCGGCGCCGATAGCGGACAATCCCAGGCCGAGTTCAGCGCCGAGGTGCAGGCCGGCATCGCCTACTCCTATGAGGTCGACGTCGGCGTGCGGATGCCGACCGCGGCGGCGTTTGCACTTGAGCCGCAAGTGAAAGAAGAGACGCTGCTCTTTCACAAGGGACGACGCCCGCTCACACTTCTCGAACGCCGCGGCCCACGTGCCACCGCGACCGACGACGATGGCCGCAAGCAGCCCATTGGGTCGGATTTGCTCGCCTCCGAGCCCGCACTGGGAGCGCTGCAGGATCCCGCGCGCTTTCCGGATATCGACGTCGTCCGCAGAGCGATGCTCGATTGGAAATTCTATCACGACTTCCGCAGCGATCGCGCCGCGCCGCTGCGCCAGCCCTGCCTGGCGGTCACGACGCCGACGCTTGCTTCGGACGGATCGGACCTCGCCGCCGTCTTCGCCACCCTCGCACATATTCGCGAAGACACGGTCGAGCTCGACCGGGCCATCGACGACGCCTTCCCCGGCGCGACCCTGATCATGCCGGTGCCGGAACGAACCGCAAGCTTCGGACTGGTGTTTCCCGAGTACCCGAAGCGTGTGTTCGACGCCGGCGAATTGTCGGACGGAACGCTACGCTATCTGGCACTGGCCGGCGCCCTCCTCGGCTACCGATTGCCGGCCTTCATCGCCCTCAACGAGCCCGAGACCAGCCTCCACCCCGATCTGCTCGAACCGCTGGCCCGCATGATCGTGCGGGCGGCCGAACGGACGCAGATCTGGGTCGTGACCCACTCGGAACGGCTGGCCGCGGCGTTCGACGCATACGGCAAGGCCCGCCCCCACACCGTGATCAAGCGCAACGGCGAGACCTGGATCGAGGGCCTCAACCTCGGCGGCGAATTCCGAACCGACGATGAGGACTGATCCGCGCGGGGTCGTGATCGATCTGTCATCGATCGCGGCTAGGTTGCCGGGCTAGTGTCCCGATTCCGAAGTTCGCTTGATTTGCAGGACGTTCGTTAGCGAACTTCGGATTCAAACTAGCGCTTAATGAGTTGCCAGTGTGGCTTTGGTTCAGAAGTTCGCTCGCGATCCAGCCGCAAAGGATGGCGAACTTCTGAACCGCCACACTGGCACAACGAAAGGACAGCTCATGACGTTCAAGCCTGGCGATGTCGTATTCCTGAAATCCGGCGGCCAGTCGATGACCGTGGCCGCAGTAACTGACGAAAACGTCGAATGCATCTGGCTTGGCGAGGAAGGTGACCTGTTTCGGCAGGCGATACCGGCCATCGCGCTGACCTCAGCCGAGGACGTTGCGGACGACGAAGATGACGAAGAGGAAGACGAAGAAGAAGAAGAGGAAGAAGAGCCCGCGACGGCCTGACCTGGCTTCCTGGAGCGATGATGGTCTAGTCTAGCCTATCAAAGCGCCGTAGATCATCATCGCGCCGCCGATTAGCACCACCAGATCGAGCAGCGCGGTGTGGACGTTGAGCGACATGCGCGCGACCATGGCCTTGGCGACGAATGCGCCGGGCAGCGCGACCGCACCGATCAGCAGCGCGAACGCGATGACGCGCGCGTCGATCACGCCGGAGAAGCCGAACACTGCCATCCGCACCGCGGTGACTACGATCGAGATGACGGCGTCGGTCGCGATCACCGCCGCGCCCTGCAACCCCGCGGCCATCAGGATGGAGAGCAGGATCACGCCGGCGCCGACGGTGCCGCCGACCGCTCCACCGTAGATCACGGCGCCGAGCGCCAGCCCCTTGCTGTCGAGCGCCATCACATAACGTTTGAACAGATAACGCAGCGGCACCGTCAGCATCAGCATCGTGCCGATCACGATCGCCGCGCCCTTGCCGGTCAGGTGCGTATAGCCGTAGGCGCTGAGGATGCAGGTCGGCGTGGCGAAAGCCGCAACCAGCATGCCGCGCCGCCAGTCGATCAGGCGCCGGAAAGCGAGCGCGCGCCAGGTATTATTGAACAACGCCGAGATCGCGATGATCGGCACCACCGGCTCCGGCCCCAGCACCGGAACCAGCACCAAAGGCATCAGCGCGCCGGTACCATAGCCGGCGACGCCACCGACGATCGACGCGAACAGCGCCATCGCGGCGATCAGAAGGAGTTCGGCAAGGGAGATGGAGGCGAAGGAGGCGAGGACCGATTCGAGCATCGTACGGACAATAGAGCGGACATGCCGCTCAGGCGATCAGCCGGACCTGCAAGAACGCAGCAGAACCAAATCTAATGGCGCGAATCTCAGCGGCTTACACGTTTTAGGCCTCATTCGCTGAGATGATGGACCATCATGTTGCACATGGGCAACATCCGTTCCGATTCCGAAAAGCCGACGTGATTTAGACTCGACCCAAACCTGAAAAGATTCCACCCATGGCGCGGAACCGCAGTAGGCGGCTACCGACGCGCAGATTTGACATGCGCGCAAATTGGAGGGGTTAAAAAATGCGTTTTCTTACTGCGTTGCTGCTGGCAGGAGCAGCTGTTTTCACGGCTGGCTCACAAGCGGCCCAAGCTGCGGATCTTCCGACCAAGGCACGCCCGCTCCCGGTCGCCGCTGCACCGGTCTGGTCCTGGACTGGCCTTTACATCGGCGCCCACGTCGGCGGCGCCTGGGGCACGATCGAGAGCGAGTTCGCCGGCTTCGGTGGCGGTGGTGCTTTCCCGATCGCATCGGGCACGGTCAATGGGTTCCTTGGCGGCGGCCAGATCGGCTACAACTTCCAGAGCGGCATTGTCGTGTTCGGCATCGAGGCCGATGCGAGCTGGAGCAATCTCGAGGGCACGACGCCCTGCCTTTTCGGCGCCCTGAGCTGCAACCGCGAAGTCGACTTCCTCGGCACCATCACCGGCCGGCTTGGCTTCACCGCCGACCGCGCGCTGATCTATGTCAAGGGCGGTGGCGCCTGGGCCCACGTCGAACATAACGCGACATTCTTGGGCGGCGGGCCCGGTTTCACGCTCAGTGCCGATAAGACGATCTGGGGCTGGACGGTCGGCACCGGTGTCGAATACGCGATCACCGGAAACTGGTCCGCAAAGCTCGAATACAACTACATGGACTTCGGGACCAACTCGCTCGGGTTTTCCGTTCCAGCTGGCCCTGGCGGAACCATCGACGTCGATACGACTACCAGCATCCATGCTGTGAAGTTCGGCGTGAACTATCGGTTCGGCGGCTACGACGTCGCGCGTTACTGATCGACCAAACACAAACAGACGTGCAGGGCTCCTCGGCCATGGCCGGGGAGCCCTTTTTTTATTTGAGGGGACGCTATTTAGCAGCGAGATCCGCGGGCGAAATCAGCACGCCGAATCGCTCGCACCAGATGATCACGCTCGGATATTTCGCGAGGTCGACGCCGGCGGGAATGGAGTAGCGCTGGCTGCCCTTGAACGAGCGCAGCCGCCCGAGATCGACGAACATCACGTCCTTGATATCGGACGACGTTCGGATCGACGCCTTCGGCACCAGGTAGACGTGGTACGCGGGTCCCGGCCCGACCTCGAAATCCGGCTCCAGGAACACCGTGCGCTCATACACACTGACCTTGCCCTTGCCGTAATGGATCGGGTCGGAGGGGTTGGCGTGGATGAAGGTGCCGGTGGCGACGAGCCGCGAGCGGTCGGCCTCACTTAGCGTCTCCGTCGCGGGCGGCGGCGGGAAGACGTATGGAAAGAGAAAGAAGCCGAGCGCAACGCCGAAGACCGCGCCGACGAGCCCTCCGAACACGAACATCACGATATCGCGCAACAGCCTGCGCATGAATCAAGCTCCCGAGGGCACGATGGATGGCCCGGTTACAGGACAGTACTCCCATCCCGACATCAAGATTATACTGGAACCACAATTTTAAGTCAGGGAAAGCACAGGCATCATCACAGACGCGTCAACCGGGCCTTCGCCGGCCTAGTGTGGCGGTTCAGAAGTCCGCATCATTCTTGCGGCGAGTCCGACATGCGGACTTCTGAACCAAAGCCACACTCGATTCAAAGAGTTGCTAGTGTCCTTCGATTCCGAAGTTCGCATAGGAGGGCGCTGCGAAATGGTACGAACTTCGGAATCGGGACACTAGTCCGCGCTGGGCAGGCGCCGCATGGTGAATTCGATGCAATCGCCGGGCAGCTCGCGCCAGCTCTCGATCTCGGTCTGATAGGCGGCCTTGGGAAAGCGCTTGAACAGCTCCCTCGCCTTCGCGCGCGCCTGCGCACGCGGCAGCGCGAAGGTGTCGCGCCGGAAGGCCTCGCGCGTGGCTTTGCGCTCCGCGAACCGTCGGGCGGTGCTGCGAGCGAGGTCGGCTGGCCGTCGGATCGGGGTCATGGCATGCCTTAGACCCTAATGTAGCTGCTGAGATGACTTGGTGCGAGTCGCTGAAAATGCCGCTATGCTGGGGCCTGGGAGGGCGACGGAGGTCGTCCGATGCGCTCGACTTATCACCGGCCCCGATCGACGCCGACACGGCGTGCGGTCCGCTTTGCCGCAATGCTGCTGTTTGCCGCCGTCACGCGCGAGGGCGCTAACGCTCAGGACGCCGTCGACCTGCAGCTCGTCCTCGCCGTCGACGTGTCGGGCAGCGTCAGCCCCCAGCGCTTCGAACTCCAGAAGATGGGCTACGTTGCCGCGTTCCAGAACCCACGCGTCTTGAGCGCCATCCTCGGCGGGCGCAACCAGTCGATCGCGGTCACCATGATGCAGTGGTCGGGGCCGTTCCTGCAGGCGCAGGTGCTGCCGTGGACCGTGCTCAAGGATGGGATGTCGGTGAAGGCGCTCGCCGGCGCCATCGAATCGGCCCCGCGCATGATGTATGGCGGCGGCACCTCGATCTCAGGAGCGATCGATCATGCCGTGACGCTGTTCCCGCAAGCCCCGTCGAAAGCCGAACGCCGCATCATCGACGTGTCGGGCGACGGCTCCAACAACCGCGGGCGCTCAGTGACGCTCGCGCGTGACGAAGCGGTCAACGCCGGCATCGTCATCAATGGCCTGCCGATCCTCGCTTTCGAGCCGCACCTCGACCAATATTATAAAGACTACGTGATCGGCGGGCCTGGCGCTTTCATGCTTGCGGCCAAGAGCTTCGAGACATTTGCGGAAGCGATCCTGATGAAACTGATCATCGAGATCGCCGATCTTCCTCCACAACATCGCCTCTCCCATGCTGTCGGCACGGTCAGCGTCGGCGCGGGGACCAGAAGGTAAACCCGCAAGCAAAGGCGGCCGGTCGCCTTCAATACGTCAGACACGACCGGTGCCAGCAGAATCGACCGTGTCAGCCGCCGACGGCCTCGGTCAGGCACTTCTTGGTGAAGCTGTTCTTGGCCGCGCCGGCGAGCTTTTTCGCTCCTGCCTTCGTGTCGCAACTGGTCTGCGCCTCACGCTCGCATTTGGTCATGAAGCTCTTCAGCGCAGCGCCGGCAAGCTTCTTGGCTTGCGCCTCGTCCTTGCAGGACTGTGCGAACGACGGACTAGTGGCGTAGACTGACGTAAGCGCAACCGTTGCAACCACTGCGGTGATGATGCGGATCATGGGCTCCTCCTCGACGAGCTTTGGCGGTTGATCTTTTCCCGATCTTGGCCGAGAAATCTTACCGAGCGGCTACTGGCGGTGTCTATCGGGTCGGAATGATTTTACCGATTCTCTTTTCCGTTCTTTTGCCTTGTACGATCGAATTTTCTAGGTCGGCCGCTACCTTCGCACGATCAGGCCGCGCGGCGATTGAGCGCTGCAGCCGCCGGCACGAGCGTGCCCCGCTTGTCGTCGGCCCATGTCAGGATCTCGAAGCGGCCGTCATGGTGCTCCGCGATCGCGGTGCAGCTTTCGACCCAGTCGCCGCAGTTGAGATAGCGGACGCCGAACTCTTCATGAATCGCGGCATGGTGGATGTGCCCGCAAATGACGCCTTGTACGTCATGGCGCTGGGCTTCGGCGACCAGCGCCTTCTCGAAATCGCCAATGTAATTGACGGCGTTCTTGACCTTGAGCTTCAGCCACTGCGACAGCGACCAGTAGGGAAAACCGAATCGGCGCCGAAGCGCATTGAAGACGCGGTTGGCGACGATCGCCCAGTCGTAAGCCTTGCCGCCGAGCAGCGCCAGCCAGCGCGCCTGCGTCACCACCAGGTCGAAGTGATCGCCGTGGATCACGAGATAGCGGCGTCCGTCGGCGCCTACGTGGATTGCGGTCTCCGACACCACGATGCCGCCGAAATGGGTGCCGTAGTAGTCGCGCATGAATTCGTCATGGTTGCCGGGCACGTAGATGATTGGCACGCCCTTGCGCGCCTGCCGCAACAGCTTCTGCACCACGTCATTGTGGGACTGCGGCCAGAACCATCCTGAGCGGAGCGCCCAGCCGTCGACGATATCGCCAACGAGATAGATCGTGTCAGCCTCGTGCCAGCGCAGGAAATCGAGGAGCTTTTCGGCCTGGGAGCCGCGGGCACCGAGATGCACGTCGGAAATAAACAGCGAGCGGAAACGGCGGTTCTCGAGAGGTGCCCTCACGTCGGCTCACGCTTTTTCGTTCATCCCCATGCGCTAGCCAGTGCCTGATTTGTCTTGCGGTTTTATGACAAGCGATTCAATGGCTTGGCGTCGTTGACGTCATTTGCACGTCATCGATCCGCATTACCGTTTGGGGATGACAGTCGCAATCTGGGCAGCCTCCGCGTTCTGCGGACTAGCCATTGCCTTCCAGCTCGCCAGCATCGCCATCGCTATTGTCCGCTGCCGGATGCCCGCGCGCGAGGTTCCCCCGCCGGACGACGCACCGCCGATCACGATCATCCGCCCGGTCTGCGGCATCGACAATTTCGTCGAAGCGACGCTGCGGTCGACGTTTCTCCTCGACTATCCGCGCTGCGAGATCCTGTTCTGCGCGGCATCGGCACGCGATCCGGTCGTGGCGCTGGTGCAGAGCCTGATCGCCGAACACCCGCACGTTCCCGCCAAAGTCCTCGTCGGCGACGAACGCATCAGCGCCAATCCAAAGCTTAACAACGTGCTCAAGGGCTGGCGCGCGGCCGCGCACGACCGCATCGTGATGGTCGACAGCAACGTGCTGCTGCCGCGCGACTACCTGCAGCGGCTGCTGGCAGCCTGGACGTTCGATACCGGCATGGTGTCGGCGCCGCCGATCGGCAGCCATCCGTCCGGACTGTGGGCGCAGCTCGAATGCGTCTTCCTCAATACCTATCAGGCGCGCTGGCAGTACGTGGCCGACACGATCGGACTTGGCTTCGCGCAGGGCAAGACCTTGTTCTACCACCGCGGCGACATCGAAGCGGCCGGCGGGCTGCGCGCGCTCGCCACCGAAGCGGCCGAGGACGCCGCCTCCACGAAAATCATGCGAGCGACCGGACGCCGGGTGCGGCTGGTCGATGCGCCATTCCCGCAACCGCTCGGCGAGCGCCGGCGCGGCGATGTATGGGACCGGCAGGTGCGTTGGGCGAGGCTGCGCCGGGACAGCTTCCCCTCTTTCTATTGTCTCGAAGCGGGCTCCGGCGCGCTGCTGCCATTCCTCGCCGCGATCTTCATCGCCATTGCCACCGGCTATTCCGTCATTGTCGCAGCGGGCGCGTTCCTCGTCATCTGGTATGGCGCGGAAATGCTGCTCGCCGCCAGCGCCGGATGGCACCTTCCTCTGCTCTATCCGCTGCATGCGATGCTGCGCGACGCGATGCTGCCGGTCCTGTGGCTCGAAGGCTGGCGCGAAGCCGGCTTCGTCTGGCGCGGCAATGCCATGAGCGTCGACGAAGGCGACCAGGCGAAGCCAGCCTAGTGGTCCGATTCTAACATTCGCATCCCTTCTCAGCGGGCGACTTTGCGAATGTTAGAATCAAAGGACCACTAGCAAATATAAGCTGCTAGTAGAGTTTGGATTTGACATGCGCTTTGGGAGTCTGCGGTCAACGAGATGGCGAATGTCAAATCCACTCCACTAGTGGCGGTTCAGAAGCATCTCATTTTGACGAGGCCCGCGCTGCCTCTGCGATGTTTGCGATCGTCCCCGCATCCATCGGAAAGTCCTGCGCGATCCATGCCTCTTCGGCTGCGCGCAGAGCGGCGCCCAAGGCCGGCCCCTTCGTCAAGCCGCGCGCGATGAAATCCGCGGCCCTCAAAGGAAAGACCGGCGCCGTCCAGCGATCGCCCAGCAGGATCAGATCGTGCCAACGCTGGTCGGCGGCGCCTTCGTCCCAGGACCGTGACCACGCCAACAGCGCGCGGCCGAGGAATTTTTGCGCGCCGAGTCGATAGATGAGCACGCGCGCGTCGTGCATGCCGGTCGCGACGGTGATGCGCCACCAATCGTCCGCCATCGACACGAGCCGGCCGTATTCGGCATTGGCCAGGCGCAGCCGCTCGCGCAGCCGATCCGCGTCCTCGGTGGTGTTGACGCCAAGCGCGCCCAGCCGCCGCACCGGATCGGGCGTCATCGACAGTTCGCGCTCGAGCTTGATCATATTGGCGAAGCTCGCGAGCGACGGCACACCTCCGAGCACGCTCACCAGCAAGCCCGCCTCGCTCATGCTCACCAGCGCCGGCACCGCATGCCTGGCGACCAACAGCTTGAAGACCTCCATGCGCACGCGCTCGCGTGACAGCGTCTCCAATCCCGCGCGCGCTGCGATGCAGGCGGACAGGCCGGCGGGATCGGGCGGCTCCGCGTCGCCGTAGGCCGCGTGGAAACGAAAGAACCGCAGGATGCGCAGATAGTCCTCCGCGATCCGCTTCGCCGGATCGCCGATGAAGCGCACTCGCCGGTCCGCAAGATCGGCGAGGCCGCCGACATGATCGTGGACGGTGCCGTCGCGCCCCGCATAGAGCGCGTTTATCGTGAAGTCGCGCCGCTCGGCGTCGCGCCGCCAGTCGCGTCCGAATGCGACCCGGGCATGGCGTCCGAAGGTCTCGACGTCCTCGCGCAGCGTGGTCACTTCGAATGGCGTGCCGTCAACTATGACCGTGACGGTGCCATGCTCAACACCGGTCGGGACCGGCTTGAAGCCGGCCGCGGCGGCGCGGCGGATCACCTCATCGGGCAGAGCGGTTGTGGCGACATCGATGTCGCCGACCAGCTCGCCGAGCAGCGCGTTACGCACCGCGCCGCCGACCACGCGCGCCTCTTCGCTGCCGCGGTCGAGCACGCCGAGTAGCCGCGGGAGCCCACCCTCGCGCAGCCAAGAAGCATCGATGCGACGGGACGAATTCATGCGGCTATTTCGTCCGTCCCGGGATGAATTTTCCATCTTCAATGCGCGCCGGAACGTAGGTCGAACCGGGCGGTGCCCCGCCCCATTCGGCCAGGACGATGAAGCTGCCGATCACCAAAAGGAATGCAGCGACCAGCAGCCAGAATACGTGCTTAAGCGGCCAATTGGCACGATCGAGCACGCCCCCGCGCTTGATCGCCCACAGGAACAGCGCATAGAGCACGAACGGGGCAACGAATAATGCCAATTCCGTGGCGATGGGGCGGATCATGCTAGTGTCCCGAATCCAAAGTTCGCATGGCCGTGCTGCAAATGTTCCTGCGAACTCGGAATTCAAAGGGACACTCGTCCCGAATCCAGTTCGATTCCGAAGTTCGTACCATTTCGCGGCGGCCTCTTATACGAACTTCGGAATCGAAGGACACTAGTGGAGTGGATTTGACATTCGCTACCCCGTTGACCGCAGACGCCCAAAGCGAATGTCAAATCCAAAACTCCACTAGCAGGCTGTTGAAGAACGCGCATTTTGTTTTGGCGCGGACTGGTCGT
>WHTP01000203.1 GCA_009377695.1 Hyphomicrobiales bacterium | reverse complement strand
TTGCGCGCGACAATCAATGCCGCGATCATCACCACCGCCGCGACACAAGATTCTCATCCAGATTGTCGCGCGCCTCTCTCCCAGATTGTCGCGCGCCTCTCTCCCAGATTGTCGCGCTACACCATCGTATTCACTCCAACCCGCCGGCGCTTCGCGCGCTGCGCCACTTAGTGGCATACGGAAGCACGAACATATACAGGCCGCTAAATAGCAGCAGGAAGAGCGGGAGCAGTGGCGAGTAGACGACCCAGGTGGGAGGTTCCCCCAACCCCATGGCGACGAAGTTCGCGATGACGGTCGCCGTAAAGGCGATCGACAGCCAGCGGTGGACTTGCCGAACCCACATATTCCAATTCACGGGACCTCCCTCTGAATACGAGCCGAAGTGGATTGGGGGTAACAACTTGGCGGCAGACGTCAGTCTGTCCGCGCCAGGACCTGCTCCAGGTTCGCAAGGAACTGCTGCCACCCGTGCTTGGCACCCCCGTAGGCCTGCTTCTGATCCGGCCGGAAGCCCGACTGCTCCATACGCAGGTGGGTCCCCGTGCTCGTTCGCGTGAGCGTAAACGTCACCACACTCTCCAGATTGTAGGCCGCATCGTCGTGCGCAAAATTCCAAGTGTAGGACAGCGTTTTGTTCGGCTCGACGGCGAGGACCTCGCAATCCAACACGCCGCCCCAGTCTCCACGAAGATTGAATCGGTGGCCCACGACAGGCTTGAAGTCATTCTTCATGAGCCACTCCTCCATCAGGTGTGGTTGCGTGAGCGCGCGCCAGATCTTCTCCGGCGGATGAGGGATCTCACGTTCGACGACGACGGAGCGCGTTTCGGCCGATGTTTCATTCATTGGTCCATCCTTTTCAGTAGGTCTTCGAGGTCGTCAAACCGGTTCTGCCAGAACCCGGTCATTTGGCTTGCCCAGTCGATCAGCGGGGCAAGCGCACCGAGTTGCGCGCTATAGTGCGTCTGGCGACCTGCGTGGCGGTCGCGCACCAGCCCGGCCTGCTTCAGGACGCCAAGATGCTTTGAGACGGCCGGTTGCGAGACCCCGGCCCGAGCCGTCAGGGCCCCGACCGTTTGCTCTCCGTCGCGGCACAGCCGCTCGAAGATGGCCCGTCGCGTCGGATCGGCGAGCGTTCTGAAGAGCACATCGTGAGCGTTCGGCATTTGCGATCAATAACCCACTGGCTATTGATTGACGTATAACCGCAGAGATATGTGTTGGTCAAGCAGAAGCGTGGCGCGGCACAATGATCCACGTCACAGGGTCACAGGCGCCATGTGAGGCCGCTGTCGTCTGCAGGTTGGCGTCACTCGGCCGCGTCGTGGTCGCAATGGTCCCGGGACGTCCAAGCCGCAAGCAGGCCGAACGCAGTCATGCGCCACCGCGCCCACATGATATCGGCGGCTACCGCCGCTGGCCTCCGACAATCTCACGGGACGATGTGGCGGCTGCCATCGCGCCATCCCCCCTCACTCCCACTCGATCATTTTAGGCCCATGATAGTGCGCTGATTTCAGCGCAAGTTTTTCTGCGTACGACGAAGAACGACATCAGGCAGCCGGCGGATCGATGGTGACGCCGTACTTGGCGGCGATGGCCACGAGCTTTCGCATTTCCGGCATGCCGGCGACGGTCGCGGCGTCCAGTTCGGCAAACATCTGATCAAGGCTGCAACTCGGCGCGCTCAGGACGAGCACGCGTGCCGGCTTGTCGCCGACATTGCGGATGGCATGGCGCCGGCCGCGCGCACCGAAAAAGAAACCGCCGGGCCCGACGCGATGGGGCGCAGAGTCGCCCTCGAATTCGATGATGAGTTCGCCGCTCAGCACATAGAAAGCCTCATCCTCACGGGCATGGGTATGCGGTGGCGCACCCCCACCCGGCGGAACCACGGCTTCCCAGAGCGAGAACGACCCCGCGGTCTCGGCGCCCGTCGCCTTGTAGATGTGGGTGACGCCCAGCACGTTGAGCGTCGAACCGGCTGCTGGCTCGCGAACGAACGGTTCGGCTGCTGCGACCTTGGCCTCCATCGTCGATCTCCGTGGTTCGGGGGGCTCGCCGGGAGATAGGCCTTTTCTGATCTGCCGATTAGCCGGAAATCCTGGACATGCTGTCCGGATTTCAGGACAATCCAAGGATGGATCCGCTCGACGGCATCGCTGCATTCGCGCGCGTTGTGGACGGCGGCAGCTTCTCAGCGGCGGCACACCGGCTGGGAATCTCCAAGTCCGCTGTCAGCGCGCATGTGCAGCGGCTCGAAGAGCGCTTGGGCATTCGCCTTCTCAACCGCACCACGCGCCGACTCTCGGTGACCGAAGCGGGCGCCGCCTACTACCGCCACTGTGCGCGGATTCTCGCCGAAGCTGAGGCTGCTGAGCAGGTGGCGAGCGCACTGCAACGCGAGCCGCGCGGCACCCTTCGCATGTCGGCGCCCGACACGTTCGGCTGGATGCATGTGGCCCCGGCCGTCCCCGCCTTCCTGAAGCGCTTTCCGGACCTTTCCGTTGATATCGATTTGAGTTCCGCGCATGTGAGTCTTGTCGATGAGGGGCTCGATCTGGCGATCCGCATTGGCGTACTCGAGGACTCGGCCCTTGTCGTGCGCAGGCTCGCGCCTTCTCGGCTCATCCTTTGTGCTGCACCGGTCTATCTCAGGGAGCGCGGAATGCCGCGAGAGCCGGATGAGCTTGCCAGACACAACTGCCTTTGCACCAATCTGCTGCCATGGGGCGACGAATGGCACCTTACCGGCAAACGCGGCGAGGTGCGGGTGGCCGTGGGCGGCAGCGTCCGCAGCAACAGTGCGCAGATGCTGCGCGGGGCGGCGATTGACGGCATCGGAATTGCGATACTGCCGACCTGGGCCGTGTTCGAGCCGCTGCGTACTGGCGCACTGCGGCGGGTGCTTGACGCTTGGGAGCCTCCAGCCAGCACGATTTATGCCGTCTATCCCGGCAACAGGCTGATGTCGATGAAGGTGCGCGCCTTCGTCGACCATCTTGCGCGATACTTCGGGCGCACGCCCTATTGGGATGAAGGGCTTTGAGAAGCGGTTTGTGTCGCCGGCGCACAGCTGACAGCGATGTACAGATTATCGGCCACTATTGCTGAGATAATATCGCCTCCAATACGCAAGACTGTCCTTCCATATTCCGCAGTACTGAGCCTACGTCCGCCCGTCGTCGTCCAGGCTCACGATCACCGCCGCGTTGGCAATAGTGATGGCATCGCCGTCGCTCTCGGCCTGAATCTCCAACCCGCCTTTCACCGCCTTGACGGTTACGGTCCCGTAGGGAAGTTCCTTCGCGACTTCCGATGTGTCGACCGCATCTGGGTCCGGAACGCCGATGGTGACATCGACAAACATGTCGTGCGGCGTCTTCCCCAGCATCCTGACAAAGCCGAGGCTGGAATGGCGGATCGCGTCCGAGACGGCGCGCTTGGCGGCCTTGGTGGCGTCGCGCCCGTGGACATCGACGCCCATGCCCATCTCGGTGATACAGCGCACGCGTGCCATTGCTCGTTCCTCTGCTTGTTCCGAACCCTATTCCAAGCCTGCCTTGTGGCCGAAATCCACCCTCAACCGCAACGGCAACCCAAGCCCTTTTTCGAGCGAAGTACCGCGTGCTTCAGCCAATATCGACGTGATACGGCAGTGCGTAACTTGCACGAAAGCGCACCCGATGCTGCGCCCGCAGAAGAACTTCGCTATTCATAAAGAGACATTCTTTCAGGATTTGACTATTCCCGTGCCGGCCGACCCGCTCTCCATTCTGAAGACAGTTTATGGCTACGACGTCTTCCGCGGGCAGCAACGGGAGATCATCGAGCATGTGATCGCGGGAAACAATGCCTTCGTCTTGATGCCGACCGGCGGAGGCAAGTCGCTCTGCTACCAAATCCCGGCGCTAGTCCGCGCGGGCATCGGCCTCGTCGTGTCGCCGCTTATCGCACTGATGGAAGATCAGGTGGCGGCGCTCAGACAGGCCGGCGTGAAGGCGGCGGCGCTCAATTCCCGGCTCGGGGGCGCGGAAAAGGAACTTCTCTGGCGCGATATCGCGCGGAGCGAATTGGACCTTCTCTACGTGGCCCCGGAAACGCTTTTGAAGAGCCTCGACCGGCTGAAGTCAGCGCACCTCTCTCTCATCGCCATCGATGAGGCCCACTGCGTTTCGCAATGGGGCCATGATTTCCGACCCGAATACCGCGCCCTCGACTGCCTCGCGGACATCTTCCCCGACATGCCGCGCATTGCGCTCACCGCCACGGCGGATGCGCCGACCAGAAGGGAGATCGTCGAACATCTGAAGATCGGCGCTCAAAACAGCTTCGTCGCCGGCTTCGACCGCCCCAATATCCGCTATTGCGCCGCTGAAAAGACGAGCACGACGCAGCAGATGCTGCGCTTCCTCGAGCCCCGCAAGGGCGAGAGCGGCATCGTCTATTGTCTTTCCAAGCGCAAGACGGAGGAAGTCGCCGCCAGCCTCAATGACCACGGCCACACCGCGCTGCCCTACCACGCCGGCATGGAGATGAAGGCGCGGGAAAAAAACCAGCGCCGCTTCCAGCTTGAGCAAGGCCTGATCATGGTGGCCACCATCGCCTTCGGCATGGGCATCGACAAGCCAGATGTGCGCTTTGTGCTGCATGCGGACATGCCCGCCAGCATCGAAGCCTACTACCAGGAGACCGGCCGCGCCGGCCGCGACGGCCTGCCTGCTGAAGCGCTCATGATCTATGGCGCGGGAGACATCGCGCTGCGCCGCCGCTTCATCGACGAGTCGGAGGCTCCCGAGGCGCGCAAGCGGATGGAACACCGAAAGCTCGACGCACTGTTGGGCTTTGCGGAATCCTGCCAGTGTCGCCGGCAGGTGCTGTTGCGCTATTTCGGCGACGACTGCGATCCTTGCGGCAATTGCGACGTCTGCCTCGACCCGCCGGAGACCTTTGACGGCTCCGTTGACGCCCAGAAGCTTCTCTCCTGCATCTACCGCACCGGTGAGCGCTTCGGGCAGGCGCACGTCATCTCGGTTCTGCTCGGCGAGCCCGACGAGCGCATCGAGCGCCTGGGCCACGACAAGCTGTCCACGTTCGGCATCGGCACAGCGCACGACCGCAACGCCTGGCGCTCGATCATCCGCCAGCTCGTGGCGCATGGACTGATTGACGTGGACGTGGCGGGCCATGGCGGCTTGTCAATCTCTGCCAAAGGCCGCGAGTTCCTGCGCGAGAAGCCGCCCATGAGCCTGCGCGTCGTGAAGAAGGCCAAGGCGAAAGGAAAGTCCGCGCGCCGGGAGGCCAAGGAGCCGCTACCGGCTGCCGATCGCATCCTGTTCGAGAAGTTGCGCGCCCGACGTCTGGATCTGGCCAAAGCGGGGAACGTGCCGCCCTATGTCATCTTTCACGACAAGACGCTGATGGAAATGGCCGCGCGCACTCCACGGTCCGCAGCCGAGCTTGCCGGTATCTCCGGCGTCGGCGAAGCCAAGCTCGCGCGGTATGGGGAAGCGTTCCTTGAGGTCATCAAAGGGCACGGATGAGAGCCGGGGAGAACATTCGATTGCTGCTGAACGCTCGAGGATCCATGCCTAGCAGCTTTCTTCCTCGGATAAACCTACGCCCCGCATCCCGCTCGGAGTCGCATTCTCGAACTAGCGGCTCGACTCTAGCCACTCCCACTCGATTATTTTAAGCCATGGTAACGTGCTGATTTAGCAGCGCAAATTTTTTCCGCGCATCCCAAAGAACCGTCTCGCCGATCCGTCAGAAAGTTGCGCTCTTGATTTCAAACACGAATTTCGACGATACGCGATCTGCTCGGTTCCAGCGACTATCGACATTGATCGGCCGATTTTCGACATATGCAACCCTCGAACGACTATCAGCCTCGCTCCGGAAAAATACCGTCAGCG
>WHTP01000147.1 GCA_009377695.1 Hyphomicrobiales bacterium | reverse complement strand
GGATGCCAACTTTCGCTCAAGCGTTTCCAGCTCGCGTTCAAGCCCAACGCGCTCAGCATCCAGACCAGCCAGCCGCCGCCGAATGCGTGAGATTTCCTCCGAAACATCCGCCAAAGTTGCAACCTACGTCCCAAGGTTCACGTTGCGGGTCAACATAACCCAAAGACGGCTTGGGCTTAAGGCATGCGATGTGGGAGCTCGCAGCGGCTGATGAGTGGGATTATGCGGAGCGGAACATGACGCAAGTCGGCAGAAAGCCAGCCGTCAGCAACCAGCGCTCCGCATAATCCCGCACACCGCATAATCGGCTTTATGTGGAGCTCCACATAATGCCGAGATCGGCGCCGCCTGGTCCAAGCGCTCGAACGAAGGCCGGGACTATCTGGGCCTCAAGCTCGACGATCCGAGCTTCACCGCCCCGATCTTCGCCAACCTCTTCGACGACGAGGGCGGCGAGGGCTACAGCCTCATCTGGTCCCGCCCCAGCCGCCGCAACGCGGATTGACCGCCTGGCCTTGGACGCCCCGCCCGATCCTCGGGCGGGGCAAGTCCTTCAAGGCTCGCCGACCCGGCTTTGCATTGTCTGCTTTAGGCGTCGGCGCTTTGACGGCTTTGCACGTTTGCGCTGAGTCGGGTTTGCGCCGCGTCTCGCTGAGACTCACGTCTCAGCTTCCTCCACCGTCTCATCGAGAAGGTCGGCGGGTCTCACGCCCAACGCTTCCGACAAATGCCACATCGTCAACAGCGTGACATTCTGCTGGCCTCGTTCCATGCCGCTCACATAGGCGCGGTCCACACCCATTTTCACGGCGACCGCTTCCTGGCTCAGACCGGCAGCGACGCGATACCTCCTGACGTTGGCTCCAAAAATTCTGCGAATGTCCATCCGCAGGATAGGAGGCAATCGTGCATTATATCGCTACGTGTTATAATACACGGGTCCGGAGCCAGCGCGCGATGCCGCCAGTGGGGCGGCGCGATGCGTGAAAAGCATCGGGAAATTTCAGCTATCGGTCTGGTTTGCATTGGCGATGCGGATACGATCGATTAACCAAAGAAGGATGAGCGCGCCGACGACCGCCATTACCTTCCAGGATCGTCCACCCGACGGCGACCGCCTGACAGGCTACGACGAAAGCCATCTTGCTCTCTATATTCGACTCCTTGACGCCGCCGCCGAAGGCGCCGACTGGCGCGAGGCGGCGCAGATTCTTTTCGGGCTCGATCCCGACCGTGATCCCGCCCACGCCCGAATGGTTCATGACAGCCATCTCGCCCGCGCCCGCTGGATGACCACCACGGGCTATCGCGAGCTCCTCCGTCCCCGCGTGTCCTAGAGCAGGACACTCCTCCCGGTTGTGCGGGGCATCGCGCCGTCCAGCTTTGGGGACTTCCGCCGCGCCACTTCCATGGCGAGGCTTAGCGTGCAGGAGCCCACTCAGAGCGCGGACGAGGAGACGCGTATGGCCGAGCCGCCCGACTGGCGATTGCAGACAACCGAACGCGCGCTGAACCGGTTGGAGCGGCAAGGGTTCGCGTGGGAGTTTCTACGCCGGAATCCCGACTATCGCAGCGACTATGACCGCCTGCGCAACGCTCCGATCAGCCGGTCAAGCACTTCGTTGCCTCGTGGGAGCGCAGCCCTGCAATGGGGCTTGCGATTTCCTGCTCGATCCCGATCGTTCCGCTAGTGAATCCGCGATCTCCTGGCGGCCCGAGCTTGTCGCCAGCATCTTGATACTTGAACCCGCGCCAACCGTCTTTCGCACAGCCCGGCGGCTCGAACAACTCGACCAGACCCACGTCACGCTACGTGCGCAGCCTGGTGGTGAAAGTTCGATCGTATTAGCCGATCCTAGTGGTGATCATCACCTGTTCGCCGACGCCATCGGCCCCGCTCAACCACTCGCCGTCCTGCTGCCGCTCGACGACAGCTTCCACATCCGAGCCGAAGCGGCATTGCGATTCCAACGCCGCTTATTCGGACGTGCCGCGGGTCCGCTACCGCGTGCGCTCGCGCTCACCCCGCGCCACCGCCAGCGGCTGGTGCGTATGGTGCGCGCGCTCGATGGCCGATCCTCCGGCGCAAGTTATCGCGACATCGCCGAAGTGCTTTTCGACACGCCGTGGCAGTCCGCCACGGAATGGAAAACGTCGTCTATCCGCGCCCAGACGATCCGGCTCGTCAAGGACGGCCAGACCATGATGCACGGCGGCTATCTCCGCCTGCTCGCCGGCCGCTGACCCGCACGCCGGCTCCCATTGAGCGTCATCAAGGGGGTACGCGCACGTAGGGGCTCCACTCCGTCATCCACCCGGACGCGATGGTTCGCCATCGTGGTCGTCGCTCCGCCACCGCACGCTGGAGGCGCAGCCGACGTCCGGAGGCCCAATGTCAGCAGCGCGACCCGACTCCCCGCCACGCTATCTCCGCACACCCGAGGCGGCGCGCTTCCTCGGTCTGTCGGGTCGTACGCTGGAGAAGCACCGCACCTACGGCACGGGACCGGTCTATCGCAAGCTGGGTGGCCGCATTGTCTATGCCCTCGACGATCTACAGGCTTGGGCCGATCGCGGCACACGGCAGTCGACGTCGGATCCGGGCCACGGTGTTGTCCACCCTGCGAAGCGACAGGCGACGCCGGCCGGGAGAATGCCCGTGCGACGCGGCGGCGCGTCATGATCGTGGCGCTCCTCAATCAGAAGGGTGGTGTCGGCAAGACGACGCTCGCGCTGCATCTCGCCGGTGAATGGGCCCGGCGAGGAAAGCGCGTCGTTCTCATCGACGCCGATCCCCAAGGCTCGGCGCTCGACTGGTCGCAGCAGCGAGCGCGCGAAGGCCTTGAACGGCTGTTTGTTTTCGTCGGTCTCGCACGAGATACGCTTCATAGCGAAGCGCCGGAACTCGCCCGAGGCGCCGATCATGTGGTGATCGACGGGCCCCCGCGTGTCGCCAGCCTCATGCGGTCCGCGCTGCTTGCCGCCGACCTGGTGATGATCCCCGTGCAGCCATCGCCTTTCGATGGCTGGGCGTCAGCGGAGATGCTCTCGCTGCTCGGCGAGGCGCGGATCTACCGCCCCCAACTCGCCGCCCGCTTCGTGCTGAATCGGTGTGGAGCGCGCACTGTAATCGCCCGCGAGACGGCCGAGACACTCGCCGATCACGACCCGCCGGTATTCACCAGCACCATCGGCCAGCGCGTCGCCTTCGCCGACGCTGCGCGGTCCGGACGCCTCGTCTCGGAAATCAACGAACACAGCCCGGCAGCGCGCGAGGTCACCGCGCTGTGCGCCGAGGTCGGGAGGATCGCACCATGACAGAGCGATCCAGCAAACGTGCCTTCACCGCACGTCCAGCCGATCCTGAGAGCTGGGTGAAATCCCCCGATCCGCGCCCCGAGCGCAGCGGCGACGCCGCGAATTTCTCCGCGCGGCTCACCATCGACGTCACGCCCGACCTACGTGGCCAGATCAAGATCGCCGCGTTCCAGCGCGGCGTCACTGTCGCCGACATGCTGCGCGAGCTGCTCGCCCGCGAATTTCCTCCAGCCGAAAGAGGTACGCCGTGAACGGCGCTCCTGACTTGCGTCGCGTCGCGACGCCGACTGTGGTTGGTCTGACCCACGTCGAGCTGACTTGGATTGAGAAGAAGGTCGAATACTGGATCAAGTTCGGCGAGGACGTCCACGAACAGATTCTCGACCGCCGCCGGCGCGTCGTCAGCTTCCCGCCCCATAGCGTCTTCGCCTTCGTCCGGTGGGCGTCCAACGACTTCGGAACGATCATCTCACGCATCGACATCGTGCGCGCGATCTCGCCGGGCGAACCCTATCAGACGCTGCCTTTCGTGCGCCCCGGCGGCGACATTCTGCTGAAGGCCGAAAGCTGGCCGAAGGTTGAACGCGTCCTGCAGATCGTCGACGCGATCGAGTCGCTCGGCATCAATCCCGCCGAGGTCTCGCCGCATCATTGGCGGCACGTTCACAATCGTCTCGCTGCCGGCCAAGAGCCGCGCAGCTACACGGCCGAGCAGCATCGGGCCATCCTTCTGCGCCGCAGGGTCGAGCCATGACCCGCTTCGGCTACGTCATGACGACGTACTTCACCGTGATGCTGGTCGGCGGCCTGTCGTTCATCCACATCACACCCAGGCTGATCTGGAACGCGTCCGCCAGCACGCCGATCGGACTCTATTCGCTCGATCGGCCGCCGCGCCTCGAAGTGACCGACCTCGTCGCCGTGGACGCCCCGGAGCCGCTCGCGTCGTTCCTCGCCGAGCGCGGCTACGTGCCCCGCGGCGTCCCCCTCATGAAGCGTGTCGCCGGCCTTCCGGGGCATCAGGTCTGCCGCACCGGCACGCGCGTCACCGTCAACGGCGTCGCCATGGGCGAGGCGCTCGACCGCGATCGGCTCGGCCGCGATCTGCCGGTCTGGCAGGGCTGCCGGCGCATCGAGGACGGCGAAATCTTCCTCATGAACTGGTCCGTCGAGGACAGCCTCGACGGCCGCTACTTCGGTCCGATTTCCACCCGCTCGATCATCGGCCGCGCAACGCCGGTGTGGACCGATGAAGACGGCAGCGGCCGCTTCGAATGGCGCGCCGCGACGCGGTGAACGACGCGCCTACCCGACCTCACCGCATAACAAAAGGAGTCTTCCCATGCCACAGATCGGCGAATTTACGCGCACCAAGAACGGCTACGCCGGCCACATCCGCACGCTCTCGCTGGACGTCGAGATCGTGCTCGTCCCCGCCGAGCACACCGACGCCGAGAATGCGCCGGACTATCGTGTTCATCACGGCAATGACGACGGACCCGAGATCGGCGCCGGATGGAAACGGATCGGCGAAAAGGCCGGCGATTATGTCTCCCTGCAGATCGATGATCCCACGCTAGCCCAGCCGATCCGCGCGAACCTGTTCCAATCGACCGACGACAAGTCCGCCTGGAGCCTGCACTGGAACCGTCCGCCCAAGCGCGGCGAGCGGGACTGAACGATGTCCGCGCCGCGCCACCAAGCTGTCGTCGGGCCGCTGAACGCCGTCCGACTGACAGCCTTCCTTCTCCTTTCCGGCATGATCCTCGCCATGCCGCTCAGCGCCACAGCGCACGCTCAGGGTGTGCCGGCCACACGCGCGGCGCCGGCCCATCCGTTCGCCGTTCACATCGAAGAGGCCGCACGGCGCTTCGGCATTCCGGCCGCCTGGATTCACGCCGTCATGCGCGCAGAAAGTGCCGGCGATGTGCGCGCGATCTCCTCTGCCGGCGCGAGGGGCCTGATGCAGATCATGCCCGACACCTGGGCGGAGTTGCGCGTCCGCCACCGGCTTGGCCGTGATCCCTATGATCCGCGAGACAACATCCTGGCCGGCGCGGCGTACTTGCGCGAGATGTATGATCGCTACGGCTCGCCGGGCTTTCTTGCGGCCTATAACGCTGGACCAGGGCGCTACGAAGAATATCTCGCCGGCCGCCCGTTGCCGGCCGAAACCCGTGCGTATGTCGCCGCCGTGCTCCCTTCTTTCGGCGGCGGTGACCAACCGGGGGCAGTCACCGTCGCCGCAGCCGATCCTCGCGCCTGGACTCGTGCGCCGTTGTTCATCATGCGCGATAAGCGCATCGGCAGTGTCAATCCAGCGCAGACGAACAGCCACCCGGGCGACGCTCCGACGGCAGCTCCCGTGCGCGAAGCTTCCGCCGTCACGCCTCACTCTGCCGGCCTGTTCGTCGCGCGATCCGTCGACCGAGGCCCGCAATGATGAGCGTCAGCCTCTTTCGCAGTCTGGCGTGCCCCGTCGCATCATGGAGTGCGTGGAGGGGGAAGCAGGGCAACACGACCGCACGATGGCAGGATAAAGGGGCGCGATGTGCGCCTTGGTCCGGTTGTGCTTTTTCAAGGGCTTACGCAGCGAATTCGCGAGGCGCGCCTGACCAGCGCAGCCTGCGGCTCCGACCATTTCATAAGCACATCAGCGCTCTCGCGCGATGTGCGGTGTTGCCGCCATGAGCGACGAGAACGATTTCCGTATCCGGCCGGGCCGCATCCGCTCGACGCGCGTGCAGCGCGCCAGACCCTTCATCGCGCAGGCGCTCTCCGCCGCCCAACGGGCCGGCGGATCTGTCTCCCGCAAGGGGACGATCGGGCCGGGCCATCGCTCCCGGTTCGGCCGGGGTCAGCGCGCGTCGGTGCAGGCCAACCGGCTCATTACCTCGCGCTCGCGCGGCACCGTCGTCAAAGCGCGCGTCGTTCGTCATGCCGGACGGGGCGCGCCGCTCGCCACCCATCTCAATTATCTGCGCCGCGAGGGCGTGACCCGGGACGGAGAGAAGGCACGGCTGTTCGGTGCTGGTACGTACGATGCCGATGCGAGGGCGTTCGCGGAGCGGTGCGAGGACGACCGACATCATTTCCGCTTCATCGTCTCGCCGGACGACGCCGTGGAAATGTCGGACCTCAAGACCTTTACGCGCGGCCTCGTCGGGCAGATGGAGAAGGACCTTGGCACGAAGCTCGATTGGGTCGGCGTTGATCACTGGAACACCGAGCATCCGCACGTCCACATGATGGTGCGCGGCGTGCGCGAGGACGGCGAGAACCTCGTCATCTCGCGTGACTACATCAAGGAAGGCATGCGTGACCGAGCGCGCGATCTGATCACCCAGGAGCTGGGCCCGCGCACGGATCACGAGATCCGTCGCACCCTGGAACGTCAGATCGGCGCCGAGCGCTGGACAAACCTCGACCGGCAGCTCGCGCGGGACAACTATCGCACGGGCATCATCGACCTCGCGCCGCATTCCAACCGGCAGCCCGACGAATTCCACGCCGTCAAAGTCGGACGCCTCCGCAAACTGGAATCGCTCGGGCTTGCCGACCAGATCGGCCCCGGGCAGTGGACTGTGTCCGAGAGTGCCGAGACGACGCTTCGCGAACTGGGCGAACGCGGCGACATCATCAAGCGCATCCATCGCGGCCTGGCCGAACGCGGGATCGAGCGCGGCGCGGCCGGCTACGTGCTGGCCGGCGAAAGTCTTGACGATCCTGTCGTCGGCCGTCTCATGGTTCGCGGCCTCGACGACGAGCTGAAAGGCACCGCTTATGCCGTGGTCGACGGCGCAGACGGCCGGACCCATCACATCAAGCTGCCCGATCTCGACGCCGCCGGTGACAGCGCGCCGGGCTCGATCGTTGAGCTTCGCAAGTTCGACGACGCTCAGGGCCGGCCCCGCGTCGCCCTGGCGGTCCGCTCGGACCTCGCGATCGAACAGCAGATCACGGCAACCGGCGCCACCTGGCTTGACCGGCAGGCCATCGCTCGAGAACCGGTCGCACTCGGCGGCGGCGGTTTTGGCGCCGAAGTGCGCGAGGCGCTGAACCAGCGCGCTGAACACCTGATCGCGCAAGGTCTGGCGGAACGTCAGAGCCGTGGCGTCAGCTTCAGCCGCAACCTGATCGAGACGCTGCGCCGGCGCGAGCTGGACACGCTCGGCGAGAAGCTGGCGGCGGAAAACGGGCGGCCGTTCAACAAGGCGGCCAGCGGTGAATATGTTGCCGGCACCTACAGGCAGCGCTTCGCGCTCGCCGCCGGCCGCTTCGCGATGATCGATGACGGCCTCGGCTTCCAGCTCGTTCCCTGGTCGCCATCACTCGAAAAGCAGCTCGGCCGGCATGTCTCCGGTCTCGCGCGCAGCGATGGCGGCATCGACTGGAGCTTCGGCCGCAAGCGGGGGTTGGGACTATAGGGAGGGGTGGATGGCCGGAGAAAACAGTGTGGTAAACGACCTATTGGTCGAATGACCTGCTCTGGCGGCGCCCGGTGGCTTGCAGGTTTTGCATCAACCTTGTGTGTAGTGCCGCTCGCGGGGTGCCGCCGTTTCGGCGAAGAACCGAGCGATGCTGACGCTGTTCGCGGCGAAATCCCGCTCCGCAAGTGCCGGAAGCCGGCCGAAGGCCGCGTCGTAGTCGTCCATCTCGACAAGCGCATCCTCGCCCGCCGGTTCGAGGCGCAGGCAGCGGTCGGGACCAAGTAGCAGCTTGGCCTGCGCGGTCGCATTGTCGGTCGTGAGGAACATGGCCGCCTTGATGACTTCCTTCCACGCCCACATGCCGCCGAACACATCGGGTCTGCTCAGTTCAAACGGCGCGTTCCCTGTTCCGATGCTAAACACCTCGATCTGTTCGGGCGTCAGGTCGTAGGCCGTCAGCGCATCGACCAGGGCGACCATCACCGGATTGTTCGCCCAGACGCCGCCATCGATGAAAATACGCCCGCTCTCCTCGTGCTCGTGACCCTTGAGATAGGTTGGCGCTGCCGACGTCGACCGGGCCACCTTCCACATCGGCGTCAGGTGATCGTTCCGGAAATCCTCGTGGTGATCCGTCTTGAAGACCGCGACTTCCGTCTTCGGCATCATAAAGGCCGGGATCACGAGGCGCGCTGCGGACTCGCCAAGAAGATGATCTTCAAACCGGTGCTTCAGCGCCTTCTCCAGCTCTTCATGTGCCAGTTTAGGACCGAGAAACCGCCACCTCACCCACTGGCGCGCCTTGGCCAGCCAGCGCCCCGGCAGCGGCGGAAAAATCTTCCGTCCGTCGTCCCGGTAGAAGGCCGTGATATCCGCAGTGGAAATGCCGAGCCCCAGCCCGAGAGCGATGATGCCCCCGGTCGACGTGCCCGCGATCATGTCGAAGTACCGGGCGAAGGGCTCACCGCGCCCCAACGTTTCCTCGCACCGGTGCAAAAGCTCCGCCGTGTAGATCCCCTTGATGCCGCCGCCGTCGAGCGAGAGGATCTTGAACGTCCGGTCCTTGGGCCACGGCTGGCGCCGCCGCGTGGTCCGCAGGCTGTTCGCGCGCCGGTCAGTGAACATCGGCCAGGACCTCCTTCACCGTCTGCGCCTCTGCGGCATGCATGCGCGCCACGCTCTCGTAACCGACGCCGGGGGCCAGCCATTCGCCGGTCATATGCCACAGCTCATAGTAGGCCAGCCATTCGGCGGCCCAGTAGATCGTCGTCTCCGCGATCAGGTCCGCCGGCGACCACTCGCGCCCTTCCGGATCGAACAGGCACAGGCCCGAGCGCGTAGGCTCTTCCGCGTGAAAGATCAGGTGAGGTATTTCGGCGAACGTGCCGCCGGGCCGCGGCGCAAGTGGCGGATCGTCGACCATCACGTAGGGCAGCGACATCGCCCCTGGCTTCCAGAACAGCGAAACGGCGTAGAACTGCGCCTTCGGCCGCAGCGGCCCGTTCCACCAAAGCGTTCCGTCCGCCAGCCTGCGGCCCGTAAAATCGGGCCACAGGCGGCGCATGGCCGCCAGCTGCGCGTCGGGCGAACGGCGCTTGCGGCCGTCACTCTTCATCCTCGCCATCCAGAACGAACGGGTGGAAATTGTGGCGCGGGACCTCGCGGTACCGCTCGGGCGATACCACGACCGCCGGGGCCTGGATCGCGCCGGAGCGCGCCGCCGACAGGATGGGTGTCGCGCTGGTCCGCCGGTCGTGGCGAGCAGCCAGCACCGTGCGCTGTTCCTGCCCGATGCGCTCGCCGAACAGGTCGTCGATCGCCTTGGCGATATCCGCGAGCGGGGCGACGGCCATCGCCTCAAGCCGTTCCGCGAGATACTCGAGCTGTCCGGCGAGCGTACGCAGGTCGGCGATGCCGTCGCGCCCAGCGCGGGGCCAGCGGTCGTTGATCCGGTCGGCCGGATAGGACGGGTTCTCCTCCTGCGGGCGGGTACCGCTCTCGATATGCGCCCGCATGATCTTCGCAGTCGAGTCAGCCAGCGCGAAGAGCTGCGCCGACAGGCCCAGTTGGATGAAGCCAACGTCGCCCGCCCTCTTGTTGAGGTAGATCGACGGCGGGCGGTTAATGGTCAGGTTCTCGTAGCGCAGGTTGAGGAACCGCTTGAGTAGCTTCAGCGCCACCGCCTCCTGCGCGTCGATGGCGCTCGGGATCATTGGCGGCAGGTCAAGCTGGTCGGCCTTCATCACGACAAGACGTTCCTGCTCGTCGATGAACTGCAGGCGGCTGCGGGCCGCGGCGGCGCGGTGGCGGCCCAGGCTTTCGGCGAAAGCCGTCTGGCCGATACCGACTGTGGACCGGAACCACGCGGTGAAGCCCCAGGGGTTCGAGTCGACGCGGTACGCGTCGCCCTCGTCCGGCGAATGGAAGATCTCACCGGCGCGGGGGATGGCGATCCGGCCGCGCCGGTCCATGACCGTCACGTCCATGTGCATGAACGGAAACTGCAGCTGGACACAGCGCGTGCAGCGCACGATGGCGACGGCGCCGGGGAAACCCTGCAGCGCATCTTCCAACAGGTCGAGCGCCCGGCTGTCATCCCAGTCGGCTGGAACATCGATTTCGACGATCGCGTCGACATCGAACCTGTCGTCCTCGGTCCCGCTGACGATCGTTGTGCTCGTGGCAATGGAGCCCTGCGCGTAGATCAGGCTCACACCGTCGATCAGGTAGGGTGCGAGCGGGCTCTTGTCGCGTTCGAGATGCTTCTTGAGGAGCCGGTATCGGTTCTCCGCGATCCGCCGGTCGCGGGGGCTGAGTTCGATGAGTGCGGCGACGTCGAGAAGGACCTCGTCGAGGGCGGCCGTCTGGCGGAAGGGGTCCTGGTAGGACATGGACAGTTCCTTGTGTCTGGCGGCAGGACCCGTGGAGGCGGCCGATGCCGTAATCATTTGCTTGCGCATGTCGCTTCCGACATGAGATACATGTCTATAATATAGAGCGCTCCGCAAATAGCGTCAAGTTTTACCTGTCGGAGAAGACATGGCCGAAGACGAAACCGCGACCGATATCTTTCGCGAGAGGCTGAAAAGTGCCAGAGAATTAAGGGGTTACAGCCAAGAGGAACTGGCGAAACGAGCGCGCATGCCGCCCAGCTCGATCGCGCATTTCGAGACCGGCCGCAAACCGTCTTTCGATTCGCTCAAGCGACTCGCCATCGCGCTGGAGATTACCACGGACTACCTGCTGGGCCGCGTCGAAAGCCCCGAGCTTGCCCAGGACGGCGACCCGTTGTTTCGGGACGTCGCCAAGCTGACCGGCCATGACCGCGAGATCGCCAAGGATTTTCTTGAGATGCTGGCGAAGCGAAACGCCAGGAAAGAGAAGGACTAGTGAGCCGGGTCTTCAGCCTCAAGCTTGCCCGCCAAACCGCGGAGGCCTTCCTGAAGGAGGAAGGCATCACGGACCTGCCGGTCGATCCCTTTTCCATTGCTGAGAGCCGGGACATCATGGTCCAGGGCAAGCCCGAGGATCATGACGGGGTATCAGGTATGCTGCTGCGGCACGGCAATAACTTCGGCATCATCTACGCCACCCATATTCCCAGCCTCGGATTCCAGCGCTTCAGCATCAGCCACGAGCTGGGGCACTATTTCCTACCCGGCCATGTCGAGCAGGTCCTGAAGAACGGCCCGCACGTCTCGCGCGCCGGGTTCGTGACCAACGACCCGTATGAGCTGGAAGCTGATCATTTCGCGGCCGGGCTTCTGATGCCTGAAACGCCCTTCCGCACGGCGATGGACCGCTACGATCCGGGGTTGGATGCGATCGACGCGGTGGCGGAGCTCTGCCTGACCTCCCGCACGGCCGCCGCGATCCGCTTCGCGGAACTGACTGATGCCGCCGTGGCCGTCATCGTCAGCACCGGCGACACGATCGACTACTGCTTCATGTCCGAAGCGATGAAATCACTCCCGAAGCTCGACTGGATTCGCAAGGGTTCGCCTCTTCCGAAGGGGACGGCCACAGCCCGTCTCGCCGCCCGGCATGACGCCGTGCTGGCCGGGGAACGCGCGACCGATGAAGTCGATATGCGCGACTGGCTCGGCGGCACCACGAGGGCCGCCGTGTCCGAGGAAGCAATAGGCCTTGGCCGGTACGGTAAGGTCCTGACTGTTCTCGTCTCCACCGCGATCGGCCAGGAGGAAGACATGGACGACGACGATGCCGAAGACGATCTCATCGAAAGCTGGACCCCGCGGTTCCGCCGCTGATCCCTCACGGTGAAAGAGCGGCGAGTTTGCTGCCGGATTGATACCCGTCGCATCCCGCGGACGCGGCCGGCGGGGACGAACACGGTCGAGGAGGGCTCCACACTACCGCCCTACGCTATCCCCTGTTTTTGCACGCGGGAATGCGAACTTCTCGCAAAGGTCATCTTTCGATCTTGAAACCGGCTGCCGTCACGGCCGACCTCTTCTCCCAAAGGAGAAGAACCTGTGTCCGCCACCAAGATCCTCTGGGGCCAGATCCTTGTCGTTTGCCTGATCGTACTGATGACGACCTGGGCCGCGACGCAGTGGACGGCGTGGCAACTCGGCTTCCAGCCGCAGCTAGCATTACAGTTGCCTTTTTGATTTGAAGTGAGCGCGTTGAGCGGCAGCTTGGTGAGCTCTCCGCCAGCAAGACCATGCGATGATGTGTGCGGGTTGAATACGTTTTCGAGCGAGTCTGATGGCAATGCGGCGGATTT
>WHTP01000204.1 GCA_009377695.1 Hyphomicrobiales bacterium | reverse complement strand
CGTGCCGAGCCGGCGCGCGAGCTCGGCCGGGCGCACGTTCTGCCGAACGAGCTCGTTCAACAGAAGCACCTTGGCGGCAAGGCTGGCGGGAAGCTCCACGACCTTCTGACCCCGCTTGGGGCGCGAGGGCGACGGCACCGGGCGGCGGTCCTCGAAGTAGAAGTCGAGCGCCGACACGAGGGCATCGCGGGCGTGGGCCAGAGCCTCGGCCTCGGTGTGCCCTTCGCTGATGGCTTCGGGGATGTCGGAAAAGGTGACGGTGAAACCGCCGCCCTTGCTGTGGCGAAGAGTTACAGGAAACCGCATGGTCAATCCTTCAATCCAAGTTGCCTCTTGATGGCGGCGAGCGTGCCAGGCTTGAGGTCCTTGCTGTGCATCGGGATCACCGTCTGCCGGCCGTTTAGATAGACCTTGAGATGCGAGCCCTTGCCGCGCCTGAATGTCGCTCCGAGGCTGGCAAGCCACCGCTTCAGCTCTTTGGAAGTCATGCGGGAGCAGGAATATAAGCAAAATTGTTGATATATCAAGGGAAGATGGACAAGGTAGGCGCGGCCGGAAACCAAGGCCTATCCGTCGGACCGCTGCACGACTTGGCCTTGCCGACAGCACGGTGAACGAGCGCACTGCCGGCAGAGCCACGTCGTCGGACCGAAACGATCACGTCGAAAGACGGCAACGGCGTGTAGAGGTCTTCAGCGCCGCGCCATCTTGGCGACTTGGTTGTCCTCATCCACAAGCTGACCTTCACGATCGTTCGGATCGTTCAGGTCGCACCACCAACCAGGCTGGTCGTAGCTGAAGGTTCGACCATCGACGGTGATCGTGAGGCGCTTCGAGCCTCGCTTCATGGGACGGCCCGACTCGGCGCTCGTCATCGTGTCCGGATAGCCGCGAGGATTCACGCCAAGCTCGATATTCATGATTCTGATCCTTCGAAGCTGATAAGCAGACGGTTGCCTTGAGCATCCTTTGTAAACTTCAGATAGAGTTTCTTGCCTATCACACATATCGGCAGAAACACGCCCTGCCACAACTTACCGTCATGCCTGACCGTCATGGACTCGTAGAAGTCCTTGCACGTCAGGCCGCCCGTAGTGGAGACGGCGGCGTCGTACGCAAAACCAGTCAAGGGATATCGAGATGGTCAGAACGCGCAAGGAACGGATCAAGGTGACGCCGAGCAGCGGCAACGTGTTCGCCGACATGGGCCTACCGGAACCCGAAAAAGAGCTGACGAGGGCGCAGCTCGCCGCTTTCGTCGAGCGGACGGTCAAGCGCCGGCGGCTCTCCCTGGCGAAAGCGGCGGCCCTCATGGCCATCGACCAACCCAAGGTCTCGGCGCTTCTAGACGGACGGCTGCGAGACCTCTCCAGCGATCGGCTGATGCGGCTGTTGATGAGGCTCGGACAAGACATCGAAATCACGGTCAAGCCGAAGCCGCGTAGCCGGGCGCGCGGGCGGATCCGCCTGCTAGTCGGTGCGCGAGCATAGGCCGGGACACCGGGCGGCAACACCTATGAATTCTACCCTGTCCACGCGATGATAGATGCCGAATTCAAAGCGCTATGGTCAGCGCAGACCAAGCATCACCCAGAACTTACTGAAAGTACACGGAAGGAAATCGAGGACATCGTTTTCTTCCAACGGCCATTGCGCCCAGTTGTATCCGGTTTCTGTACGCTCGATACGGAGTTGGACCGCGGCAAACGCGACAGGCGAGCGCCACTTGCCTTACCCATCCAACAGGAGTTTCGCATTCTGCAGGAACTTGCAAATCTTGAACTCTACCGCCGTGAGAATTCCACGATTCGGAAAAGGCTACGGCAATCTCGGACTAAAGGCTCTATCCAGTATTGTCCCTTTGCTGAAGACCAGAACCGAACAAGATGCTTGGAAAGAACTTGTCGCCAAGGGAGTCGCTAAGCGGGAAGAGGTGCCGGCGAGCGCACTCGGAGATCATGGGCCATGTCGCTATAGCACAGCCGTGCGCTTGGCCGGCTACAAGCATCATTCCGATTTTCGAGATGGCGAACTGCTGGAGGAGCTGCCGTACTACGGTGAAGTGCTTAGGCACTACACCAGCGATGTGCGGAGCGAATCAGCGCCTCCGTGGGAACAAGAGTACGGTCGACTGGCCAATCCGACGGTGCATATTGGGCTTGGTCAACTTCGCAAGCTAATCAATGCACTGATCAAAAAATACGGGCCGCCAGAAGAAATTGTCGTCGAGCTGGCGCGCGACCTGAAGCGCACGCAACAAGAGCGCAAGGATATCGAAAAGAGACAAGCAGAGAATCAGGCCAAGAACGAACAGCGCAAAGAGAAGATTGTCGCGGCCGGTATCTCCATGCGCGGCGACGCCCTCTTACGGATGCGCCTATGGGAGGAACTCAGCCACGACGCAAGCGATCGTCGGTGCGTCTACTCCGGGCGCCAGATTTCTATGGCGATGCTGTTTTCCGAGGAAGTCGAAATCGAACATATCCTTCCGTTCACACGCTCCTTGGATGATAGCCCCGCCAACCTCACGGTGGCTCTGCGATCGGCCAACCGGCTGAAACGGAACAATACTCCCCATGAAGCCTTCGGCGGCAGTCCTGCGGGCTTTGACTGGCCAGCAATCATGGTGCGCGTCTCAGCTCTACCCAAGGTCAAGCAGTGGCGGTTCCGCCACGATGCGCTCGACCTTGTCGCCGATCGCACGCGGCGAGAAGCGGCCAGTCTTGAAGGAAGCCTGCCGAAAGATGCACTCGACGACATCGAGAAGACAGGCGGATTTCTGGCTCGACAACTCGTAGATACGGCATATCTCGCTCGGCTTACTCGGCAGTATCTCTGGAAGGTTTGCGATCCGAACAAGACGTGGGTGATCCCAGGTCAGATGACCGCGCTCCTTCGCCGCAAATGGGGACTCAACTCCTTGCTCAGCGACCACAATCAGAAGAGCCGAACGGACCATCGTCATCACGCCGTAGATGCGTTCGCCGTCGGAATGACCGATCGGTCTCTCCTCCAGCGCATCGCAACCGCAGCCGCATCGTAGAGATCGCCGAGGATGGTCGTCACCTAGCGGTGGATCGCGGCTTCATGACGGTGAGCGTCGAACGCGAGGAAATCGGTCGCGTGCCGCTCGATGACATCGGAGCGTTGATCGTCAACGCGCACGGCTGCACCTATTCGAACAATCTCGTCGTCCGCCTGGCTGAACGCGGCGCGGCGATCCTCGTTTGCGGCAGCAACCATAATCCAGTGGCCTGGGTCTGGCCGGTGGTGATGCACCATGAGCAGCGCAGCCGGATCGAGTCGCAGATCGAGGCAACCAAACCTCTCGCCAAGCGGCTGTGGCAGGCGGTCGTACAGTCCAAGATTCGGCAACAGGGCGCGGCCCTTGCCGCTCTAGGCCGCGAGGGTGCCGACGGCTTCGACCTGATGGCACGCCGCGTCGGGTCGGGCGATCCCGACAACATGGAAGCGCAGGCAGCGCGGCGCTACTGGCCCCTGCTGTTCGGCGAAGCGTTCCGGCGCGATCGAGAAGAGTCCGGCATCAACGCGATGCTCAACTACGGCTACGCCGTGTTGCGCGCGACGACGGCGCGCGCGGTCTGCGGTGCGGGCCTGCATCCGGCGATCGGCCTCAACCACAAGAGTGAGGACATGGCCCTAATCGACGACCTGATGGAGCCATTCCGTCCGATGATCGACCTCATGGTCGCCCGCGCCGTCGACGCAGGCCACACCGGCGTCAACAGGGAGACCAAGCGCTATCTGGCAAGCGTCGCGTCGGTGGACATGCAGACCGAGCGAGGACGTACGCCCGTCTTCACCTGTGCCGAGCGCCTGGCGCAGTCGCTCGCGCAATCCTGCGCAAGCGGCAAGCCCGTCCTGGACTTTCCGCTGGCGCCCCTGCCGCTGGAATTGCCCGCGCCACCCGATCCAGCGGCGTGAGTAGCGGATGCTGAGCGGATATCGCCTGATGTGGATGTTCGTACTCTTCGACTTGCCGGTCGGCACCAAAAAGGAGCGCCGGCTTGCGACTAAGTTCAGACCTCCTGACATAGCTGACTTAGCCGGCTGAAATCACTGGCTTTTCGGCCGCCTGCGAGCGGCCGAGATGCGGACCAATACATGTCCGGTTTTTCTGTCGTCTAGGGCGCAAGCCCCTGACATATCGAGGATTCGGCAGCGCGATTTGCGGACCTATGCATGTCCGCTCTACTCGCATCCATGAGCGCCCAACAAGCGTTGGCGCTGGCCTTGCCGGCAGCGTCGGATACCGTGGTCATCAATGCGCGCTGCAGCTTGCGGATCGAAGCGGATCAGCGTGTGGTCGTGGTCGGCGGACTACCCGTGCATCACTATCGTTGCGAGGATGCGGTCGCCGAGGCCTATGCGATGGTGTTCCTGGTGGAGTCGGGCTTCGCCCAACAAACCGACGTGGCGCAGGCGTTTGGCCGATCGGTGCGCACCGTGCGTCGGCACCAGGGTAGCTATGCGCAGGGCGGGATGGCGGCACTCGGTCAAGAAGAGGGCTGGCGTCGCGGTCGACGACGGATCTCCGGGAAGCGTCTGCGCAGCGTGGAGATTCTGAAGAGCCAGGGGATGAGCAACCGGGCGATCGCGCACCGGCTGGGGGTGAGCGAGAAGTCGATCCGCAAGCAGGTCGGACCTCTGAAGCCTGCCGAGAGCACGCAACTTGCGTTGGCCGGGATGATGACCGCGGCGGCGGGGCCGCCGCCAGCGGCTGGTGTGGGCTCTGCAAAGTCGGCCGTCGCCGATGCCGATTGCACCACGCGATCGGCGGAGGACCGCGCCGTCGACGGCGATCCGATCGGCGCGCCTGCAGACGACGATGAGCCGGTGGCGATGAGCCTCGACAGCGACGCGAGCGATCGCAGCTTCGATCGGCAGCTCGCCCATCTGGGATTGCTCGATGATGCCGCACCGTTCTTTCGCGAGGCCACCGCGGTTCCCGGTGTCGGGGTGCTGTGCGCTGTGCCGTGTTTGGTCGAGAGCGGACTGTTTCGGATCAGCCGCAAGCTCTACGGTGACATTGGTCCGGCCTTCTATGGCCTGCGCACGACGTTGCTGACGCTGCTGCTGATGGCGCTGCTGCGCATCAAGCGAGCCGAGCATCTCAAGGAGCGGGACCCGGCCGCGCTCGGCCGGCTGCTCGGACTCGACCGAGCGCCGGAAGTGAAAACGCTGCGCCGCCGGCTCAGCCGTCTCGCGGCGCACCATTGCGCCGAGCAGCTGGGTGCGGAGCTTGCGCGGCTGCGTGTCGATCAGCGCGGCCATCTCATGGGCTTTTTGTACGTCGACGGTCATGTGCGCGCCTATCACGGCCAACGTGCCATCCCGTCGAAGGCTTACGTGGCACGCCGTCATCTGGCGATGCCGGCCAGCACCGACTACTGGATCAACGACCGCTCCGGCGACCCGTTGCTAGTGATCACCGGAGAGGTCGACGCTGCCCTGACGAGGGCCTTGCCCCGGCTGCTGCGCGAGGTGCGGGACCTGGTCGGCGAGCGACGGATCACCCTCGTCTTCGACCGCGGCGGCTGGAGCCCGAAGCTGTTCGACACGATG
>WHTP01000175.1 GCA_009377695.1 Hyphomicrobiales bacterium | reverse complement strand
TGCGGTGTTGACTCACTTCTGGGCTTGCAATCCGGGACGGCCGTGGTGGCGCAAGCGCGGGCTGATCACCGATCTCTGTTACTGGCTCTTCATCCCTCTCGTCGCGCGCTTCATTCGCATCGGTCTCCTGGTGCTCGGCGCTGCGTGGCTGTTCGGTATCGATTCGGCGGAAGGATTGATCGCATTCTACGGTGACGGCCACGGGCCGCTCGCGCAGTTGCCGTTGTGGCTGCAGGGAGTGATCTTTCTCATCGCGTCGGACGTCATGACGTACTGGATCCACCGTGGTTTCCATCGTCCCGCCATGTGGAGCTACCACGCGATCCATCATTCCTCGGAGGACCTCGAATGGATCTCGGCGGTGCGGTTTCATCCGGTCAACATTTTCCTCGGCAGCATCATGGTGGATGTCGCGTTGCTGTTGGCCGGGATTTCGCCGAATGTGCTGGTCTTCCTTGGGCCGATCATGATCGCGCATTCCGCGTTCGTGCACGCGAACCTCAATTGGACACTCGGCCCATTCAAATATGTGATCGCGAGCCCGGTCTTTCACCGTTGGCATCACACGGCCGCTGACCGCGGCGGCGAGAAGAACTTCGCGTCCATGTTCCCGGTGCTCGACCTGATGTTCGGCACCTTCTACTTGCCGAAAGATGAGATTCCCGACGACTACGGCATCGCAGAGCCCATGCCGCAAACGTTCGGGGCGCAGATGCTGTATCCGTTCCGGCGGTAAACCGGCATTTGCAGTTGATTCACCAATTTCGCGTCATCTAGGGCGAGACCTGCCCATTCAGTCGCCACCTGTGGTGCCGGCTGATGCGTAAGGCGCGGGGGAGTACCATGCGTATGTTGTCTTGCGTGCGTCCGCTCGCGGTCTGCGTCGTTGCAGCCCTCGGCGTCTTTGGGCCGCTGTTCGGATCGGCCGGGGCAGCCCGGGCCACCGATATCAATGTCATCCTCGATCAGGCGCGGCTGGTGAAGCTGCCCGACCGGGTTGCGACGATTGTCATCGGCAATCCGGCGATCGCCGACGCCGCGATCCAGAATGGCGGCTGGATGATCATTACCGGCAAGGGCTACGGCGCGACCAACATCATCGCCCTGGACCGCGGCGGTGCAATCTTGATGGAAAGGACCGTCGACGTTCAGGGTCCGCGGGACGTGGTGGTGGTGTATCGCGGCGCCGATCGCGACACCTTGAGCTGCACGCCGGAGTGCGAGCGCAGGCTGACCCTTGGTGACGCCAACGCCATCTTCGATGTTACGGCCTCCCAGATCGGCACCCGCAACGGGCTCGCGGCCGGCACCGCGGCGTCCCGCTAGTGTCCCGATTCGATCGGATTTTCGTAGTCGCGCAGGGAATGGTTAGCGACGCGTAAGCGGCGCGTTTGTCATTGTCTTCGATTGCCACAAGAATTCGCCAATACGTCTTTGCTATTGCTCAAGCATCCGCAAAGCGAGGTTGCTGCGTCGACGGATGTATAGGCAATGCTTCGGTTCATGACGAAATCGCTCGCTCGAAGGCCTCTTCCGACGATCCGCACGCTGCGCCGCCTTGCGCGCAAGGAGGACGGTGCAGCCGCGATCGAATTCGGGCTGGTCGCCTTTCCCTTCCTGCTGCTGGTTTTCGCCATCCTGGAGACGGCATTCTTCTTGTTCGCCGGCCAGACGCTCGAGACCGCTGTGACGGATACCGGGCGACTGATCATGACCGGACAGGCGCAGCAGCAGGAGCTCAACCAAACGACGTTTAAAGACGCCGTATGTGCACGCCTGCAGGGCGGACTGTTTGACTGCCAGGCCGCTGTTTACATTGACGTGCAGACAATGCCGACGTTTGACTTCAATCGGGAGCTCCCGCCGCTCGACGCAGATGGAAAATTCCAGACGAGCTTTCAACCGGGCGGGCCGGGCGACATCGTCCTGGTCCGGGCATTCCATCAATGGCCGATCTACGTCTCCTGGGGCTTGCTGACCGGCAATACCCGGCTCCTGGTCGCGACTGCTGCGTTCCGGAACGAGCCGTTCAACCCAGTTGCCGCGGCCGCGAACTGAGTGCCGGTCATGAAGAGTCTCGCATTTTTGTCCGTCTTGGCTCGATGGCTCTCTTCGCTCCGTCGCGATCAGCGCGGTGTCTCGGCGGTCGAATTTGCGATGGTGCTGCCGCTGATGGTCACGATGTATATCGGCGTGGTCGAGGTCGCGAATGGCATCGCCATTCAACGGAAGGTCACATTGGCGGCCCGTACGGTTGCCGACCTTGCCACGCAGTTCAGGACGATCAAAAACGATGACAAGGACAGCATCCTGAAGGCGGCTCCCGCCATTCTGTTCCCTAACAGCGCCGGTCCACTCAAGGTGACGCTATCGGCCGTGAACATCGACGCGAACGGCATTGCCAGGATCGCGTGGACGGATGCCTTTAATGGCGGCACCACGCCCCGTGCCAAAGATGACGTCGTGACGCTGCCAACCGATGCACTCAATGTGCCGAACACGCAATTGATCTGGGGCGAGGTGACCTACACCTACAAGCCGGGGCTCGGCGACTGGTTTATCGAAGAGATTGATCTGAAGGATAACATGTTCATGCGCCCGCGTCTCACTGAGAGCGTCACGCGCGATCCTAGCTAGTGTCCCGATTCCGAAGTTCGTACCGTTTCGCAGCGGCCTCTTATACGAACTTCGGAATCGAAGGACACTAGCAACTCTTTGAATCTAGTGTGGCTTAGGTCCAGAAGTCCGCAATTCTGACTCGCCGCGATAACGTTGCGGACTTCTGGGCCGCCACACTTGACATCACGGGATCGGCAGCGCCGTCGTCGATTTGATCTTCTCCATCGCGAAGCGCGACGTGACGTTCTTGAGCGCCACCGAGCCGATCAGCTTCTTGTAGAACGTGTCGTAGCCCTGGATATCGGGCACCACGACCCGCAGCATGTAATCGACGTCGCCCGCCATCCGGTAGAACTCCATCACCTCCGGCATCGCTCCGACCATGTCGGCGAATTTCGACAGCCAGTCCTGCGAGTGGTCGCCGGTCTCGATCGAGACGAAAACCGTGATCCCGAGCCCGATCTTGTCCTGATCGACCAGCGCGACCCGGCGTTGGATGATGCCGTCGGCCTCGAGCCGTTGGATGCGCTTCCAGCATGGGGTCGAGGACAGGCCGACGCGGCTGCCGATCTCCGCCACCGAAAGCGAGGCGTCGCCTTGCAGGAGGGATAAAATCTTGCGATCGGTGACGTCCATCTTGGGAAGACGGTCTTTGGAAGGTGCGTTCATTGGTGGGCCCATGAAGGAAACTTCTTTCTCAAATGAGCGATAAAGTCCTATTTACAGAGAATTTCTTGCTATTTCAAGCGCCCGCCATCCAGGAGGGACTCCACCTCGGCACGCTGAGGGGTGCCGGAAATCCCACCGAACCGGGTGCATTTGAGCGCCGCGGCGGCGGCACCGAATTGCATGGCGGCGACTTCGTCCCGGCCCTCGGCCAGCGCCAGCGCGAACCCAGCGTGAAACGAGTCGCCGGCGCCCAGCGTGTCGACTGCCTCGACCGCAAACACCGGCAGCCGCCGCAACGCGCCGCGCTCGATCCACAGGACGTCGTCCGGGCCATTGGTGACAGCGAGAAAGCCGCGCACGGTCGCCGCGATACTGGTGAGAGCCGTGCCGAGGTCGGTGGTGCCGGCAGTCGCGCTCAGCGCCTCCGAGGAGAAGATGAGATGCGAGGCGGTCGCGAACAGTGGATCGTCCGCCTTCGTTGCCTTGTCGACGTCGAGCACCACGGGGATGCCGCGTGCGGCCGCGGCGCGGCAGATCGGCAGTACGAAAGCTGGAAACCTGTTGTCGACGAGCAGCACGTCGATGTCGGCCACGAGCGCCTCTGCGTCCGGCGGCGTTGCGCCGTCGAGGCCCTTGCCGTGCAAGGTCGCAACCATCTTCTCACCGTTGCGATCGATGAAGATTCCGGACACCGAGATCGAGCCACCATCGACGGCGAGCACGCCCGACGGATCGACGCCGGTCTTCGCCAGCGCTTCCAGGAAGCGCCGACTCGCATCATCGGTGCCGACCGGTCCGGAAAACCGTGCGCGTCCACCAAGCCGTGCGACCGCGACCGCCGCATTGGCGGCGCAGCCGCCGGTGGTGGTGACGAGGTCGCTGGCGCGCATCTTCGTGCCCGGTGCGGGAAAGCGATCGACCTTGAACAGGAAATCTTCGACGGCGATGCCGGCGCAGAGCACCACGGGTGGGGTGGATGCGTCAGGCAAATTCAACGCCATTCTCCACCCACTCGCGGATGATATGATAGGCGATTGCGATCGGCACCGGTGTGATCAAGCCTTCTGGATGCTGACGCGCCAGCATCGAGGCGACTTCCTCGCGGTCGAACCAGCGGGCCCCTTCGAGCTCGTTGTGGTCGACGATAAGCTCTCGCGACAGCGCCTTCGCGTGGCAGCCGATCATCAGCGAGGATGGAAACGGCCAGGGCTGCGAGCGAAAATACTTCACGTCGCCGCACATGATGCCAGTCTCCTCGCAGACCTCGCGCCGCACGGCCTCTTCGATGGTTTCGCCTGGCTCGACGAAGCCCGCAAGACACGACCAGGAATTGGTTGCGAAGCGGCCGGAACGACCGAGCAGGCAGCGCTCGCCGTCGATCGCCAGCATGATCACGACGGGATCGGTGCGCGGAAAGTGCTGCATCTTGCAGCTCGGACAATCGCGCCGCCATCCGGCGTCGACCGAACGCATCTCAGCACCGCAATTCGAACAGAAGCGCCGGCGCGCGTGCCAGGTGAGTAGCGATTTGCCTTCGGCGAGTGGCGGCAGGTGTGCTTCATCAACCATGCCACGCACGGCAATCGTGCGCAGGTCGGAGACTTCGATATCGTGCCGGCTCTTGAGCGCCTCCATCGCCGCGGGTTCGATCGCCAAGGCGAAGCGCGGCGCGCCCTTCATGAGGCCCAGGAAGGCGGTGTGCGTCACCGCTCCAAGCGCGCGCGCCTGTGCGGCCTCGAACAGCGGATCGAGGTCCGATGAGGCCTTGCGCATCGCCACGAGCTCGCCGCCGACCACATACCAGCGCGTCGCGGCGTCGGCTTCAAACGCGCGCAATGCGTCAGCGTCGCCGCGCTTCTCCGCTGCACGGTCGATGCGGCTTGCGGCATAGCCGAGATGAGGCCAAAGGCCGAGATCGGGGCGAGGGGACATGCGCGGCGAAATTACTCCGCCGCTTCGCGGACGCGTCGCGGATGGATCAGATCGTAGAGCTCGGGCCGCTGCCATTGCGGGCCGAGCAGGCCTTGTTTGGTTGCGCAATTGTCGGAGGATCCCACGTCGTCCCGCGTCGACCGGAGATAACGCAGGCGTGCAAGATCGACATCGACCACGGTCATCCCAGCGGCGGTGCTTTCGAACATGATCTCCTCCGGCGCGGCCACCATCGCGAGTCCTCGCTCGCCATGGTCGAACAGATTCTGTGTGGTGACCACGAGCGCAAGATTTTCGATCGCACGTGCCCAGATCAGCGTGCGCCAGGTCGCCCACAGCGTCTTCTTGTCCTTGCCGGCCGGCATGAAGATCAGCTCGGCCCCGCGCAGCGCGAGCGCACGCGTCACCTCCGGCATGTAGACCTCGCTGCACATGGCGAGGCCGACCTTGCCGTGAACCGTATCGAACACCGGGAATTCGTCGCCGGGCACATATTGGAACTCCCAAGCGGTGCCGCCGGTATAGATCCACGGGCCGTTCGGGTGCGTGCGCCGGTATCGGGCCGGCGCGCGGCCGTCGGGGTAGGCCATGCAAATGAGGTTGTAGGCGGTCGCAGCCGTCTCATCGATCGGCTCGAGCGTGCCGAATACCACGTGCACGCCATGTTTGCTCGCGGCCTCGACCATTGCCGCGGTGGGATCGAACGTTGCAGGCATTCGCCATGGGCCCGGATAGGTCTCCGGAAAGCAGACGAAATGTGCGCCATGGGCGGCCGCAGCCGCGACGGTCGCTACGGCATCGGCGACGTTGTTCTCGTCCACGCCGGGACGGTGGCAGATGGGCTGCACGACGGCGATGCGGAAGCTCATGGCGGGTCCTCCTCGACACTGCATGATCGCCCTTCGGTCAGGCCCGTCAAGCCCGCCTTGCGTGGACGTCCGATCGCGATAAGAGCGTATTCATAGACGCGCGAAGGGAGGTCCGCGTTCGGGCCTGACGGACAACATTTTGCTCACATGGACTTCTTCTTCCTTCGATCCGGAGCCGACAGCGGCTGAATTACAAGCCTAGGTTTCCATACGGCGACGGGTCGGAGGTTGTCGCCAACGCCACCCCATGGCACCATCGAAGGACCGCATTTTTCTCGCGTTTTGAGGCACCATGCCGCGTCGGACATTTGCCTGGGCCTCCCTGCCTGACGAGCAGTTACTGAGGCTCCGGCTGAAGAATCTGAGAGTCACCGTCGAGGGGACCTGGCTCGAAGAGTGCGTCAGCGATCTCCACGACGAACTCGCAGAGCGAGACATTCGGCTGCGTCCGCACGCCTGGGTTTCCAGCGAGTGGTTCAGCCCGGACAACACGCCCGGCATCGCGGTCCCGTTCTATCTCGCGCATCCCCGCCTGATGAAGCTCGAGAAGAAGATGATCCTCGACGTCGAGGGCGGCACCCGGTCCGAGTGCATGGCTATTCTTCGCCATGAGGCCGGCCACGCCGTGCAGCACGCCTACCAACTGCACCGCCGCCGACGTTGGCAGCAGTTGTTCGGTCCGTCCTCGAAACGCTACCCGCGCTATTACCGGCCCAATCCTGCCAGCCGGCATTTCGTCCAGCACCTTCGGCTGTGGTATGCGCAGAGCCATCCGGACGAGGATTTTGCCGAGACGTTTGCGGTGTGGCTAAAGCCGCGATCGAGCTGGCGCACGCGATACGCCGGCTGGCCGGCGCTCAAGAAGCTTGAATATGTCGATGAGCTGATGACGGAAATCGCGGGGCAGCGACCGCTGCTTACGCAACGTGAGCGGGTCGATCCACTGAACCAGCTCACGGAAACGCTGGCCGAGCACTACAGAAAAAAGCAGGATCTCTACGCCTTCGACACGCCGAAGACATACGACCGCGATCTTTACCGGCTGTTCTCCGCCGATCCGCGGCATCGCCGGTCGCAACCGGCTTCAATGTTCATTAGGCGTTACCGTGCCAGAATTAGAAAGCTTGTCGCGAGGTGGACCGGTGAAAACCAGCTCACGCTCGATGCCGTGCTTGATGACATGATCACGCGCTGCCGCGAACACAACCTGCGCGCGGTCGGTTCCGAGCGGAAGCTGCTGATGGACTTCACCATTCTGCTAACCGCCAAAACCATGCATGCGCTGTTCGGTCCGTCGCGGCGCAAATGGATCGCGCTATGAAACGCCTGCGCGTCTTGGTGCTCGTACACCCGGATTTGGTGCCTCCGGCCTCGACCAAGGGGCACAGCGAGCAGGAAATCAATGAATGGAAAACCGAATACGATGTCGTGAGCACGTTGCGTGCCGCCGGGCACGAGGTTCGCCCGCTCGGCGTGCACGACGAGCTCAAGCCGGTCCGCGACGAGATCGAAGGCTGGAAGCCGCATGTGGTGTTCACGCTGCTGGAGCAGTTCCGCGGCGAGGTCATCTACGACCAGAACGTCGCGAGCTATCTCGAATTGATACGAATCCCGTATACCGGCTGCAATCCGCGCGGCCTGATGCTGGCGCGCGGCAAGGACTTGTCCAAAACGCTCGTGCACTACCACCGGATTCCGGTGCCGGCCTTCGCGGTCTTTCCGCTGCGCCGCAAGGCACGGCGGCCAGCGCGCCTCGGTCTGCCGCTGATCGTCAAGAGCCTGAGCGAAGACTCGTCCTGGGGCATCTCACAAGCATCTGTCGTCGATACCGACGAGAAGCTCGCAGAGCGCGTCGCCTTCATCCACGAGCGGATCGGCACCGCCGCTATCGCCGAGCAATATATCGAGGGGCGTGAGATCTATGTCGGTGTGCTCGGCAACGACCGGCTGCGGGTGCTGCCGGTGTGGGAACTGCAATTCGGCAGCATGGGCCAAGCTGCGTGGCCCATTGCCACCGAGAAAGTCAAGCACGATCCCAGTTACCAGGAGCGCCTCGGCATCGTGGATGGGCCTGCCAAGAATCTTGCGCCAGAACTGCACTCCCGGATCCAGCGAATGGCGAAACGGGTCTATCGGACGCTGGAGCTCGATGGATATGCCCGCATCGACTTCCGTCTGTCCGCCGACGGCATTCCATATTTCCTCGAAGCGAATCCCAATCCTGAAATCGCGAAGAGCCAGGAATTTGCGACGGCGGCTCGGCATGACGGCCTCGCCTATCCGGACCTGCTGCAGCGTATTCTGGCTCTCGGAATAAGTCGGGCAACGTCGACCTTATCCGCGGGCTGATGTAAGGGCTAACCGAGCCACATCTTCTTCCGCAGCGCCTGGATGAAGTATTCGAGCTCGCCTTTATCATGCTCGATCGGAGGCACCGCGCCCCAGACCGGCTTCGGCCATGCGGCATCGCCCTGGCGGCGCGCGATCACATGCACATGCAGTTGCGACACGACATTGCCGAGCGCGGCGATATTGAGCTTGTCGCATTCGGTGACCGCCTTCAGCGCGCGTCCGGCGCGGGCGATTTCGGTCCACAATTGCGCCTGTTCCACCTCGTCGAGATCGATGATCTCCGACACGCCGTTGCGGCGCGGCACCAGGAGCAGCCACGGATAGTTGGCGTCATTGATCACGAGTACGCGCGACAGCGGCAGGTCGCCGATAGTGTTGGTGTCTTTGGCAAGCTGCGGGTGCAGCGACCAGGCGGACGTCGGATCGATCATTGCGAGGAATTCCATCAGCTTGCGGCTCGTGGAATGCTAGCCCATCTTTCACGGTTCGCAGAAAAAAGCGAATAAGATCAATGGGCGCACCCTGAAAGTCTTCACTACAGAGCCGGGGCCGGATGGTGGGCTGGGAGCGTTGCAGTCGTAATGCGTGGCGGCGGCTGAGGCGGCAGT
>WHTP01000053.1 GCA_009377695.1 Hyphomicrobiales bacterium | reverse complement strand
GCCTGCACACGCTCCGGAAAATCTTCGTCGCCGCAAGTCCCGCTCAAGTCGTCGCCTTCCTCGACCAACTGCTTTCCCAAAAACTACCCATCAAATCCCTGCGTTCTTTGGCTTTCCGATAGGGAGTCGAGTACTATGGCACGAACCAATATGACTCACGCTTGAATGGCGGTGAATACTAGCGTTTTGGACGGAACATCGCAGGCAAGCTTACGCAGCCCCGCGTAAGCTTGAGGCCTGGGCGTTGCTGCGCGAGAGGCGCGCCTTCTAGATCCAGCCGCGACCGGCGGCCCGCTCGCGTGGACGCGCTATCGTTCAGAACCTGTAGTTCAAGCCTGCGCGCAGCACATGCTCGCGGGCATCGACATCCGCCGACCAGAACCGCGCGTTTGCGATGGTGTGCGGCGCCACGTAGGTATACGCCCCGAAGTCGAGAAAGAGATACTCAAGCCTGACAGTCCATTTGCTGGCAAAGGCATATTCGACACCGCCGCCGGCGGTCCACCCGTATCTGGTTCTGGAATCCGAACCGGCGAACGGAGCCACGGGGATGTCTAGACTCGAACGGATGTGTGTGATCGCGAGTCCGCCCGTCACATAGGCGAGCCAGCGATCCCACCCAAGACCCAACCGGCCGCGGATGGTCGAATACCAGTCCAGCCTCTTTGTGACGACCTCGATGCGGCCCGGAATATCTATGCCGGTCACCGGCAGCGTGACAGGTGCATATGCGGCAGTCACAGATTCCCTGAGGCGGGCCCCGTTGAAATCCAATTCAGCGCCGATCACGAGCGGCGATCCGGCACGCTGCCAGTTGCAGCCGGTCTGTCCGCCACCGGTGAACCCCGCGGATTGATTGGAAGAGTAGGTGCTCGTGAGAAGCGCTGCATCGGCCGGCGGAAGACCGCTCAGAGGGCCGAGACTTCCTCCTGGCCCCGGACGCGTCGTGATTCGATCCGCTCCACCCATCCAGCCCGCATTGACGCCGACGTAGCAGCCAGCCCAGCCGTGGACGGTGGCCACGACCGGCGGCGCGACCGGAAGGTCGGCCGCATGCACCGTCCGCGCTCCGGCCGTCAAACCGAGTACCCCCGACGATAGCAGCAGGCTTGCCGCTATCGCCGAACGAATTAACCTGTGCGCCATTTGCCCCTCCGATCCCGCCCCGGGATGAACGAACGAGCATATTGCGCGCTCTTGTTGTGCGTCTTGGGCAGGAGCGACAAGGCTTGTCCTGTAGCGAACAACCTCGCCTCGACGTTGCAGGATAGTGCGTGTACCTTTCGACGGGCGGAGCACCACAGTCAGCGGAGTGATTGCCCCGTGGAGACGCAGGCTGCAGATTTCAAGCCGGTGCGGTTTTCGACCGACGACCTGCCGGCGCGAGACCGCATCCCTGTCTGGCGGGAATTGTTCGGACGATCAGTATTCCACACCGAGATCGAGCCGGCGCCCGACGTGCCGTTTCATGCCGATCTCATAGTGCACAGCGTGCCGAATCTTGATCTGGTGACGTCGATCATATCGCCGGTGCGCTTTTCACGAACGCCCGCGCTCGTCGCCGACGGCAACGACGATGTCGGCTTCTTCGTGAGTACGTCGGACGGCACAGCGGCCCAACGCGGTCGCGAGATTGCCTTCAGCGCGGGCGAGGCGGTCGTGATGAACGCGGCGGAAGCCGGTACATGCGCGACCCCGTCCACCGCGCATTATCGCTGCGTCCATATTCGCCGCGCCGAGCTGGCCCCGCTCGTGCCGAACCCAGATGGCGCAATGCTGAGACGGATCCCGGCGGACGTCGAAGCGTTGCAATACCTGCTCGGCTACCTCCGGTTTCTTGAGGAGGGGCAGACATCGATCAACGCCGACCTGGCCAAGGTCGCTGCGGTCCACGTGCGCGACCTGTTCGCGCTCGTGCTCGGAGCCACCCGTGACGCTGCCTTCGTTGCCGAAGGCCGCGGCCTGCGCATGGCCCGGCTGCAAGCGATCAAACGCACCGTCGCTGACAATTTCGGCCATTGCGGGCTTAACGTGAACGCCGTGGCGGCGCGCCATCGCGTGACGCCGCGCTATGTACAGCGGCTGTTCGAGGGTGAAGGAACCACGTTCTCGGAATTCCTGCTGAACGTGCGCCTCGCGCGTGTCCATCAGATGCTCGCCGATCCGCGCTATACCGGCTGAACCGTCAGCGCCATTGCGCTGGAAGCCGGCTTCAACGACGTATCCTATTTCAACCACCGCTTCCGGCGCCGCTTCGGCGCGCCGCCGACGCATTTTCGCGGTACCCGGCGAGAGGTCTGATAACACCAACGTCCGGGGGGAATGACCGTGAATGCAGTACCGGCTGGACGAGTGACGTTAAGCATCCGTAGTTGAGGCTGCTCGCTGCTGCTGCAAAAGGCGCAGCGGGGCGGACCGCGCCTTCTATTTGCTGTCATGCGAGCGCTGTCGTGTCCTTAATTGCGCTTAGCCTTCCGTTTGCTGCCAATAGACTGCGGAAGCCATCGCCAGTCCCTTAACCGAAGTCGAGTTCGTTATTTTCCAATTCTCAGTTCGCATATTTCCAAGACAGGGTTCAGTAAGAAAGCTTACTTGGGGGTGCATCTCGGGCCTATGACTGAGAGGGAAGCAGACAATGGCCACGTTGCCAGATTACATTGTTCTAAGCGGTGGCACATTTACGCTTTCTGGGAACAGGACTCGGCGCTTTCCTATCGAGCAGGTCCCGGACGCACTCGTTCACGAAAGTTCTCGTTTCAACGCGATCCTTGCGTTTACGGTTGATCCGGACGGGGCCCAACCTCACGTCCTCAATATTGACCTTCACCCCCAGTTCGCGGGTGGAAGCCTGGTAAAAGCTTGTCGATTCACAGAGGGGCAATACGCGGCAGTTCACGTTCTCCTCAACACAAGTCGGCTGTGGGATCCGGCCGTCCCGAATCAAGATCGAGAGATTACGTTCTTCCATCAGCAGGGAGGATCGCACGTAATCGACGATGTTGTGCTCTGGTTTCAGCGCAACTTCCCCACCATCCCCGGCTAGGGCAGCCACGACTGGCCCCGTTACCGCTCTCTCTCTCTGGACGATGTAACCACCGGAAGGTGGTTCGGCGTAACAGACCGCCGAAGATGACCTCAAGGTCCGAAGGAACTGTAGCCAAAGCGCGCTCTTGACGCGCTGAGGGCGACATCCAGTGCCATCCCCGTGGCCTGACCCGGATGTCGCTCACGTTCAGCCGGGCTACACGCCACCTCTCAAACGCTTGCGTTTTCGTCGGGAGACCCTATAAACACCGCCTCCGCTCGATCCTGGCCGGGAGCTGAACGGACGGTCGAGCGAGGTTAACCTCGCGCGGCAGGGCCGAGTGGTCCGGCGTCCAGTGTTCCCGCCTTCGCAGCATTCGAGCCTTTCCCGAAAGGGCTCGGAGGGCTTGGCGCCAGGATCGGCTCGAAAGAAAGGGAAAGGCATTTTCATGCCGCTTTATGAGCACGTCTTCCTGTCGCGCCAGGACGCCAGCGCGCAGCAGGTCGAAGAACTGACCGCCCAGTTCAAGGGCATTGTCGAACAACTGGGTGGCAAGGCCACCAAGATCGAACAGTGGGGCGTGAAGACGCTCTCCTATCGCGTGCGCAAGAACCGCAAGGCGCATTTCACGATGCTGAATCTCGACGCGCCGCCCGCCGCGATCAATGAGATCGAGCGGCAGGAGCGCCTGAACGAAGAAGTCCTGCGCTACCTGACCGTGCGCGTCGACGAGCTTGAAGAGGGCCCGTCGGCGATGATGCGCAAGGTGGACCGGGATCGCGAGCGCGACGAGCGCGGCGGTGGTGGCGGAGGTTATCGTGGCGACCGCGGCGGCTTCCGTGACCGTGGCGATCGCGGCGACCGTGATCGCGGAGAGCGCGGCGCACGCCCACCGCGTGACGACGCGCCCGACGAGCAGGCTACGGAGGCATAACGATGGGCTTTGCACCGACCCAAACGCGCCGGCCATTCTTCCGCCGCCGCAAGACCTGTCCGTTCACTGGCGCCAATGCGCCGAAGATCGATTACAAGGACGTGCGGCTGTTGCAACGCTACGTTTCGGAGCGTGGCAAGATCGTGCCCAGCCGCATCACTGCGGTTTCGGCCAAGAAGCAGCGTGAGCTTGCGAGGGCGATCAAGCGTGCCCGCTTCCTCGGGCTGTTGCCTTACGTGATCCGGTAAGCACCCTGCCGCTCGTCCCGGCTCCCGATCAGGTCGGAGGCGGGAATGAGCGGAGAATTAGAGAATCGAGCAAGGCCACCGCGGATAGCATGATCCCGAAAAAGCCTGCCCCGGACTTGATCCAGGGCGGATACCGGTTTTCGGAAAAGATCATGCTCAAATAGTGCGACGGCCGATGGTTGGGGCGGCATCCTGCCGCCTCTAACCGCTGCGAAGCGGGACAGCTTGCGATGGTACAGGTTCTTCTCGTTGCAATTGGCGCCGGCGCGGCGGCTGCGCTGCTGTTCGCATCGGTCGCGACCAGCTCGATCCTCGCGACTCTCCTGTTCTATCTCTCATCGCTGCCGATCCTCATCGCGGCCATGGGCTGGACCCATGTTGCCGGCCTGCTCGGCGCGCTGCTGGCGGCAACGGGCCTTGGCCTCACACTCGGCTTCACGTTCTGCCTTGCGTTCCTGTTCGGGGTCGGCCTGCCCGCGTGGTGGCTCGGTTATCTGGCGCTGCTTGGCCGTACGGTGGCGACGAACGGATCGGCTGGCGGAATGGAGTGGTATCCAATCGGTCGCCTTGTTCTCTGGGCCGCGATCATCGGCTCGCTGGTGATTGCCGTCGCCGTGCTCAATTTCGGCACCGACAAGGAAACGTTCCAAACCGAAATGCGCAGTGCGTTTGAGCGTGGGCTACGCGCCCAGGACCAGACGCAAATTCCGGGACGCACGGATCCCAGCCGCATCCTCGACATCCTGGTGGCAGCACTACCGCCGGCGGCGGCAGTGCTGCTGACGATTCTCAACACGTTCAATCTCTGGCTTGCGGGCCGGGTCGTGAAAATCTCCGGGCGGCTACGCCGCCCGTGGCCCGACCTCTCGACCATGACGCTGCCTGGGATCACCCCGGGAATACTGGCGGCGGCGATTGCAGGGTCTTTCCTTCCCGACCTGCCCGGCATGCTGTCCGGGGTGCTGGCGGCAAGCCTGTTCATGGCCTACGCGCTCATGGGTTTCGCGGTGCTGCACAACATCACGCGCGGCATGGGCGGTCGCGCCTTTGCGCTCGTCGGCGCCTATTTCGCGGTCGTCGTCTTCGGCTGGCCAATCCTCGCGATGTCGCTGCTCGGGCTTGCCGAGAGCGCTTTCAATATCCGCGGCCGCTTCGCTTCGCCGGGGGCGGGTCCACCCGCCCCCAGGATCTGATCACAAGAAAACCTGATCACACCGCTTCAACGATTGAAGGAGAAGACCAATGGAAGTCATCCTGCTCGAACGTATCAGCAAACTCGGACAAATGGGCGACGTTGTTCGCGTCAAGGACGGATTCGCTCGCAATTTTCTGCTTCCGAAGGGCAAGGCGCTGCGCGCCACCAAGGACAACCGCACGCGCTTCGAGACGATGAAAGCCGAGCTCGAGGCGCGCAATCTCGAGAACCGCGGCGAAGCCGAGAAGATTGCCAAGAAGCTCGACGGCCAGACCTTCACCGTGCTGCGCCAGGCGGCCGAAGGCGGACAGCTCTACGGCTCCGTGTCGCCGCGCGATATCGCCGTGCTGGTGACCGAGAAGGGCTTCAACCTCGATCGCAATCAGGTCGCGCTGCATACGCCGATCAAGAGCATCGGAATGCACAAGATCCCGATCGCCCTGCACCCGGAGGTCGAGGTCACGGTCAATATCGGCGTCGCCCGCAACGCGGACGAAGCTGCCCGCCTCCAGCGCGGCGAAGACATCACCGTTGCGCGGACCGAGGAGCAGGAAGCGGCGGCCGAGGCGCTCGCGAACGCCGAGTCGTTCTTTGAGCCGGAAGCGTCCGAGGCGCGCGACGAATCCGAGGAGGCCGCCACGCCCGCCGACGAGACCAAGTAGGCTAGTGGAGTGGATGACCGCAGACTCCCAAAGCGAATGTCAAATCCAAAACTCCACTAGCAGCTTGCGAACTTCGGATTCAAAGGGACACTAGGTCCCCGATTCCGAAGTCCGTGCCATTTCGCAGCGGGCTCCTATACGAACTTCGGAATCTCTAGCAACTCATTGATTCTAGTGTAGCTTTGGTTCAGAAGTTCGCTCTTGGTCGGACGGCCAGGCATGGCGAACGTCGGAACACTGCCGACCGGCGGAAGTCCACGGCTCTCACCAGCTCCGCCGGCTTGATCGTGCTGCGGTGAGCCCATTCGCCTCATTGCACTCGGCCCCCAAGCCCGCGAAACTTGCTGCGGACAAGGAGAGCGGGGCCAACCCGCTCCGGCTCCCACTGCCGCTACACCATCGGCCAGCAGCCACTGACAACGGAGGCAACATGACGTCCATCGCCCTGAGATCGGCATGTCTTGCCGCTGTGCTCGCACTTGTGCCCCGCTCCGATGTCGCCCAGGCCGACCCCGTGGCCGAGTTTTACAAGGGCAAGACGGTGAGCGTGATCGTGCCGGTCGGGCCTGGCGGCACCTACGACTTCTATGGACGGCTCGGCGCCAAGATCATGGAGAAGCACCTTCCGGGCAACCCGACGGTCATTACCCAACTGATGACCGGCGCAGGCGGTGCAGTGGCGGCTGCCTATCTCGACAAGGTCGCGGCCAAGGACGGCACGGTTTTGCTCTCCATGCACGCCAGCTCACCGCAGAACCAAGTGCTGGGCGTGACCGGCGACCAGTACGACCTCCGGAAGTTCCTGATGGTCGGCCAGTTTGTGCCGCTCAACTCCTCGCTCACCGTGTGGCGCGAGACATCGCCGGCACTAACCATCCAGGACGCGATGAAGAAGGAGGTGGTGCTCGGCTCTACCGGCGCCGGCTCCTACCAGTATCAGCTGCCTGCCCTAATGAACGCGCTGCTCGGGACCAAGTTCAAGATCATCCTGGGCTTCAAGAGCGTGAGCGAGGAGAACATCGCGATGGAGCGCGGCGAGATCCATGGTCGCGGCGGCACCATCGTCAGCTGGGCGATCACCCAGCCGCACTGGGTGAAGGATAATAAGATCGCTCACCTGGTGCAGATCGGGGCGAAGCGGGTGAAGGGCTTCGAGGACGTGCCGCTGGTGCAGGATCTGACCACCAATCCCGATCACAAGAAGGCTTTCATGCTGATCGGTGCAGCTGCCCAGCTTGGCCGCTCACTGGTTGGCACGCCCGGCATTCCTCCCGACCGCGCCAAGGCGATCCGCGCTGCCTTCGAGAAGGGCATGAAAGATCCGGAAATCCTTGCGCAGGCCAAGACCTGGAAGCTCGATATCGATCCGGTCTCGGGCGAGGACATGGAAAGGACCGTCGAGGCAATCCTGGATACGCCGCAGCAGGTGGTCGACCTCGTCAAGAAGACGCTCAAGATCAAGCCGAAGAAGGCGAAATAGCTTTGTCGGGATGTCCGGAAGTGGCCGACAGCGTTGATAAAATCGGCGATGAGGCGGGCAGCATTCTTAGATTGCTTTTGCTTGTCGTTTTGTCACCGCTCCCGTTGGGGAACGATGACCCGGCGGGAGAGCCCACAATTCATCGATAAGGTCGGCTAGTGTGGCGCCGAGTAGCCTTCGCACAGAGACGGCCGCTCACGTCGGCTTTGCCCCCGCCCCCGGGGTACGGCCGAGCGATTGGCGTCACTCTGCCGGGACACGCCTGGCCCCCATGGCGTCGGTCCGAGCTTCGCCCAGGTTGCGTTGACCCAATGCGACGGTCAGTAGGGCCAAACTCGCTGCGGTCACCGACACCCAGAAGCCGCTCCGCGGACCGAAGGTGTCGACTACCAAGCCGGACACGAAGGCGCCCAGGGCCATGCCGATACCGATACCCGTCATCACCCAGGTCACGCCCTCAGTCAGAACCTCGGGCGGCACGCGCCGCTCGATCAGACCAAAAGCAGTGATGAAGGTTGGCGAGATCGCCACGCCGCTCAGGAAGATCGCGCCGGCCAGCCCCGGCACGCTGCCGACCAGCAGCAGCGGCAGGGTGGTCAGCAGGACGACGCTGAGCGCCGCCAGCAGCTGGCGCTGCAGAGGAGCCTTCAGGTTCAACGCCCCGAGAATCAAACCGACGACAAAGGAGCCGATCGCGTACACGCCGATCACCAGGCTGGCGGCGTCCGGTTGGCCGAGCTCTCTGGTCAGGGCGACGGTGCTGATCTCGGCGGTGGCGAAGATCGCGCCGACGAAGACCAGGGCAGCGGTGACGAGCTGGACGGGCCGCAGGGCGATGGCGGACCTGCGCGCGCCCGTTTGGGCAGTTCGAGCCATCGGCTCGGTGCCGCGCTGGAGTACGAAAGCGGCCATCCCGGCAGCCAACAAGACGGTGGACGCCAGAAGCCCGGCTTCGGGGAACACGGCCACGCTCAGGCCGACCGAGAGAGAGGCTCCGGCTATGTAGACCAGTTCGTCGGCGACCGATTCGAAAGCGAAGGCGGTGTTCAGCTCCGGACGGTCGCGGAAGATCTCGGTCCAACGCGCCCGCACCATGGCCGGGATGCTGGGCATGGCCGCCGCGAGCAACGCGGACGCGAACAGGGTCCAGGCTGGCCAGTCCAGGCGGGTAGCGAGCATCAAGGCTCCAAAGGCCAGGACGGACACCGCCGCTGTCGGTGTCAGGAGCTGGCTCTGACCGAAGCGGTCGACGAGGCGCGAGATCTGCGGCGCGGCGAAGGCGTTGGTGAGCGTGAAGGCGGCGGCGACTGCTCCAGCGAGCCAGTATTCGCCGCGGGTCTGGGACAGCATCGTCACGATGCCGATCGGCGCCATGGCAATCGGAAGGCGAGCCACGAAGCCAGCAGCGGCGAACCCCTTGGTTCCGGGCGCGCGGAAGATTTCGCGATAGAGGTTGGACATAGCTGACCTTTTCGACGGTTGCGGCGCATGTCCCGCAGGCATACATACGCCTCGTATGTCTGCGAGTTAATTACATACGTCACGTATGTCAACTGGCCTCTACCCACTTTTTTTGCTGGGAGCGTCGGATGTCGCGAAGATCGCGCCCTGAGATGATCGCCGAAACCCGCACCAAGCTGATCGCTGCAGCTCGCAAAGCCTTTGGTGAACAGGGTTACTCTGAAGCTTCAATGGACGATTTCACGGCCGAGGCCGGCCTGACGCGTGGGGCGCTTTATCACCACTTCGGGGACAAGAAAGGCCTGCTGGAAGCCGTGGTTCTCCAGATCGACTCGGAGATGGCCCAGCGGCTGAAGGCGATCTCCGCCACTGCGGCTACGCGGTGGGAAGGTTTCGTTCACGAGAATATCGGGTACGTGGAGATGGCCTTGGAGCCGGATATCCAGCGGATCATGTTGCGCGACGGCCCGGCCGTGCTGGGCGATCCGTCACGCTGGCCAAGCGCCAATAGCTGCATCGCAGCAATCCGAGCCAACGTGGAGCAGCTGCAAGCGGATGGAGTGGTCAGGAACGATATCGACGCTGACATCGCCGCGCGGCTAATCTCCGGCGCCTCAACTGACGCTGCTCTATGGATCGCCAACGCCCCCGATCCCGCGTCGGCCTCTCGGAAGGCTATTCCCGCCTTCAAGGCGTTGCTGGAGGGGCTGCTGCGGAGACCTCAAGCCGCCGCCGAATAGCCGGCGCCTCCATCGGCGGCGCAGCCTTGCCTTTGACCATGCCCGCGGACCCGCGCCACCGCGTCGACCTCGTAGCGCAGGAGACCGCTGCCGGGGAAGCGACCGTGGCGATTGACCGAGAACGCCGAGTGGTCAGGCACCTTGTCGAGATCGAGACGGCAGAACCAGCTATGAGCGAGCTGGCTCAAAAAGCCCGAGTACGAGCACACGCTCTACTCTTCGAACGGCTCAAGCTTCAGGACCGGTGCCGTTTCCACGCGCACCTCCTGCGATACCTCCGCAGAAGGTTCGGAGGTCGGCGATTTGGCGAGTTCCGGCCGCTTCCCCTTGTTGGCCACCGGCTGGGTCTTGGGACGCTCCTGCGCCTGCTGCTGAACCTTGGCCCTTTCCCTGTCCTGCGCCTTGGGACGACGATCCTGGGCACGCGGGCTTGCCGGGATGCTCGCGAGATAGTTCGCCATTGCCGCCGCTTCTTGGGCGCCCGGCGTGTAGTGCTGGCGCAGGAAGCCCGCGCTCGCCCGCTTGAGCTCCTGAGGACGGCGGTGGCAATTGGAGCAGGTGTCGGCGAACATCTGCGCCGGCGACTTCCCGGCATCGATATTGCCCTGCGGCAACGCCGAACTCGCCACCAGGACGGCCAGCACCCCCACGACCCAAGGTGCCGCCCAGCGCACCGTCGACGCGGTCACCTTCCCGTTACCGGTGGACGTCAGCCCGAATCCCACTGCTGAACCCTGACCTCTGCTCTAAATAACGGCCGCCCGACCGGAACCTTTAGCTTGCCGCGCATTTTGTAACCAGGCAACTGAGGAACCCCCGCATTGCCGTCGCCCGCTGACTTTGTTCTAATGTTCGGGTCCCGGCGGGTTACCAGCCCCGGGGGCGGGGCCGTGTTTTTCTCGTTGATGTTGCGGGTGGACGCCAAATGTGTCGCGGGCATGGCGGGCGGTGTGCACGCATAGGCGCGACAGGTTTGAAGGAGGCGGCCGATGGATCGGTTGCTTCGAGTGACGTTGAGCCGGTTGATCCGCGCGGGGGATCTTCGAGTCACGACCGCGCACGGGACAGCTTTTGCCTTTGGCGATCGGACAGGCACGCCGGTCGCGGTTCGCTTCACGTCCGGCGCTTGGCAACTGGCCGTCATTATCGACCCCGAGCTGCGTCTCGGTGAGGCCTATATGAATGGCGGCATCGTTGTCGAACAAGGATCCCTCGCAGACTTCCTTGATTTGATCGTCAAGAACATCAGCCGCGCTCAACCGTCTGTCTGGCGGCGCCTGCTGGCAAATGTGCGCTCGGCATTCCGGCGGACCTTTCTCGACAACAATCTCTGGCGCTCGCGCCGCAATGCGCGTCACCATTATAACATCGACTATCGCATCTACCGGCTGTTCCTGGATTCGGACCTGCAATATTCCTGCGCCTACTTCGAACACGAGAACGCTTCCTTGGAAGAAGCCCAATTTGCAAAGAAAAAGCATATCGCTTCGAAATTGCTACTGAAGCCGAAGCAAAAGGTTCTCGATATCGGAAGCGGCTGGGGCGGGCTTGGGCTGCACCTCGCACGCAGCTCCAACGTTTCGGTCGTCGGCATCAATCTGTCCGAGGAACAGGTCAAGATCGCGCGACACCGCGCCGAGGCGGAAGGACTACCGTGCGAATTCCGTATCCAGGACTATCGGCTGCTTTCGGAGCAATTCGACCGCATCGTATCGGTCGGAATGTTCGAGCATGTCGGCAAGCGGCACTACGACACGTTCTTCAAAAAATGCCATGACCTGCTGACCGATGACGGCGTCATGATGCTGCATACGATCGGACGCTGGAGCGGTCCTTCCGATACCAACGCCTGGGTGTGGCGCTACGTCTTTCCCGGCGGCTACACCCCTGCCCTGTCCGAAATCGCGCCGTCCATCGAGCGATCGGGCCTCATCATCAGCGATATCGAGGTTCTTCGCATTCATTATGCCGAGACGCTGCGCGCTTGGCGGACCAACTTCCTCGCCAATCGCCAGGAGGTCGTCAGGCTGTTTAAAGAAGACGCCGCATTGAGCGCGCGGTTTGGCAACGCCGAGCGATTCATCCGGATGTGGGAATACTACCTGGCCGGCTTCGAGGCATCCTTCAGGTATTACGGGCTCGTGGTATTCCAGATCCAGCTGAGCAAGAGCATCGACAGCGTTCCGCTGACCCGCAGCTACATGTACCGGGATAAGGACGAACAGCGGTCGAATTTGAAGATCGCGGCGGCTGCCGAGTAGTTCGGACACGCCACTGATTCCCCCTGCCCCATCGGCGAGCCACGTCAAGCGGCATCTGCGTGCTCATATTGCAGCGTTGATTGCGGGGGGAAATGTTAGTCCTCGCTTCCCTTATGGCGGCGCCCCTGCGCTAATGCCCGCGAACGGTCGGTCGTAAGCGTAGGTGGTGGTGCCGTGCCACGAAGTCGTCGAAAAACTCAATCACTGGAAGTCCATGGCTCTCGAATCAACTGCTCGCAAGCGGGTGGAGGAACCTGCCGCGCCGTATCGTGTCGCTCCGCACAATATCGAGGCGGAGCAATCGCTGCTGGGCGCAATTCTCGTCAATAACGAAGCTCTTTACCGCGTCTCCGACTTTCTCAAGCCGGAGCATTTTTTCGAGCCTGCCCACCAACAGATCTTCGAGATCGCGCAAAGCCTGATTCGCACTGGGAAGCTCGCCTCGCCGGTGACCCTCAAGACGTTCCTGCCGGGCGACGTCGAAATCTCCGGGATGACGGTTTCGCAGTACCTCGCCCGCCTCGCGGCGGAAGCGACGACCATCATCAATGCCTCGGATTATGGACGCACCGTCTACGATCTCGCGGTCCGGCGCCAGTTGATCACGATCGGCGAGGACATGGTCAACGAGGCGTTCGATGCGCCGGTCGACTTTGCGCCGCGCGACCAGATCGAAGAGGCCGAACGGCGGCTGTACGACCTCGCCGAAGTCGGCCGTTACGGCGGCGGCTTCCAGAAATTCGACGCGGCGCTGACCACCGCGATCGACATGGCGGCGCGCGCCTATCAGCGCGACGGAAAGCTCTCCGGCCTGGCATCGGGTCTCAGGGACCTGGATAGCAAGATGGGCGGACTACAGTCGTCCGATCTCATCATCGTTGCCGGCCGTCCGGGCATGGGCAAGACCGCGCTCGCCACCAATATCGCCTACAACGTCGCGCGCGCCTGGCGCGGCGAGGTCCAGGCGGACGGCCATATCACCACCGTCAATGGCGGCGTCGTCGCGTTCTTCTCGCTCGAAATGTCGGCCGAGCAGCTCGCCACCCGTATCATCGCCGAGCAGAGCGGCATTCCGTCGAGCACGATCCGCCGCGGCGGCATCAACGAGCGCGATTTCGAGAAGATCAAGGACGTTGCGGTCGAGCTGCAGCACCTGCCGCTCTACATCGACGAGACCGGCGGTTTGACAGTCGCGCAGCTTGCGGCCCGCGCCCGGCGCCTGAAGCGCCAGAAGGGCATGGATCTTCTGGTCATCGACTATATCCAGCTCCTGCAAGGGTCTTCGCGCCGCTCCCAGGACAATCGCGTGCAGGAGGTGACCGAGATCACCACCAACCTCAAGGCATTGGCCAAAGAGCTCAACGTGCCGATCATCGCCTTGTCGCAGTTGTCGCGGCAGGTCGAGAACCGCGACGACAAGCGCCCGCAACTCTCCGACCTGCGAGAATCCGGCTCGATCGAGCAGGACGCCGACGTGGTGATGTTCGTGTTCCGCGAGGAATACTACCTCAGCAACAAGGAGCCGCGCCCGGGCAGCGAAGAGCATCTCAAGTGGCAGACCGACATGGCGGCGGTGCACGCCAAGGCCGAAATCATCATCGGCAAACAGCGCCACGGTCCGACCGGCACTGTGAACGTGCACTTCGAGGCGGCGGTCACACGCTTCGACAACCTCGCGCTCGACCAGCAGGTGCCGGAGCGCGTGAGCGACTATTAAAGCCCTAGGTCGGGTTAGCGCGGTCCGGTTCGGTTCCGACACATTTTTGATCCGCGTAACCCGACATAAACCTTTCGAAGACGCGCCTCATGTCGGGTTACGCGGGATCGCCGCCGCGGTTGCTTGCAGCGCCTCGGCCGCGCCAATCCGACCGACGGTCCTGTGGACGGCCCGCGCAATGCCGTCCATAACTAGGCCAAAGTGCCGAGCGTAACGTCCGTTATGTTCGTCCGCCTAAGATCCGGCCTCCGATGCCCGCACAAGAAACCACGCTGCAACCCACCATGATCGCCTCCGGCGAAGCCGAGACTGGCGGCGTGCTTACGATCGACCTTGCCGCGATCGCAGCCAACTGGAAGCGGCTCTACGGCATGACCGTGCCGGTGGAATGCGCCGCGGCCGTCAAGGCCGACGCCTATGGCTGCGGCATCGGACGGGTGGTACCGGCGCTCAAGAAGGTCGGCTGCCGGACATTCTTCGTCGCGGATATCGCGGAAGGCCGCCACGTGCGCGCGGTCGCGCCGGGCGCCGTCATCTACGTGCTCAACGGCTTGATGCCGAACACGGCGCCGGCCTTCGCCGATGCCAACCTGCGGCCGGTGATCAACAGCATGATGGAGCTCGCCGAGTGGGACACGTTCGTCGCCACCAACAAATGGCAAGGCGGGGCCGCGCTGCACGTCGACACTGGCATGAATCGGCTCGGCCTGACGCCGGAAGAGTCAGTCGCCATCGCGCCACGCGTTAAGGCCGAAGGACACGGCTTCAAGCTGCTGATGAGCCACTTCGCCTGCGCCGAGATTCCCGACCACCCGATGAACGATCGGCAAATCCGACTGTTTCGCGAAATCCGGATTCTGTTCCGCGGCGTGCCATCCTCGCTGGCGAATTCGGCGGGCATCTTTCTGGGCGGGACCGCGCATTGCGATCTGGTGCGGCCCGGTATCGCTCTGTTCGGCGGGAATCCGATCCCCGGCCAGAAAAACGTCATGCATCCAGTGGTCGAGCTCAAGGGTCGCATCACGCAGGTGCGCCAGGTCAAGAAAGGCGACGCGGTGGGATACGGCGCCAGTTGGACGGCCGCGCGCCCGACTCGGCTGGCGATTGTCGCGGCCGGCTATGCTGACGGCTACTTCCGTTCTGCCGGCGCCGCCAAGGGCAAGGCGCCGGCGAACGTGATCATCGGCGGCAAGCAGTGTCCGCTGATCGGACGCATCTCAATGGATCTCTTGGCGGCCGATGTGACCGACCTGCCGAACGGGGTGGCCCGCCGCGGAGAATTGGCCACGTTGATCGGTGGCGACATCGGCGTTGACGAGCTCGGCGCCGCCTGCGGCACCATCGGCTACGAAGTGCTCACCAATCTCGGCAAGCGCTACCACCGCAATTATCGCGATTGACCGGTCCGGCGCACTCGGCGCACTTGGTCCCGACGCACGTGGTCGGCCATCTGGACGCAAACGAGCCGGATGAAACTCGCCACCATGACGCCCGCGATCAGCACAGTCGCCATGATCGCGAATGCCGGCGAGAACATTCCCGTAGTGACGCTCCAAAGCCAGATCAGCAGCGTCGCAATGAGCCAAATGATAGCGAATGCCGCCAGTGCCCGCCGGTTCTCGGGCGTGACCAGCCGCCCTATCACGTCCCCACAGGGCGGCGCTCGGTAGCCGACCCAATGCGAGCCGAACCGATTGGCGGCCTTCGGCGCCATCACCAGAAACCAGGGCTGACGCAGGCTCATGCCGGCGACTCCATCGAAATTGCCGAGGCCCAAGGCTAGTGTCCCGATTCCGAAGTTCGTACCATTTCGCAGCGGCCTCTTATACGAACCTCGGAATCGAAGGACACTAGCAACTCTTTGAATCGAGTGTGGCTTTGGTTCAGAAGTCCGCATGTCGGACTCGCCGCGAAAATGATGCGGACTTCTGAACCGCCACACTAGTCACCTGCCTAGCCAAGGCAACCCACTGCCATATCAGGCGTGATAGGCTGGCATTCGAGTCTAGCCGGAATGAGGAAGAAACGCACCCGTGGCCCGCCGCAACGATAGCTTCGTCTGTCAGAACTGCGGCGCCCATTACGGCCGCTGGCAGGGCAGGTGCGACGCCTGCGGCGAGTGGAACACGATCGCGGAGGAAGGCGCCGAGCGTCCCATCGCGCCCGGCCGGGCCCCGCGCAAGGGGCGGCGGTTTGCGCTCGAGCCGCTGTCCGGCGAGACCCAGGACGCGCCCCGCCTCGCCTCCGGCATTGCCGAATTCGATCGCGTCACGGGCGGCGGCTTCGTGCGCGGCTCGGTCTTGCTCTTGGGCGGCGATCCCGGAATCGGCAAGTCGACGCTGCTGATCCAGGTCGCGGCGACGCTGGCGCGCGCCAAGGAGCGCGCAGCTTACATTTCAGGTGAAGAAGCGGTCGCACAGGTGCGTCTGCGCGCGGAACGGCTCGGCCTCGCTGGCGCGCCGGTCGAACTTGCCGCTGAGACGTCGGTTGAAGACATCATCGCAACCCTGTCCGAGGGCGCGACGCCGCGTCTCGTCATCATCGACTCGATCCAGACCATGTGGACGGACATGGTGGATTCCGCCCCCGGCACCGTCACGCAGGTGCGCGGCGCGGCGCAGACGCTGATCCGCTTCGCCAAGCGCTCGGGTGCGGCCGTGATCCTGGTCGGGCATGTCACCAAGGACGGCCAGATCGCCGGCCCGCGCGTGGTCGAACACATGGTCGATGCCGTGCTCTCCTTCGAGGGCGAGGGTTCGAACCAGTTCCGCATTCTGCGCGCGGTCAAGAACCGCTTCGGCCCGACCGACGAGATCGGCGTGTTCGAGATGACCGGCTCCGGTCTGCGCGAGGTCGCGAACCCGTCCGAACTGTTCCTGTCCGAACGCGATCTCGGCTCGCCCGGCACCGCCGTCTTCGCCGGCATCGAGGGCTCGCGGCCGCTGCTCGTCGAAATGCAGGCGCTGGTGGCGCCGACGTCGCTCGGCACGCCGCGCCGCGCCGTGGTCGGCTGGGACCAGAGCCGGCTCTCGATGGTGCTCGCCGTGCTCGAAGCCCATTGCGGCGTGCGGCTCTCCGGTCACGACGTCTATCTCAACGTCGCCGGCGGGCTCCGCATCCAGGAACCGGCCGCCGATCTCGCCGCCGCTGCGGCGCTCGTCTCATCGCTCGCCAATGCACCGCTGGCAGCGGATGCCGTGTTTTTCGGCGAGGTCTCGCTCTCGGGCGCGGTGCGCCCCGTCGCCCAGACGGCGGCGCGGCTCAAGGAAGCGCAGAAGCTCGGCTTCGCCCGCGCCATCATGCCGGAGGCTTCGCGCGCCGAAGGCGAAGGCACGCTCACGCTCGAAACCGTGGGCTCGCTCTCGACCCTCGTTGCGGACATCGCTGCCCGCGGCAAGCGGCCGGCCCGGCCCGAGCGGCGGGCCGCGAACGAGTAGAGGCCTCCCGGAATCGGCGCTTACGCAGCGCGCGGATTCACCTCGCGTTCGATCGACGCTCCATTGTCCTGTTGCGCCTTGGTGAGATCGTACATTGCCTGCAAATTCATCCAGAATTCGGGACTGGTGCGGAAGAAACGCGCCAGTCGCAAGGCGGTGTCCGCCGTCACCGAGCGCTCGCCCTTGACGATTGCGCCGATGCGCGTGGCCGGCACGCGCAATGCGATCGCCAGGGCATTCACCGACATACCCAGGGGCTTCAGAAATTCCTCGCCGAGAACTTCACCGGGATGCGTCGTGACGCGCCTGGGCGTCCGATCAGCTTTAATGATAGTCGACGATCTCGACATGAGCAGGACCCTCCTTGGTCCAAACAAAGCAGATGCGCCATTGATCGTTGATCCGTATCGAGTGTTGTCCGCGACGATCTCCCGACAGTGCCTCCAACCGGTTCGCCGGCGGCGCGCGCAGGTCGTTCAGATTGCGGGCGGTCTGCAACATATCGAGCTTGCGCAGGGCTTGCTTCGCAATGCCGCCGAACCGCTTCACGAACTCGCCGAGCCAAAGGCGTTGGGTATCGCGGTCGCGAAACGACTGGATCATATCGCCGGATAATATAACGCTTTCCGTAATACGTCAAGCGTATAATAGCTCGCATCGATCCGCTTTTGCGTGCCTTGCAAATGAGGTATCCGCGGCACATCAGCGACCCCGTCAACCCGAAACAGGTCGGCCACTACCAGACCGGCCACGACGGCACGCATCGCAACTACTATGCCGGCGGCAAGTACATGCATCTCGCCGCCGGCATGAAGGGCTATCGCGGCAACATCTATGTGATCGTCGACATCAGCGATCCGGCGAAGCCGGTCGAGGTCGGCCGCTGGTGGGTGCCGGGCCAGAAGGAAGGCGAGACCCCTGCCCCGCCGCAGGCCACGAGCTTGCATGGTCCGCCCGAGGTCGTCGGCAACACCGTGTTCCTGTCCTATGGCGGCGCCGGCATGGTCATCGTCGACATCGCCGACGTGGCAAAGCCGAAATTCGTGGGGCGCCTCAGCTTCAGTCCACCATATATTCCTTTTATCGGCGTCCACACGATCCAACCTGTCCCGGGCAAGAATATTGCAGTCGTGAACTCCGAAGCGATCCGGGAAAACTGCAATGAGCCGGCCAATCACGCCTCCGTCGTCGACATCTCCAATCTCGCGCGGCCGCGGCTGGTCTCAACATTTCCGACGCCGCTTCCGCCTGCCGAGGCGCCGTACAAGAGCTTCTGTGAGAAGGGCGGCCGCTTCGGCCCGCACAACCAGAACCAGTTGCAGCACAATCCGTTCGTGAAGAAGCAGGATCACCTGATCTACCTGACCTACTTCAACGCCGGGCTACGCATCTACGACATCAGCGCCTCGACCGCGCCGCGTGAGGTCGGTTACTACATGCCGCCCGATCCGCAGAAGCGGCGCGGCGTCCTGCCGAAGGGGCTCGCCGTGTCGAGCGAGGACGTGCTGGTGGACTCGCGTGGCAACATCTTCGTCACCGACAAGAACCTCGGCCTGTACGTGCTGCGCTACACGGGAGAGTGAAGCGATACCGCAGCACGGTTTGATTGCCTTACCAAGTGACGGCCGCGCCGCGCGTTCACCTCCCCCTGAAAGGGGGAGGTCGATTGCAGTCGCGATGCGACTGCAATCGGGTGGGGATCATCTGCACCGCGAAGCGACCCCCACCCCAACCCTCCCCCTTTTAGGGAGAGGGAGCGCACCGAGTTCGCGGCGCGCAAGTCACCCGGATGCCGGTGCCGGTGTCGGCATGCTAAGCTTGTCATCAAAGCTGGCTGCGGGATCTTGCCATGGTCACGCGCTCGAACAATTCAACGGTCTTCAACCAGTCGCCGCCGTTTGCGGACATCAACCTGTTCACGAATGATCGACTGCTGCTGGAGGCCGTCTCGGCCAACGGGGCAACGAGCGAGGTCGAGGCCCTGTCTGCATTTGGCGCCCGTTGGGGCTCCGCGCGAATGCTCGAACAAGCTCGCATTGCCAACGAGAACCCGCCCAAGCTGCGCGCCTTTGATGCCAATGGCAATCGATGCGACGTCGTCGAATACCATCCGGCTTATCATTTTTTCATGGCCGAAAGCATACGGGAGGGGCTTCAGGCGTCCACGTGGCTTTCGGATGGAACGGCGGCCGCAGCCCCCGCCGAAGCCGTGCGTGCGGCCCGCTATGTCATGGTGGCTCAGGTCGAGAATGGCCACATGTGTCCGATTACCATGACACGCGCAGCGGTGCCTGCGCTTGCGGCCGAGCCGGACCTGTTCGCTCAGGTCATGCCCAAGATTGCGTCGCGGACGTACGACCCAACATTTCGGCCGTGGTGGGAGAAGGCCGGCATCACGGTCGGCATGGGCATGACCGAGAAGCAGGGCGGCACCGACGTGCGCGCCAACACGACGACTGCGGTGCCGGCCGACGAAGGCTACCGCCTCGATGGTCACAAGTGGTTCATGTCGGCACCCATGTGCGACGCATTCCTGGTCTTGGCGCAAGCGCCCGGCGGCCTGACGTGCTTCTGGTTGCCGCGCTTCACGCCGGACGGACAGGTCAACGGGCTTCACTTTCAGCGGCTCAAGGACAAGCTCGGAAACCGATCCAACGCATCGACCGAGGTGGAGCTTTCTGATGCCTATGCCATTCGCATAGGGGACGAAGGCCGCGGCATCCAAGCCATCATGCGGATGGTGCAACTGACACGCCTCGATTGTGCGATCTCGTCCGCCGGGATGATGCGGATGGCGCTGGCGCAGGCCGTCCACCATTGCCGATACCGAACGGCGTTTCAGAAACGGCTGATCGACCAGCCGCTGATGCGCACGGTGCTGGCCGATATGGCGCTCGAACTGGAAGGCGCCCTCGCCGCGGTGATGCGCCTTTGCAGCGCGTTCGACCGCAGTGCGCTTTCGGAACTGGATGCGGTGCGGACTCGGCTGCTTACGCCCGCGGTGAAATACGCCGTGTGCAAGACCGCGCCTGCGTTTGCGTATGAAGCGATGGAATGTCTCGGCGGCAACGGTTACGTCGAAGAGGGAATGCTGGCGCGACTTTATCGCGAGGCGCCGGTCAATGCCATTTGGGAGGGCTCCGGCAACGTCGTGTGTCTTGATGTGCTGCGCGTGTTTGCCCGGAACAAGGATGGCGCTCGCGCCGTGATCAACGATGTTGCGCGCGAAGCAGCGGATTGCTCCGGTGCCGCCGAAGCCGCCTCTGCTGTCGTGCGAATCCTGAGCGACCCCACCGGCGAATCCGACCTGCGTCTTGCTGTTGAGCTGCTGGCTCGGCTTGCCGCGACCGCGGCGCTCAACCAAAGCGCTCCAGGAGGGATCGCCGACCTCTATGCGCGGTCGAGATTGGGTGGGCAACGTGGGGCGACCTTTGGCGCGGCACAGCTCGCGAACAACGAGGTAACGACACTGCTCGACCGCACGCTGGCGCCAACGTAAGGGCGGGCACAACCAAGGTGTCGCGGCAATGCACGTCCACTTGATCCCAAGAGCGGACGCAAATCTGGCTCGCCAGATCCGCAGCGATGGGCCATGAGCAGACCATAGCTCCACCTTGCCTGTCGGCTCGGATTAGGGATGGCGCTGCTTGAATGGGAAGCGTCCGTCTTGGGGTTAGCTACCGCATTGTGCATCTACAGGCGTAGCCGGCCGGGGCTGGCGCGCTGCGGCGGTTCAATTTGGTCATTGGCGACAAGTTGGCGCGGCAGACGCCTTGTACACCAGATTCAATCGTCGCGCACGGTTTCAGCGCGCAAGGTTATTTGACGCTGCAGCCCGCACGTCCGAGGGGGTCGCGCCATAGTGGCGGCGAAACTCGCGATTGAAGGTGGACAGATCGCCAAAACCGACCTCGAAGGCAAGAGTTCCGATCATGCGCTGACTTTGCCCCGGGTCTGCCAGCATGCGGTAGGCTTGGGTGAGACGTTGGCCGAGCACGAACTTCGACAACGTCGTACCATCGCTCTCGAACAGCCTTTGGATAAAGCGCGTGGTGACGCCGTGGCGTCGCGCGAGCGCAGCGACCGACACATCCCCGTCTCGCAGGTTCCGAATGATATCGGTCTTGATCGCGCGCAGCCGAGCGACGCGCAGGCCGCGTCCCTTGGCGATCTCGGCCGCGTCGCGCGTCGCCCCGATCGCAAGCGCGCAGAGATCATGAATGTGCATTGCGACGACGCGTTGCAGCTCTGGCGTCTTTGTCGTGTCCTCGTCTTCAAGAACGTCAATGTAGCTCAACAACAGCCGCAAAACGCCGGCATTCGGCGGAAGCGGCCGCACGAAGGCGTCTTCGAGCCCGGGAGCCAGAGCCAGCATGAACTTGCGCGGCACGCAGATGTGAACAAATTGCACCGGCTCGGGCATGACGACGGTGCTGACGTCCGCATTGGACCAGAGCAGGCCATTGCCCGCACCCACGGTCGCTTCCCGACCGAGTTGTGACACGGTGCGTTGTCCCGCTTCCTGGATGTACAGGACGACATCATCGTTGCACAGAAGATCCCGCGTCCGTTGAATCGACACTCCACTGGAGACCGACGCGCGTTGCACGCAGACGCCGGCGTCTCCGATCCTGCTGCCGTTCCGCCCCACCCCGTGAACGGTTAGGTCCTCATAGCACGAACCTTCGGACAGCATCGAAACCACGCGCCACGCCAAGCCGAATGGCCGAACGACGCCCGCCACATCCGAACGAAAATCCCCGACGTGCACGGGGACACGCGAGAAGCGATACGACTTGAAGTCGGCTGTCGCGGAGGTCATGCACAATCCCTGTTTGCCGGTCACCCCCTATTGCGCCGCAACCAAATTAAAGAACGTCTGCGGATTTCGTGAGTTCCAGTCGAAATCAGCGACTGTTCGCTTGTTCCCGTATCACCACACGGTGCGTGGGCACCGTCGAGTCCCGAGGGCCCGCAAACCAGTGCCACGCCCTGATTGGCAGTTCGTTTCTTCCCAAGCCGCTGTCGTTCCCGCCCAAGCGTCCCCGCGCGGCCTTTGCATATGGTCCCCGTGCAAGGAAATGTGCTGAGAGCGCAATGAGCCACAGCAAGCTCACCGCAAACGCGGCATCGATCGGTCCACGCAGCACAGTGGAAGCATACGCGGGGAAACTGCAAGTGCTGCTGCTCATGGGCGTCGGCGTCGTCGCCGCCGCGCAGATCGGCAAGGCCATCATCTCGGTTCCGATGATCCGCGGCGACCTGGCGCTCGGTCTTGACGTCGCCGGGCTGATCGTCGCGACATTCGCGACGCTTGGCGCAATGACGGGCATCGGCGCCGGCCTCGTGGTGGGCCGGTTGGGCGCTCGGCGGTCGTTGATCGGTGGGATGGGCGTGATCGCGCTCGGCAACGTGATCGGCGCCAGTGCGCCCGATCAGCTTGTTCTGCTGGTGGCGCGCATCATCGAAGGGGTCGGCTTCCTGGCTGTTGTCCTCGCCATCCCGAGCATGCTCGCGCAACTGGTTGCGCGCGAGAAGCGGGATTTCGTGATGGCCGCCTGGAGCGCGTACATGCCCATCGGCATCATGCTGATGCTGCTTGCCGCACCACTGTTGCCGGCGATTGGCTGGCGCAGCTTCTGGCTCGCGAACGCGTTGGCGACCGGCTCGTGCGCGATCCTTCTAGCGATCCATGCGCCGGCGACGCCAGCGACCGCCCGCGCGGCGGCCCGCTTTTTTGCGGACGCCTTGATCATCATCCGTCAACCGAGTTGCCTGGTACTCGCCTTCGCGTTCTTCGCGTATTCGTGCCAAATCTTCTCCCTCGCCTTTGCGCTGCCGCTTCTGCTCACGTCGGTGCATGGCGTGTCGCTCGGCTCGGCCGGCCTACTCAGCGCCATGGTCTTGGCGGTCAGCGCGATCGGACATCTTTCGTCGAGCCTCCTGTTGCGAGCTGGCGTGCCGATCTGGACCAACGTCGCGGCAGCGTTCGGATTCTTTGCGCTTTCAGGCTTTGCCGTGTTTGGCAACGTACTTTCGCCGCAAGGCATCTCGCTGGCCGCCGCGCTTGCGCTCGGAATCGGCGGTCTTGCGCCTGGCGCAATCTATGCGGCGGCTCCGCACACCGCCCCAACTCCGTCGGCGGTGCCGCCGACCATCGGGCTCGTGCAGCAGGCCAGCAGCCTCGGTCAGTTTGCCGGCCCGGCTGTGCTTGGCCTCTGGGTCGAGTCCTTCGGCTGGCGGGCCACGCCGGCCATCCTGGCACCGGCCGCTCTGGTCGGGCTCGCCTGCGCGTTCGCGCTCCGACGCATATTCGCCACCGCCGAATCGCGAGGCCACAGCGAACGACAGCACGCTGCCGCGAGCGGCGTCCCGACGATCGAGATCATTGAACGAGGAGATAGGTGATGCACACGATGCGTGTTGATCGCACGCAGAAGAACAGCCGCCTTATGTCGGTGCGGGCGGCGTCAAGGAGTTCGGTGACCGGACTGATCACTGCAGCCTCGGCCGCTCTGATCCTCTCCGGCAGCTGGGCACATGGGCAGGAGGTAAAGGTCGGCGTTCAGCTGCCCTATACCGGCGTCGGCGCGGAGAACGCGCGGCAAATCGATCGGGGCCTTGAGCTCTACCTCAAGCTCAACGCCGAGAAGGTGAAGCCGTACACGATCAAGCTGATCAAGCGCGACGCTAAAGACCTCGGCGGCGCCAGTGCACGCATCGCGGTACAGGAGCTGCTGACCCAGCAAAATGTCGATATCCTCACCGGCTGGTACGATTCGCCGAGCGCGATCGCCAGCGCGCCGCTGGTCACCGCGGGGAAGAAGCTCGCCGTGATCCTGAACGCAGGAACGGCGCACATCACCAACCTGTCGCCCTACTATGTCCGCGTGTCGTTCAGCAACTGGCACGCCGGATTTTCCATGGGCGAGGCCGCCGCCAGGATGCTGCAGGCGAAGACCGCGGTGGTCGGCTACAGCGATTTCGCGGGCGGACGGGACAGCCTCGCCGCCTTCAAGCGCGGCTTCACAGCCCATGGCGGTACGGTGATCGACGAGATCCCGATGGGCGGTACCGCTGCGGTGCCCGACTTCACGCCGTTCTTCCAGCGCGCCAGGGACAAGAAGCCGGACGTGTTCTACGTCTTCGTGCCGGCTGGCGATTTCGCCCTGGCGGCAATCAGGACCTATCACGCGCTCGGAATGCGAGCGGCCGGCATCAAGCTCATCGGCCCCGGCGAAATCAGCCAGGACAGCAAGTTGCAAGCGATGGGAGAGGCCGCGGTCGGTCTCATCACCGCCTACCACTACAATGCCGATCTCGGAAATGCGGAGAACCAGCACTTCGTCGCGGCATGGAAGAAAGAATACGGTGCCGACGCAGTTCCGGACTTTTTCGCCATCGGTGGCTATGACGGCATGGCGGCAATCGTGCATGCGATCCATGCAACGAACGACAAAAGCGACGCAAACAAGACGCTTGCGGCGCTTAGGGGATGGACGCACGACAGCCCACGCGGGCCGATGACGATCGATCCGGCCACGCGCGACGTGATCATGAACGAGTATCTCTCAGAAGTGGTCATGCAGGACGGGCGTCTCCGTCAGAAGGTGATCGGGACCATCGAGCGCGTAAAGGATCCCTGCAAAGAGCTGAAGATCGGACCGTGCCGTATTCCTTAAGTACGGTCCTTCTCGATGAGAGGAACTCAGGACTCCAGTCGTCGAGCAACCTTGATCACGCAGCGGTCGAAGTCGCGATGAAGCTTCTCATCATCGGTGGCGGAATCGGCGGCCTAGCGACGGCGCTTTCCTTGCACCGCGTCGGAATTGATGTCGATATCTACGAGCAGGCACAAGAGCTGCGCGAGGTGGGCGTTGGCATCAACGTCTTGCCTCATGCGGTTAAGGAGCTGGCGGCGCTCGGCTTGCTCCCCGCTGTGGACGAGGCCGGCATCCGCACGCGCGAGCTGATTTACACCAACCGGCTTGGCCAGGTGGTGTGGCGTGAACTGCGCGGCATCGAGGCCGGCTACAAGGTGCCTCAGATCAGCATTCACCGCGGCAAGCTCCTCGGTGTTCTGCTTCACGCCGCGCTGGAACGCATTGGCGCGTCGCGCCTCCACACCGACCGCCGGCTGGTGAATCTTGAAGAGCGGCACGGCCGCGTCACCGCGATTTTCGAAAGCCGCTCGGGAACGCAATCCGAAGCGGCTGGCGATGGGCTGATCGGGGCGGATGGAATCCACTCACGCGTGCGTAGCACGTTCTACCCCCGCGAAGGGCCGCCTCGCTGGAGCGGCATCTTGCTCTGGCGCAGCGCGATCCCGTGGCCGGTGCACGCGGATGGTCACACGATGGTGATCGCTGGCGGCAACGCGGCCAAGTTCGTTTTCTATCCGATCCACTTCGACCCATCACAGGCCGGCATGCGCATGACAAACTGGGCGGTGATGGCGCGCGTCGGCGATGGCGCCGAACGACCGCCACGTCGCGAGGATTGGAACCGTCCCGGATGCCTGGGAGAGGCGTTGGACTTCGTCCAAGATCGCTTCAAACTCGGGTTCGTCGAGCCCGCGGAGATGGTGGAAGCCACCGGGACCTTCTTTGAGTATCCGAATTGCGATCGCGATCCGCTGCCGCGCTGGTCGTTCGGCCAAGTAACATTGCTGGGAGATGCGGCGCATCCGATGTATCCCGTCGGCAGCAACGGCGCCAGTCAGGCGATCCTCGACGCTGCGACCATAGCGCGTCATCTCACATCGGGCACTGTGGAAGAGGCGTTTGCGGCCTATGATGCCGAGCGCCGGCCGGCCACCACGGAAATTGTCCGCACCAACCGGCGGGGCGGCCCGGAAGGTGTGATCGATCTAGTAGAGGCGCGCGCGCCGAAAGGCTTCGATGATCTCGATGCCGTCGCAAGCTTTGCCGAACGCGAGGCGATCGCGCGCGGCTATGCATCGATTGCTAGCTACAGCCGCGAGCAGGTCAATCGTCAGGATGTGTAATGACAGGCGCCCTCTGGTCGGAGGTATCCGGTCAGCGCTTTCACGAGGTCCCATGACGACTGGTGGAGGGCGACGTTTGAGGTCCCGGTGCGGTGCGGCCCGGCCCTAAGCCGATGCGCTTCTTGATTCCATCCCTCTCAATCGCTCGCCGCTACCTTGGATCGACCACTCGCCCCTGGAACAGCACCGCGCCGGTCGTGTCGTCGACGATGTAATAGAGAAACGGGCGATCCACCCGGAACTGCAGCGGCTGGACCGGCTTCGGCATCGCGCTGGTGATGCGGATGCCGATCGCGGTGGCGGCCGCGGCTTCCGTCGATTCCTCGGACACCTCGATGACGGCGCGGTGGACGATCTGGTCTATCGCGGTCGGGGCCGTCTGCGGTGCCAGGCCCGTCAGGCCGCTGAAGTCGGACCGGTGCAGGTCGAATGGAAGCGTCATGCCAGCTTTGTGGAACAGGTCCTTGAGATCGGCCGAGTATTCCGCCTTGAAGCGCGGCAGCATCAGGCTGACCGGGCGGGCCGGCGCCTTCTGCAAGGCGGCGAGCATCTGCGTGAGCTCATCCATGTCGATCCGGCGCGCGACGTCGCCGAGCCCGTCCACCTCGTTCGGCAGCGCGATCACCATCGCGAGCGAACGCACCGCATACGGCAGCCGGATAGCGCGATAGCGCTCCCGCGACACCACCGCGTGGCTGGTCCGCTGCAGCATAGTCGGGACCAACTCCTGGCGGCTGCGCGTCAGGCTGAAGAACTCATCCTTGGTGAGCTTCTTGTTGAAAGCGACGGCCCAGCGCGATTTGAAATAGACCGCATTGACCAGGATCACGTCGGATAGCTTCTCGATAATCGTCTCGATCTTGCCTTCGGTGCGCTCCCTGACCCAGCCGTTGACGGTATCAAGCTTCGCCCGCCGGAACACCTCGGTGCTGTACCGGTCTTTGAGCAGCGCCGCGTATTTCTTGGCGACCTGACCGCCGGCGAGCATCAGCGCATTGGCAACCAGAAGCTTCGCCGATGGCGGAAATCGCGGCGTGGCCACGCAGGTCTCGCCCACCCGGCTCGCCGGGAACGGGCAGCCGGTGTCCGCATCCGGCTCCGCCTCGCAGCGCTCGCCCGCGAGCCGCATGCCCGGTGGGCAGGCCGGCGCGGTGTCGCTCTTGTCGTAGCCGTTGAGGATCGCCATCGCCGCCGCATTGGCGTCGTTGATCTGGGTCCGGCCGAGCGTGTGCTGGAGCACCGCAGCCATCTCGCGCTCAGTCTCCCCGCGGGTACCGGCTAGCGCCATCGCCATGGCGGTGCCGATCGAATAGGGCGAGAACACGATATTGCCAGGGCCGCCAGCGAAACGACTGCCGGCGAAATGACTGCCAGCGAACTGCCGGAAGAGCATCTGCCCGGAAGCGTTATAGGCGCGCGTGAGCGCCTGCACGTCTGCCGGGTTGCGCTCTTCGGCTGCTCCCGCCTGGGGCGCCGCGGCGGCCAACAGCGTCGCGGCGGCTGCCACAATGGGGACGGCCCGGCGTCTTGCAACCGGCATGGATATCTCCCTCGGCCGCCCCAACGGGCGGGACTTTGCAATCGAAATTGCATCGAAATCATGATCGAGCTGGGCGGTGCGCTCGCGCACCACGCGGGCTCGCAAAGATTGGCGGGCTCGGTAAGGATTGGATGCAACACCCCAGGAATATCGAACAAGACGGGGTGACGGCGGAACCGCCCCCGGCTATACAGCAGCCGTCCGGAGCGGCCGTCCGGCAGCCTGCGCCATCTCTCGGATTGGACAGGGTAATGAATGGTTGGGACGCCCCTGCCCCAGCCCCTGCCGCCCTCGTGCGGCGTGGGGTCAGGTAAGGGGTCCTAGTGTGGCTTTGGTTCAGAAGTCCGCATGTCGGACTCGCCGCGAGAATGATGCGGACTTCTGAACCAAAGCCACACTAGATTCAATGAGTTGCTAGTGTCCTTCGATTCCGAAGTTCGTATAAGAGGCCGCCGCGAAATGGTACGAACTTCGGAATCGGGACACTAGAGCGCCGATTCGTCCTGCGGCACCGCACGCGCAGGGATGGAGGATCGAAAGTTCGACATGCCGATCACGCTCCTCGACTTCATCCTGATTGGCGTCATGCTGGTGTCGGCGCTGCTCGCCATGATCCGGGGGTTCATGCGTGAAGTTCTGTCGATCGCGGCCTGGGTGATCGCCGCGGTCGCGACGCTTTACGCCTATTCACGCCTCCTTCCCTACGCCAAGAGCTACTTCAACAACGACATCCTCGCGGCCGGCGCCGTGATCGGCGGCACCTTCCTCGGCACACTCCTGATCGTGTCGATCATTACCGTGCGTTTCTCCGACATGGTGCTTGACAGCCGGGTCGGCGCGCTCGACCGGACGCTCGGCTTCCTATTCGGGCTAGGGCGCGGCCTGATCATCGTGGTGGTCGCCTTCCTGTTCTTCGCCTGGCTGGTTCCGCCGCGGACGCAGCCGTCCTGGGTCGCCAACGCCAAGTCGCGGGTCGTGCTGCAATCGACCGGGGACTGGCTGATCTCGATGTTGCCGGATGACCCCGAGAGCACCATTTTAAAGAGGTTGAAGCGACCCAAGCCGGACGAGGGCGAGCCGCCGGACGCGCCGCCTGAGCAACGTGGTTAACCGAGGAAAGGCGACGAGCCGCGCGATGAGCCAGATCACCGAAGCCGCCACCGCCGCCCCGCCGCTCGATTTTGACGGCGACCGGCTACGCGAAGAGTGCGGCGTATTCGGCATCTTCGGCCATCCCGACGCGGCGGCGATCACTGCCCTTGGCCTGCACGCCCTCCAGCACCGCGGCCAGGAAGCCGCCGGAATCGTCTCCTTCGACGGCAGGCGGTTCCATTCCGAGCGACGCATGGGCCTGGTCGGCGACAACTTCTCCCGCCGCGACGTCATCGACCGCCTGCCCGGCATGTCGGCCATGGGCCATGTGCGCTATTCGACCACCGGCGAGACCATTCTGCGCAACGTCCAGCCGCTGTTCGCCGAACTCGACGGTGGCGGCTTTGCGGTCGGACACAATGGCAATCTGACCAACGGCCTCTCACTGCGTCGCCAGCTCGTGCACGAGGGCGCCATCATGCAGTCGACCTCCGACACCGAGGTCATCCTGCATCTGGTGGCGCGGGCGCGGAAGAACCGCTTCATCGACCGCTTCGTCGAGGGGCTGCGCCAGCTCGAAGGCGCCTACTCTTTCGTGGCGCTCACCAACAAGAAGCTGATTGGCGCGCGCGACCCGCTCGGCATCCGGCCGCTGGTGATCGGCAAGCTCGACGGCGCGCCGATCCTCGCCTCGGAAACCTGCGCGCTCGACATTATCGGCGCCAAATATGTGCGCGACGTCGAGAACGGCGAGGTCATCGTGTTCGACGACGAAGGCATGCACTCGCACAAGCCGTTCCCGCCGATGGCGCCGCGTCCCTGCATTTTCGAGTACATCTACTTCGCGCGCCCGGACTCGATCGTCGGCGGCCGCCCGGTCTACGAAGTGCGCAAGGCCATGGGCGCAGAGCTTGCCCGCGAGGCGCCGGCCGCGGCCGACGTCGTCATTCCGGTGCCCGATTCCGGCGTCCCCGCCGCGATCGGCTACGCGCAGGAGTCCGGCATCGCCTACGAGCTCGGCATCATCCGCAACCATTATGTCGGGCGCACCTTCATTGAGCCGACCCAGCAGATCCGGGCGCTCGGCGTGCGCCTCAAGCACAGCGCCAACCGCGCGGTGGTCGCCGGCAAGCGCATTGTCCTGATCGATGATTCGATCGTGCGCGGCACCACTTCGACCAAGATCGTACAGATGATGCGTGACGCTGGCGCGAAAGAGGTGCACTTCCGCATCTCCTCCCCGCCGATCACGCATCCGGACTATTACGGCATCGATACCCCCGAGCGCGACAAGCTGCTCGCGGCGACGCACGACCTCGAAGGCATGCGCAAGTTCATTGGCGCGGATTCGCTTGCGTTCCTGTCGGTCGACGGCATCTACCGCGCCATGGGCTACGAGCAGCGCGACCCGCTGCGGCCGCAGTTCACCGACCATTGCTTCACCGGGGACTATCCGACGCCGCTGACCGACCAGTCGGCGACCGAGAAGCACGCGCCACGGCAGCTCTCGCTGCTGGCCGAGGCGAGCTGAAATCCTTGACGTGAAACTGGCACTATCCTCCGCTCATTCCCGCGAAAGCGGGAATCCAGAGCTTTCCTTTTAGACAGAGCCCCGCTTTCGCGGGGACGAGCGGACGATGAGCGGCCTCAACTCAGCAAGTCAGACGTGATCAAGCCCCTCGCCAACCGCATCGCCCTGGTCACCGGCGCCTCACGCGGCATCGGCTACGCCACCGCCATCGCGCTCGCCAAGGCGGGCGCACATGTCGTTGCGATCGCGCGCACCGTTGGCGCCCTCGAGGAGCTCGACGATGCGATCCGCGCCGATGGCGGCTCGGCCACATTGGTACCGCTCGATCTGCGCGACACCGACGGAATCCTGCGATTGGCGGCCGCGCTGAACGAGCGCTACCAGCGCCTCGACGTGCTGGTCGGCAATGCCGGCGTGCTCGGTCCGCTGTCTCCGCTCGGCCATGTCGAACCGAAAGCGTGGGACGAGGTGATGGCGGTCAATCTCACCGCGAATTTCCACCTGCTCCGGGCGCTCGACCCGCTGCTGCGTGCCTCCGATGCTGGGCGCGTGGTCCTTGTCACCTCAGGCGCCGCCACCAACATTCGCGCCTATTGGGGTCCCTACGCGATCTCCAAGGCGGCGCTCGATGCCATGGCGCGCACCTACGCCGCCGAGACCGTGACCACGAACGTGCGCGTCAACATGCTCAACCCGGGGCCGACCCGCACGCGTATGCGCGCCGCCGCGATGCCCGGCGAAGATCCGATGACGCTCAAGACCGCCGATCCGGTTGCTGAAAAGATCGTGACGATGTGCCTGCCGGATTTCCGGGAGACCGGAAAGATTTATGACGCCCGCCAAGGCTAACGCCGCGTGGCCGGGCGCAGCGAAGGGTGGGCAAGATCGCGATGGATATCCTATCAGGTGGGCGCGGAGCGCGCGCGATTTTGCCACCAAGACAAGCGATGCGCGCCTTTGCCCGCCCTACTCGGAAACATCCAACTTCGACTGGAGAGTGAGCGCACCGCGGTTCGCGGGGACTCCACAGAGTCTGCCTTACCGCTTCTTGCGCTTCGCATACGGGTTCGCTTTTTCGCGAAGGGTGAGACGTATGGGCGTTCCCGGAAGATCGAAGGTCTCACGCAAGCTGTTGACGAGGTAACGCTGGTAGGCATCCGGCACCTTGTCGGCGCGGCTTGCGAACAGCACGAAGGTCGGCGGCCGGCTTTTCGGCTGCGTCACGTAATCGAGGCGGATGCGCCGGCCGGACACCGCGGGCGGCGGATGCGCCGACGTCACGCCCTCAAGCCAGCGATTGAGCGCGCTGGTGGTCGCACGTCGGTTCCAGACCTCATGCGCGTCGATCACCGCCTGCATCAGCCGGTCAAGCCCGGCGCCGGTCATGCCGGACACCGCGACCGCCGGGACGCCCTTGAGCTGCGGCAGCCAATGGTCGGTCTCCTCGCGCAGCTTCTTCATCGCGCCGGGCTTGCTTTCGACCAGGTCCCATTTGTTCATGCCGATCACGATCGCGCGGCCTTCACGCTCGATCAGATCGGCGAGGCGCAAATCCTGCTCCTCGAACGGCGCCTGCGAGTCCATCAGCACGATCACCACCTCGGCAAAACGGATGGCATTGAGCGTATCAGCGACCGAGAGCTTCTCGAGCTTCGCCTCGATGCGGGATTTGCGGCGCATGCCGGCGGTATCATGGATGCGGAATGTCCGGCCGCGCCAATCGACGTCGACGGCGATGGAATCGCGGGTGATGCCCGCTTCCGGTCCCGTGAGCAGGCGCTCTTCGCCAAGCAGGTGATTGATCAGCGTGGACTTGCCGGTATTGGGCCGGCCGATGATGGCCACGCGGATATCCCTCGGCGGCGCAGGCTCGGTCTCGGCTGTGTTTTCGTCCTCTTTCTTCCTTCGTCCTCCGCGCGCCGCCGGTTGCGCGGTTTCCGCGGGCAGCGCCGCACGCAAGGCGTCATAGAGGTCGGAAAGCCCCTCGCCGTGCTCTGCGGAGATCGGCACCGGATCGCCGAGGCCAAGCGCATAGGCTTCGCCGAGGCCCGCCTGCGCGGCGCGGCGGCCTTCGCTCTTGTTTGCCACCAGGATTGCGGGCTTGCCGGAACGACGCACCAGATTGGCGAAGGTGCGATCGATCGGCACCGGGCCGGTCCGCGCATCGATCATGAACAGGACCACATCCGCCGCGGCGATCGCCGCCTCAGTTTGCGCCTGCATGCGGCGGCTGAGGCTTTCGGGCGTGGAATCTTCGAGGCCTGCGGTGTCGATCGCCGTGAACGCCAGGTCGCCGAGCCGAGCCGCGCCCTCGCGTCGGTCGCGGGTGACGCCGGGAAGATCGTCGACCAGCGCCAGGCGCCTGCCGACCAGACGGTTGAACAACGTGGATTTGCCGACGTTCGGCCGTCCGACAATGGCGACCGAGAAAGTCATGAGCCTGACCTTGGGCTTAGCTGGCGCGGTTTGAGGAGAGCGCTCTATGCCCCGCCCAACCTGCAAACGCAACAAGCCGCAAACACAATCATTGTGGTGCCGGCGGATCCGGCCACTGCACCCCTTGCTGTTGCGGGCGTTGGGTTCCGGGCGGATCGGGCCACTGGGTCTGCTGCCCGCGCATCGGTTGCTGCTGCGCCGGCGGGCGGACGGTCACGGGCGTCGGCTGTCGTTCCGGCTCACTCGTCTGCTCCACGACCTTCTGCTTAGGTTTGGGCTTAGGCTTCGGCTTGGCCCTGGGCTTCGGCTTGGCCTTCGGCTCTTCAGGCAACAGCACCTGCGGCGGCGCCTCCTCCTGCTGGTCTTGCAGGGCGGCGGCCTGATTGCCTTTGATGAGGTCGGGCGGGACGCCCGTCGACACGCCCGGCACGCCGCCCGGGAACAGTTCCTTGCGTTCGCCCGGCAGCGGCTTCTTGTTGTTGAACCAGTCGCCCGCAAACCACTCGGTCGGATCGAAATTGACGCAGCCGCCGAGCGGCAACGCCAATGCTGCGGCAACGACGATGGCGCGTGCGAAGGAGATCATCGGTCCTGCCCTCAACTTTTGCCGTCCGCAGCGCCGAGCGCGACCAGCATCTCGACGCGGGTCCGCGAAGACGCCGGTGCCTCGGGATCGGTCAGAATCGCCGCGTACCACTTCGTGGCACCGGCCCGGTCGCCAGCCTTCCAGGCATTGAGCGCGAGCAACTCGCGCGCGGCGTGACGGAAGTCCCGGCCCGGCTGCGCCAGCGGTTCAAGCAGTTTACTTGCGTCTGCAAACGAGCCGGCATCGATCAACAAGCCGGCGGCGCGCAGCGAAGCGAGATCGCGCATGACAGGCTCGACGCTGGTATCGGCGGCAATCTGCCGGTACAACTTCGTTGCAGCCGCGGTATCGGTATGCGCGAGTTCGGCCGCCTGGCGAATGCGCGCGAGCATGCGATAGGCCGGCGTGCCATCAGCGGCGATCTGTCCGAAGATCTTCTCGGCCTCGTCGTGCTTGCCGGCATCCGCGAGCGCGATGGCGTTCTCGAACTGGGTTCCGAACCGGTCCGATTGCTGTACCTGCTGCCATTCACAGACGCGCCAGCCGCCGATCCCGACGACCACGAGGAACACCACCCCGACGATCAGGTATTGGTACCGCTGCCACAGCCTCTTGTACTGTTCTCGGCGGACTTCTTCGTCGATTTCGCGAAAGACGTCGGACACGTGTGACCCTCACCCCGCCTTGACCCACGACCCCTCTGGGTCCCGACTAGGGGCGCGATTAGCCTATCGATGTGGCACGGGCAAGGCAAAAACCGGCCGCATCCACCGCTAACCCCTTCAAAAACCAGCCTCTAACGGGAGTTTCGGGCCCGCTCTCTCCATCGTCATGCCCGGGCATGACGACCGATAGACTGCCACTTACCCCCCCTTCTTCCGCATCGGATAGACATGTTCCGGGCCTGGGAAGGCGCGCGAGCGGACGTCGCTCGCATATGACGAGATCGCCGCCTCGATGCCTGGACCGAGTTCACCGTAACGGCGGACGAATTTGGGGACCCGCGGGGACAAGCCGAGCATGTCCTCCAGCACCAGGATCTGGCCGTCGCAGGCCGCACTCGCGCCGATGCCGATGGTGGGGATCGCAACCTCTTTGGTGATCTTGCGCCCGAGCGGCTCGGCGATCGCCTCGAGCACAATCGAAAACGCACCGGCGTCGGCGACCGCCTTGGCGTCGGCCTCGATCGGCGCCCAATCCGCCTCGTCGCGCCCCTGCGCACGGAACGAGCCAAGGGTGTTGATCGACTGCGGCGTGAGCCCGACATGGCCCATAACCGGAACGCCGCGCTCCACCAGGAACGCGATGGTCTCCGCCATGCGCCGGCCACCCTCGAGCTTGACGGCTCCGCAACCGGTCTCCTTCATCGCCCGCGCGCAGGATGCGAAGGCCTGCTCCTTCGATTGCTCGTAGGACCCGAACGGCATATCGATCACGACCAGGGCGCGCCGGGAGCCGCGCATGACGGCATGAGCTTGCAGGATCATCATGTCGAGCGTGACCGGTATTGTGGTCTCGAAACCGTGCATCACCATGCCAAGCGAGTCCCCGACGAGAATGATGTCGCAATATTTGTCGACCAGCCGCGCGGTATGCGCGTGATAGGACGTCAGGCTCACGATCGGCTCGCCGTGCTTGCGCGCGAGAATATCGGGGGCCGTCAGCCGTTTGATCTCATCTTGTACTGACACGTGTTACCTCACGAACGCCGGCACGCCGACGACATAGGGGTGGAACCAGAAACCGATCGCCAGATAGAGCAGCGTCCCGACGACGACCGCGAGCGTGTCGCAATCGCGCCCGCCCATTCCGAAATCCGGGGCGCCGGGATCGCTGCGTCGTTTGAGTGAGATACGGTCGTAGACCGCCCACGCCAAAAACGATCCGAACAGGATCATCGAGCCGAGGTCGCCATTGGCGAGCAGATGGCCGAATGCCCACAGCTTGATGCCGACCAGCATCGGATGCTTCAGTACGCGCTTGATGTCGCCGGGGATGTAGGCCGCCGCGATGCAGATGAAGGCCGGCCAGAGCAGCAGATTGTTGACGTGGCGCAGCCAGCGCGGCGGATCCCAGACCTCGATCATGCCAGCCGCGCGGTATTGCGAGAAGCCGTAGGCGATCAGGACGATCCCGATCAGCGACACCACCGAATAGGCGGCCTTGTAGGGCCCATCGCCGACCCGCGCGATCAGGGCCGCACGCTGCGTGCGCATGGTGGTCAAGGTGTGGGCGCCGAAAAACACGGCGAGCCCGAAGATCATGGTGGCAAGGCCCATCGGGCTTCCTTAGCACCTGCCGTTCGCTCACGGGAGGGCGTTGCACGCCATCACCTACGGACGACGACGGCCACGCAGGTCTGATTCCGTACATCGATTAGTCAGCCGGTGAAGACCGCTTTACCATCGCAGGATGGACCCGATCGTCACGAATCCCCCAATTTCGAAGACCAATTTTCGCAACGCAATTCCCTGGTCGAATATTTTCAGAATATCTTCTCGACGCCATAGTACTGCAGCGCGGTGTAGGCAACGAAGCCGGCGAGGAACATCGCCCCGACCGGGCGGCTCAGCCCATTTCGCCAGAGAAGCAAGGTGAGAAGCAGCGCCGTTACCGCGACCATGACCCACAGATCGAACGCGACGATCTGCGTGGGCACTGGAATCGGCGCGACCACCGCCACCAGTCCCATGATCGCAAACAGGTTGTAGATGCCCGCACCGAGGATGTTGCCGACCGCAACCTCGGAGTGCCTCCGGATCGCCGCCACCACCGCGGTGGCCAACTCCGGCAGCGAGGTTCCGACCGCAACGATGGTGAGGCCGATCACCTCTTCGGCAACGCCGAGCACCCGCGCGGTGTCGACCGCCGCTGTCACCAGTAGCTTGGCGCCGGCCACGACGGCCGCAACGCCGCCGACGATGGATAGCACAGATAGCCAGACCGGCTTCGTTGGCTCGATGAACTCTTCCGCCAATTCCTCCGCAAGGTCGCCCGCATCGTTGGCCTTGCCGCGCCGGCGCTCCTGCATGAATGCGTAGATCGAGAACGCCGCGAGCATTGCTATCATCAGCGCGCCCTGCCAGCGCTCGATGGTGCCGGACAGCGCCAGCCCGGTGAACACCAGCGCCGCGCCCATGCACATCGTTGCATCGCGGATCAATGAGGTCGGCTGCACCACGATCGGGAAGATCACGGCGGAGAGGCCGAGGATCAGAAGGATATTGCAGATATTGGAGCCGACCACGTTGCCGACTGAGATGCCAGGCAGACCGTCAACGGCCGCCTGCAGGCTCACGACGAGTTCCGGCGCGGTGGTGCCGTAGGCGACGATGGTCATGCCAATGATCATCGGCGAAACATTCAGTCTGCGCGCGAGTGCGACTGCGCCGCGCACCAGATACTCAGCTCCGAACAGCAATAAGACGAAGCCGCCGATCAACTGAATGATGGTGATCATGGCAACAGTTTCCGGAGAATGACGGGCTTCGGCGGCTTCACCACAACGATTGCAAAGGCAATGAGCGCAGCCACGCCATTGAGTGCGCTGCGCCGGTACTTCATGTGAGAAATTTCGAGAGAGCGATACGAAGCAGCACACTGGTCCTTGCCCGCAGGACGATGTCGGGCGCACGACCAAACAACGGTGCGTGCTTGCTGCCGGCGGCCATTATTCTGGAAAGCAAGAAGGCTTTTGGCGAGATACGCCGTTGGCGCGTGGTAACCTGCGTGTCTGCGGTACCCCGTGTGTCTGCGGTACCTTGATTGTTTATAGACGCCAGCGTAGCGCTGGCCGCGACGCAAAGATTCCAAGAGGCCACTCCACCTTTGTGTCAGTCCGACATCGCAGCTCGTCGCTGCCAGAGGGGCCCGGTCTGATCTTTGGTTCTCTAGTGTGTCACGCTCCCTAACCGAGAATTATCCGTAACAATCGGGACGTAATAATACGATTTTGCCTCGTACAATTTGGCGTTTTGGCGCAACCGTGGCGCTAGAATTTGGCGCAGCTCGTCGAGAGGGTAGAAGCGCGGCAAGCATTCCGGTCATGGCCCAGAGTCGGCGTGTCGGCTTTTGACCCTGGCCGTGCGAAAACATTTGGTGGGGGGTTGCGGCGCGGCAATCAAAGTGAGAGCGCAGCGTCAATCAGGATGAGAATGCCGGCTGCTTGAGACGCAGGGAGGGCGTAGCCCGACCGGAGTTTCAAGCAACCGGCGTCGCTCCTTTCGGAGCGTTGTCTGGTGATCG
>WHTP01000015.1 GCA_009377695.1 Hyphomicrobiales bacterium | reverse complement strand
CCTCAAGGAGGCCAAGGACCTGGTCGAGGGCGCGCCCAAGGCGGTCAAGGAAGGCGTGAACAAGGAAGAGGCGGAGAAGGTCAAGGCGACGCTCGAGAAGGTCGGCGCCAAGGTTGAGCTGAAGTAAGCGAAGCTTACGAAGCGAAATCCCCCGGGCGAGCGCAGCGAGACTCGGGGATCTGGTCCGAACGGCAAGCCCCCGGGGCCGCCCGAGGAACACAAGACAGTGATTGCGAGAAGAAATCCCCGCAATCACCGTTATATCCGCCTCACGGCGGCAATGGTGCAGCGGTCCGGCATAAGCCGAATCGCATAAGAACTGAGGCCTCACACTGGGCCCCGACGCCTGTCCTGACGGTCGCGATGGATTGCGGCCTTCCGGAGAGTCGTCCCGGACCCCGACGGTACGACGGAGCAAGAGAGAGATAATGGCAGCGCAGACGTTCACAGGTCGCAAGCGCGTTCGCAAGTTTTTCGGGAAAATCCAAGAAGTCGCAGAGATGCCGAACCTCATTGAGGTTCAGAAGGCGTCTTATGACCAGTTCCTGCTGGTGCAGGAGCCGCATGGTGGCCGGCCGGACGAGGGCCTGCAGGCCGTGTTCAAGTCGGTCTTTCCGATCTCGGATTTTTCCAACACGTCGATGCTCGAATTCGTCAAGTACGAGTTTGAGTCTCCGAAATACGATGTCGATGAGTGCCGCCAGCGCGGCATGACCTATGCGGCGCCGCTCAAGGTGACGCTGCGCCTGATCGTATTCGATATTGACGAAGAAACCGGAGCCAAGTCGGTCAAGGACATCAAGGAGCAGGATGTCTACATGGGCGACATCCCGCTCATGACCAACAACGGGACCTTCGTCGTCAACGGCACCGAGCGCGTCATCGTCTCGCAGATGCACCGCTCGCCGGGCGTATTCTTCGACCACGACAAGGGCAAGACCCATTCCTCGGGCAAGCTCCTGTTCGCGGCCCGCATCATCCCGTACCGCGGCTCCTGGCTCGACATCGAGTTCGACGCCAAGGACATCGTGCATGCGCGTATCGACCGTCGCCGGAAGATCCCGGTGACGTCGCTGCTCTATGCGCTCGGCATGGACGGCGAGGAGATCCTCAACACCTTCTACAAGAAGGTCATTTACAAGCGGCAGAAGGAAGGCTGGCGCGTGCCGTTCGACGCCAACCGCTTCCGCGGCTACAAGGCCATCAACGACCTGGTCGACGCTGACAGCGGCAAGACCGTACTCGAGGCCGGCAAGAAGCTCACCGTGCGCTCCGCGCGGCAGCTTGCCGACAAGGGCCTCAAAGCCCTGCGCATGAGTGATCCGGAGTTGCTCGGCCATTACCTCGCCGAGGACCTCGTCAACCCCAAGACCGGCGAGATCTACGCCGAAGCCGGCGAGGAAATCACCGAGAAAGGGCTCAAGGCGCTGATCGAGCAGGGCTACAAGGAACTGCCGCTGCTCGACATCGACCACGTCAATGTCGGCGCCTACATCCGCAATACGCTGACCGTCGACAAGAACATGACGCGCGAAGACGCGCTGTTTGACATCTATCGCGTCATGCGTCCGGGTGAGCCGCCGACGGTCGACACCGCGCAGGCGATGTTCCAGTCGCTGTTCTTCGATCCGGAGCGCTACGACCTGTCCGCGGTTGGTCGCGTGAAGATGAACATGCGGCTCGACCTTGACGCGCCCGATACCGTGCGGGTGCTGCGCAAGGACGACATCATTGCCGTGATCCGCACGCTGGTCGATCTGCGCGACGGCAAGGGCGAGATCGACGACATCGACCATCTCGGCAACCGCCGGGTGCGTTCGGTCGGCGAATTGATGGAGAACCAGTACCGCATCGGCCTCCTGCGCATGGAGCGCGCCATCAAGGAGCGCATGTCGTCGGTCGATATCGACACCGTCATGCCGCAGGACCTGATCAACGCGAAGCCGGCGGCGGCGGCGGTGCGCGAGTTCTTCGGCTCGTCGCAGCTCTCGCAGTTCATGGACCAGACCAACCCGCTCTCCGAGATCACGCACAAGCGGCGGCTCTCGGCATTGGGCCCGGGCGGTCTGACCCGCGAGCGCGCGGGCTTCGAGGTGCGCGACGTGCATCCGACGCATTACGGCCGTATCTGCCCGATTGAGACGCCGGAAGGCCCGAACATCGGCCTGATCAATTCGCTCGCGACTTATGCGCGGGTGAACAAATACGGCTTCGTTGAGACGCCCTACCGCAAGGTCAAGGACGGCCGCGTCACCGACGACGTGCAGTACCTCTCGGCGATGGAGGAGGGCCGCTACACGGTCGCTCAGGCCAACGCCCCGATCGACGCGCGCGGTCGCTTCACCGAAGAGCTGATCGTCTGCCGGCACGCCGGCGACGTGATGCAGCTTGCGCCCGACAAGGTCGACTTCATGGACGTGTCGCCGAAGCAGCTCGTTTCGGTGGCGGCGGCGCTCATCCCGTTCCTGGAAAATGACGACGCCAACCGCGCCCTCATGGGCTCGAACATGCAGCGCCAGGCGGTGCCGCTGGTTCGTGCCGAGGCGCCGTTCGTCGGCACCGGCATGGAGGGTGTGGTCGCACGCGATTCCGGCGCCGCCATCGCGGCGCGCCGGACCGGCGTGATCGATCAGGTCGACGCCACCCGTATCGTGGTGCGCGCCAGCGGCGAGAGCGACCCGACCAAGCCGGGTGTCGACATCTACCGGCTGATGAAGTTCCAGCGCTCGAACCAGAACACCTGCATCAACCAGCGTCCGCTGGTGAAGGTGGGTGATCATGTGAAGAAGGGCGACATCATCGCGGACGGCCCGTCGACTGATCTCGGCGAGCTCGCGCTCGGCCGGAACGTGCTGGTCGCGTTCATGCCATGGAACGGCTACAACTTCGAAGACTCGATCCTGCTCTCCGAGCGGATCGTGAAGGACGACGTCTTCACCTCGATCCACATCGAGGAATTCGAGGTGATGGCCCGCGACACCAAGTTGGGCCCGGAAGAAATCACCCGCGACATCCCGAACGTCTCGGAAGAGGCGCTCAAGAATCTCGACGAGGCGGGTATCGTCTATATCGGCGCGGAAGTCCGCGCCGGTGACATCTTGTGCGGCAAGATCACGCCGAAGGGCGAAAGCCCGATGACGCCGGAAGAGAAGCTCCTGCGTGCCATCTTCGGCGAGAAGGCGTCCGACGTGCGCGACACGTCGCTGCGCGTGCCGCCGGGCGTCCAAGGCACTGTCGTCGAGGTGCGCGTGTTCAATCGCCATGGCGTCGAGAAGGACGAGCGTGCGCTCGCCATCGAGCGCGAGGAGATCGAACGTCTTGCCAAGGACCGGGACGACGAGCAGGCGATCCTAGACCGCAACGTCTACGGCCGTCTCGCCGAGCTGCTGGAAGGCCGGCAGGGCATCGCAGGGCCGAAGGGGTTCAAGAAGGACTCCAAGATCACCCGCACGGTGCTCGACGAGTATCCGCGGTCGCAATGGTGGCAGTTCGCCTCGCCCAACGACAAACTGATGAGCGAGATCGAGGCCATCCGCAAGCAGTACGATGAATCGAAGAAGCGCCTCGAACAGCGCTTCCTCGACAAGGTCGAGAAGCTGCAGCGCGGTGACGAGCTGCCGCCCGGCGTGATGAAGATGGTCAAGGTCTTCGTCGCGGTGAAGCGCAAGATCCAGCCCGGCGACAAGATGGCGGGCCGCCACGGCAATAAAGGCGTGGTGTCGAAGATCGTGCCGGTCGAGGACATGCCTTTCCTCGAAGACGGCACGCAGGTCGACATCGTGCTTAACCCGCTTGGCGTGCCGAGCCGTATGAACGTCGGTCAGATCCTTGAGACGCATCTTGGCTGGGCCTGTGCCGGCCTCGGTCTCAAGATTGGTCAGGCGGTCGATGCCTATAACGGCAAGAAGGACACCAAGGCTCTCAAGGACATACTGAGGAAGGTCTACGGTGAGGACGAGACGATCAAATCGCTCGGCGACAAGGAACTGGTCGAACTCGGGACCAACCTGCGCCATGGCGTGCCGATCGCGACGCCGGTGTTCGACGGTGCCAAGGAGGCCGACATCGAGAAGATGCTTGACCTTGCCGGCCTCGAACACTCCGGTCAGGTGACCTTGCACGACGGCCGCACCGGCGATGCGTTCGATCGCAAGGTGACGGTGGGCTACATCTACATGCTCAAGCTGCACCATCTCGTCGACGACAAGATCCACGCCCGGTCGATCGGACCGTACTCCCTCGTTACCCAGCAGCCGCTGGGCGGCAAGGCACAGTTCGGCGGTCAGCGTTTCGGCGAAATGGAGGTCTGGGCACTGGAAGCCTATGGCGCTGCATATACCTTGCAGGAAATGCTGACGGTGAAGTCCGACGATGTCGCCGGCCGCACCAAGGTGTACGAGGCGATCGTGCGCGGCGACGACACGTTCGAGGCGGGCATTCCGGAAAGCTTCAACGTGCTGGTCAAGGAGATGCGTTCGCTCGGTCTCAACGTCGATCTGCACAATTCGAAGCTGGGCCGCGAAGGCACACCGACGGCGGAAGCCGCCGAGTAACACGCTGTGTCATGGCCGGGCCTGTCCCGGCCATCCACGTCTTTCTCGCGGTGAGAAGCAAGACGTGGATGCTCGGGCTCAAAGCCGGGCATGGCAATCGAAGAACCGAATTCGGCCGCAAGGGCGGTCGCTGACATACCTCCAAGCGAGGAGACGGTGATGAACCAAGAATTGATGAATCTCTTCAGCCCGCAGACGCCGGCTCAGGTCTTCGACCAGATCCGGATTTCGATCGCGAGCCCGGAGAAGATCCTGTCGTGGTCGTACGGCGAGATCAAGAAGCCCGAAACGATCAACTACCGGACTTTCAAGCCGGAGCGCGACGGCCTGTTCTGCGCGCGCATCTTCGGCCCGATCAAGGACTACGAGTGTTTGTGCGGCAAGTACAAGCGCATGAAGTACAAGGGCATCATCTGCGAGAAGTGCTCGGTCGAGGTGACGCTCTCGCGCGTTCGTCGCGAGCGCATGGGTCACATCGAGCTGGCGGCGCCGGTTGCGCACATCTGGTTCCTGAAGTCGCTGCCGTCGCGCATCGGCCTCCTGCTCGACATGACGCTCAAGTCGCTTGAGCGCATCCTCTATTTCGAGAGCTATATCGTCATCGAGCCGGGCCTCACCCCGCTCGAGGACCGTCAGCTCCTGAGTGAAGACGAGTATCTCAAGGCGCAGGAGCAATTTGGTGGCGACAGCTTCACCGCCATGATCGGCGCGGAAGCGATCCGCGAGCTGCTCAAGGGGCTCGACCTCGAGAAGCTGGCGACCGATCTCCGCCAGGAGATTGCGGAGTCGACCTCCGAGCTCAAGCCGAAGAAGCTCGCCAAGCGGCTGAAGCTGATCGAGGCGTTCGTCCAGTCCGGCAACAAGCCGGAATGGATGATCATGAAGGTCATCCCGGTGATTCCGCCGGACCTGCGGCCGCTGGTGCCGCTGGACGGCGGTCGTTTCGCCACGTCCGACCTCAACGACCTCTATCGCCGCGTCATCAACCGCAACAACCGTCTGAAGCGGTTGATTGAGCTGCGCGCACCGGACATCATCATCCGCAACGAGAAGCGCATGCTTCAGGAAGCGGTCGATGCGCTGTTCGACAACGGCCGCCGCGGCCGCGTCATCACCGGCGCCAACAAGCGCCCGTTGAAGTCGCTCGCCGACATGCTGAAGGGCAAGCAGGGCCGGTTCCGCCAGAACCTGCTCGGCAAACGCGTCGACTATTCGGGCCGCTCGGTGATCGTGGTCGGTCCCGAGCTCAAGCTGCACCAGTGCGGCCTGCCGAAGAAGATGGCGCTCGAGCTGTTCAAGCCGTTCATCTATTCGCGGCTTGATGCCAAGGGCCTGTCCACCACGGTGAAGCAGGCCAAGAAGCTTGTGGAGAAGGAAAAGCCGGAGGTCTGGGACATCCTTGACGAGGTAATCCGCGAGCATCCGGTGCTCCTCAACCGTGCGCCCACGCTTCACCGCCTCGGCATTCAAGCGTTCGAGCCGGTACTGATCGAAGGCAAGGCGATCCAGCTTCATCCGCTGGTCTGCGCCGCCTTCAACGCCGACTTCGACGGCGACCAGATGGCCGTGCACGTTCCGCTGTCGCTGGAAGCGCAGTTGGAAGCACGCGTCCTGATGATGTCGACCAACAACATCCTGCATCCCGCGAACGGCCAGCCGATCATCGTGCCGTCGCAGGACATCGTGCTCGGGCTCTACTACCTCTCGATCATGCGCGAGGACGAGAAGGAGACCCCGCGTGTGTTCGGCGACATCAAGGAGATCGAGCACGCGTTGCATGCCAAGGCGATCGATCTGCACACCAAAATCAAGCTCCGCTGGTATCATGAGGACGAGAACGGCGTCGTCACGCGGCATTGGTTCGAGACCACGCCGGGCCGGGCGATGCTTGGCAACGTGCTGCCGAAGAACCCGAAGATTTCCTTCACGCTGGTCAACAAGCTCATGACCAAGCGGGAAATCTCCAGCATGATCGATCAAGTCTACCGCCACTGCGGTCAGAAGGAGACGGTGATCTTCTGTGATCGCATCATGGCGCTGGGCTTCCACAATGCGTTCAAGGCCGGCATCTCGTTCGGCAAGGACGACATGGTGGTGCCGGGCACCAAGTGGAAGATCGTCGACAAGACCCGCGGTCAGGCCAAGGAATTCGAGCAGCAGTACAACGACGGCCTGATCACCCAGGGCGAGAAGTACAACAAGGTGGTCGACGCCTGGTCGAAGTGCACCGAGGAAATCGCCGAAGCGATGATGAAGGAGATTTCGGCGGTCAAGAAGATGGAGGGCGGGCGCGAGGCGCAGGTCAACTCCATCTACATGATGGCGCACTCCGGCGCGCGCGGCTCGCCCGCGCAGATGAAGCAGCTTGCCGGCATGCGCGGTCTGATGGCCAAGCCGTCGGGCGAAATCATCGAGAGCCCGATCATCTCGAACTTCAAAGAAGGGCTGTCGGTGCTCGAGTACTTCAACTCGACCCACGGCGCTCGTAAGGGCCTCGCCGACACCGCACTGAAGACCGCGAACTCCGGCTACCTGACGCGTCGTTTGGTCGACGTGGCGCAGGATTGCATCATCACACAGGAGGACTGCGGCACTACCGGCGGCATCGCCGTGCGGGCGATCATCGATGCCGGCACGGTCGTGGCCTCGCTGGCGAGCCGTATCCTCGGCCGCACCACGGCTGAGGACGTGCGCGATCCGTCGTCACACAAGGTCATTGTTCCGAGCGGAACGCTGCTTGAGGAGCCGCAGGTCGATACGATCGTCAAGGCCGGCGTCCAGGAGCTGCGCATCCGCTCGGTGTTGACCTGCGAGCTCACCAACGGCGTGTGCGGCAAGTGCTACGGGCGCGACCTTGCCCGCGGCACTCCGGTCAACATGGGCGAGGCGGTCGGCGTGATCGCTGCGCAGTCGATCGGCGAGCCGGGCACTCAGCTCACGATGCGGACGTTCCACATCGGCGGCGCTGCTCAGATTTCGGAGCAGTCGTTCATCGAGTCGAACTTCGACGGCAAGATCAAGATCAAGAACAAGAACATCGTGAAGAACTCCGACGGTCAGAACGTCGCGATGGCCCGCAACATGGTCGTCGCGGTGCTCGATCCGGACGGAACCGAGCGCGCGGTGCACCGCATCCAGTACGGATCGCGGATGTTGGTCGATGAGGGTGATCAGATCAAACGCGGCCAGCGCATCGCCGAGTGGGATCCGTTCACGCGTCCGATCCTCACCGAGGTTGAGGGCACGATCGGCTTTGAAGATCTGGTCGAAGGCCAGTCGATGTCGGAAACTCTCGACGAGTCGACCGGCATTGCCAAGCGCGTGGTCATCGACTGGCGCACCGGCTCCGGCCGCAACCAGCAGGATCTGCGTCCTTCGATGGTGATCAAGAAGGACAACAAGGTCGTGAAGCTGCCCCGCGGCGGCGAGGCGCGTTACCTGCTTGCGGTGGACACGATCCTCTCGGTCGATCCGGGCAGCAAGGTGAGCGCGGGCGACGTCATCGCGCGCGTTCCGACCGAAAGCGCCAAGACCCGCGACATCACTGGCGGTCTGCCGCGGGTGGCGGAGCTGTTCGAGGCACGGCGGCCGAAGGAATCCGCGATCATCGCGGAGGAATCCGGCACCATCCGCTTTGGAAAAGACTACAAGAACAAGCGGCGCGTCATCATCGAGCCGAACAACAAGGATGAAGAGCCGAAGGAGTATCTGATCCCCAAGGGCAAGCACATTCACTTGCAGGAGGGCGATCTGATCGAGAAGGGCGACTTCATCGTCGAAGGCAACCCGGCGCCGCACGACATCCTGGCGATCAAGGGCGTCGAGGAGCTCGCGAACTACCTCGTCAACGAGATCCAGGAGGTCTACCGGCTGCAAGGCGTGTTGATCAACGACAAGCACATCGAGGTGATCGTTCGCCAGATGCTGCAGAAGGTCGAGGTCACCGATACCGGCGAGACTGAACTGATCCAGGGCGAGCAGGTCGACCGTATCGAGTACGACGAGATCAACGCTCGTGCGGTGGAAGCCGGTAAGAAGCCCGCGGTTGCGCATCCGGTGCTGCTCGGCATCACCAAGGCGTCGTTGCAGACCCGGTCGTTCATCTCAGCGGCATCGTTCCAGGAGACCACGCGCGTGCTCACCGAAGCCGCCGTCAACGGCAAGGTGGATACGCTCGAAGGCCTCAAGGAGAACGTCATCGTCGGCCGGCTGATCCCGGCTGGTACTGGCGCCATGATGAACACGCTGCGCGAGATTGCCGGCAAGCGCGACGCGCTCATCCTCGAAGAGCGAGAGAAAGAGGCCGCGGCCAAGGCGGACGCTGCCAAGGCCGAACAGCCGGCAGCGCTGCCGGCGGCCGAGTAGGCGGGCCGTAAACGCTAGACTACGTAAATGCTAGACTAATGGTGAAGGGCCGCCCCGCTGGGCGGCCCTTTCACTTGGGAGCCGGCACTCGGGAGCCGGCCGCCCCGGCGGTTTCGGACGCGCCGCGATGGCCCAAGCGATCAATCGGGGTTATAACGGAGCGATTGCTATCAGGAGCCGCGTCCTGAGCGCCCACCGCCGTAGCACGGGCCGAGCGGCGTCCACTCGTGGTCTATGCGTTGCCGCGCGCGGGTGACGCGCGATCTGTTCAGACCTGCACGAGCGATCGTGGTTGTGCGCGATCTTGGTGATCGAACAGTATAACCGGTTGCCCATTTTGAGTGTGGTGCCGACGCTATGACGACTCGCGCGGCCGCGAATCACCGCCAAGCCTGCCAAAAAGAGCCATCACGAGAACCAAGAGACCGTCCACGTGGGGTGGCCTCCTCATTTCGGAACTTTCTCGGCCAGTGGGCGTCATAATCAAACTGCGGGATGACTGCTCAGAGATGTCGCTTGAACGGCAAGCGGTCACCGCATCGGCGCCTCCGCGCCATATGATCGCGGTAGTCACATGGAATCCACCGCATAACCGGAAATTAATGTTCCGAGGGACAAGTTCTCTACGGGATAAACTTCCCCAAAAAGCCACGTTATGATCATGATGCTTCAACTTCTCAGGCTTCAACTTCCGGCGTAGCTCAGTCTGCAGGTCGCGACCCAGATGGATTCCCTTCTCGTCAAGATTTTCGCGACCGCCCTTACATTCAGCCAAGTGACGGTCGGACCGGAGACGATCAAGACCAAATTCGATCCGATCCAAGACCAGCACGAGGTCGTGACGCTGCTGCGCGCTGGCTGCGCTCACATGCGCAAAGCTTTCGACATCGAGGACATCAACGTCGACGATTTGATCGCGACGGCGATGGACGACCCGGAGGCGGTCACGGCCGGCCTTCCCCAGTTCCGCGGCATGAACCTCGGCGATCTGCATATCGCCTATCGGCAATTCTGCAAAAACGAGACGGTTGAGAACTCGCCGGTCGATATTGCCAATGTCATCGAGTACTACAACCAAGCGGTCGCAAACCTTCCCGACCACATGCGCTTGCGCGGCATGCGGTTGCCGGGCGCGAGCGTCGTGCTGGACGGCCACGGCCAGAAGTTCGCAGAAGTGTTCGAAGAGGACCAGCGGCGCGTCTGGGTTCCGCTTGCCGAGATTCCCGCTCATGTCCAGGCCGCGTTCGTGTCGGCTGAGGACAAGCGCTTCCGCGAGCATCGCGGCATGGATGAGCGCTCCCTGATCCGCGCCTTCATCGGAAATCTGACCCAGTCGGGGCGGCTGCAGGGTGGCTCGACGATCACGCAGCAACTGGTGAAGAACCTGCTGGTTGGCGACGACCTCACCTACGAGCGCAAGATGCGCGAGATGATCGTTGCTGCTCGCGCCGAGCGCATTCTCTCCAAGGATGAAATCCTGGAACTGTATCTGAACTCGGTGTTCCTCGGCCGCAACTCCTGGGGCATCGAACTTGCTGCGCGCAGCTATTTTGGCAAATCGGCGAGTGAACTGACCCTTTCCGAAGGGGCGCTGTTGGCGGCGCTAACCAAAGGACCGAACTTTTTCAATCCTGACCGTCATCCCAGGCGCGTGCGCGATCGCTTCAAATACGTGCTCGGCCGCATGGCGGAGGACAACGTCATTGGTGCGGATCAAGTCAAGCAGGCGACAACCGTCGGCGTTCCGGCGCCCATCGCGTTCGAGCGGCCACGGCGCGACATCGGGTTCCACTTCACCGATCAGATCGCACGCGAGGCGCGGACGATTGCCGGCGTCAAAGGGCTCACCGCTCAATCCTACACCGTCCGCTCGACGGTGGTTCCGCACGTGCAACGCGCGGCCGAGGCCGCGCTGCAAGAGGGGCTTGCGCGCTACGAAGCGTCGACCGGCCGCGTCCAGGGCCGGGCCGCGGAGGCCAATCTGGGTGAAGCGGTCCACCGCATCGAGGCGGCGCGGCAGTCCAGCGACACGCCGGCCTGGCAACAGGCTCTGATCAATACGCGCCTACCGCTCTACGATGTGCACTGGCCGCAGGCGGTGGTGGTTGAAGAAAAGAACGGAAATATCCGCGTCGGGCTGGCCGACGGCCGCGTCGTTCCACTGACTGGCCCACGCACAGCGCTCCGGAGTCTGAAGCTACACGATGCGATCTATGTCCGCCTGACCGAGACCAGGCGGGCGAGGGGCAAAGCGGGCGTGGCCCGGGCCGAGCTTCGGATGCGGCCGACGGTGCAAGGCGCCGCCGTCGTGCTCGAGAACCAAACCGGCAAGATCCTCGCCATGGCGGGCGGATTCTCCTATCCGCTGAGCCAGCTCAATCGCGTGACGCAATCGCAGCGGCAGCCGGGCTCGGCGATCAAGCCGATTGTCTATCTGGCGGCGCTGGCCAATGGATTACAGCCCAATACATTGGTGCGCGACGAGCCGTTCACCCTGCCACCGATCGGCGGCGCCAGCGCCGGGACGCGTCTGGAGGATTACTGGACACCGAAGAACTATTCAGGCGGCGGAGGCGGCATTCTGACATTGCGCCGCGCGCTCGAAACGTCGCGCAATCTCGCGACCGCGAGCCTCTTGGAGGGCGGCATCGACCAGACGCCGGCGCTCAGCCTCGACCGGGTCTGCGCGCTGGCAATGGAAGCCCAGATCTATCGCGAATGTATGCGGTACTACCCATTCGTCCTGGGTGCCCAACCCGTGCGGCCGGTCGATCTTGCCGCCTTTTTCGCAGCCATCGCGAACGAAGGCGTCCGTCCGGCACCGCACGTGATCGAGTCGATCGAGCAGGACGGTAAGTCGATCTACCAGCATCCGGCGGAATCTTCGGGTCGGGTCGCTTCAGCGGATGGCGTTGCCTTTTATCAGCTCAAGGCGATGATGCAGGGTGTCCTGCAACGCGGCACTGCCACCCGTATTGCGAGGCTGGCGCCCTATGTCGCCGGCAAGACCGGCACGACCGACGGTGAGAACGACGCCTGGTTCGTTGGGTTCACCAATGAGGTCACGGTGGCCGTGTGGGTGGGCTACGACAATGCCGACGGCCGCCGCACGCTTGGCGCCGGAGCGACAGGCGGCAGCGTCGCGGTCCCGATCTTCGAGCCGATCATCCAGGCCGTTTGGGCGCACCATTCACCCCGGACCAAGTTGAACGGGCCGTCTCCCGAGACCAGGAAGCTCCTGGTCGCAACACGCGTCGACATGGATTCGGGCGACGGCGTGCGGCGGGGCGCGCTGGTCGAGTACCTGCGCCGCGATGCAAACGGCCGTCCGGTAGACACGCAATACCGGCTGGTGGCCCGCGGCGAGCCAATGGACATGATAGGTCCGCGCGAGGAAAGGTACGATCCCGGTGAGCGGCAGGGATTTGACTTCTTCTTTTTCGGCCGCGGCTTCCCGCGGTGGGGACCACCGCAACAGCCAGCGCCGCCGGCCTTCGGATCGAACGTGCCGCGCCGCCCGGTGCCACCGGGGTATGGGTCGCATGCGCCGCGCCTGGCGCCGCCCACGTTCGGTTCGAGCGCACCGCGGCAATATGAACCGCGGCAATATGAAAGGCCGCTCTGGCAAGGAGATCCCAACTGATGGCAGCGCGCGTGTTAGGAACCGTTGCCCTGCTGGCGGGGCTGGCGGCATTTTCCGCGGGAGCGCCGGCGACGGCGCAGGATTTCGAGTTGGTCGAAACCCCTTCGGTCACGAAGCTTCCAGTCGAGAAAATGAAGCCGAAGTCGATTGCGTTCTCCGACAAGCCGGACGATCTGGTCGACCCGGCGATCGGGTTCATTCGCTATGAGGATTGGGCGAAGGCGCGGCCGATCCAGCAGCAATTTCTCAGCCTCTATCCGGGCTACGCCGAGCCTGATGTCGACATCATCGTTGACGGCGCGCGCCGCCGTTATCGCGAGCGGCTGCACATGTATGTGGCGGAGGCGCGGTTCGTCCTGTCGCGGCCCCCGGCATCGGTCGATCTCGCGCAGTTCGCGACGCTTCCGTTTGCCGAGCGGATTGATCCGGCCATCAAGCACAAGATGGCAACGGCTGACGACCCGGCCCGCCCACGCGAGGCCAGGGTGATCCATAACCAGCATCCGCAGCGGAAATGGTGTGAGGGCAGGGAGGTCGTGATCTGCCTGCGCTCGACGTACAAGCTTGAGGGGCGGCTGCCGGTTGGCATCCAGCTTGCCAACAAGATCAGGGAAGGCTCGCGGCGCATTTCCGACACGCTCGAATTCGACAGCGAGCTGACAGTGCTGACGGCGGCCGAGGTCGACGAGCTCGGGCTTGCCAAGCTGACCCAACTCGATACGCCGCCCGTCGGCGCACTGGAGCAGAGCATCTTCTACGTCAACCAGGCGATGCAATTCGGGAAGCTTCTGGCCATATTCCAAGCTCATCCGACCGATTCCGCGAAGACCGTGGTGAGCGTCTTCACCGCGCTGGCAATCGAATCGGACCTGCTTGGAAAGCAAAAGCAGTTCGCAAAGGTACCGGTCCTGCGCAACCTGGTGCCGGCGCAGGTCCTGTTGGGCAAAAGCTCGTTCAACAGCGGCAAGTCGCTTAGCGCCGGGCTGCCGGTCTATGCCCGCAATCAGATCCGCTCGATCGCGGCGATCCTGGAGGCGGGTGGCCAGGCTGCCGACAAGTCCGCGCCCAATCCGGTGCGTTGAGCGCCCGGCACGCCACGCCGAAATGCAGAATCTCTCGATTTTTCGGCCCTATCTGCCTTGACTTCGAAACCCCGCGCCGATACATACGCCGCACTTTTCGGCAGGCGGTGAGCTTCGCTTGCTCGGAACGGCACACCCGATACCCGGCTAAGTCATTGAGGCGAAACGCTTCTTTGTTGACGGCGGCGGGAGGGCACCAGCCTCGAGGAATGAAGCTCAAACGCTGCCTCTGACGTTTGACTGTCAGACGAAAGGCATGACCGCGCGGCGCCACCGCGTGGTCCTCTGTGAACGGAAAAGCGCCCATCCGCACCGGGAGCGGACACGGCGCTCTTCCGTTTTGCGCGTTGGAATGGTCCAGCGCGCCTAGGACATGAAGGATTTGGGCGATCGATGCCGACGATCAATCAGTTGATCCGCAAGCCGCGGGCTCCGGTGAAAGGGCGCAACACGGTGCCGGCGCTGCAGCAATCGCCGCAGAAGCGCGGCGTGTGCACCCGCGTCTACACCACGACCCCGAAGAAGCCGAACTCGGCGTTGCGCAAGGTCGCGAAAGTTCGACTGACTAACGGCTTCGAGGTGATCGGCTACATCCCGGGTGAGGGCCATAACCTCCAGGAGCACTCGGTGGTCATGATCCGCGGCGGCCGCGTGAAGGACCTGCCAGGCGTGCGCTACCACATCCTGCGCGGCGTGCTCGACACGCAGGGCGTCAAGAACCGCAAGCAACGGCGTTCGAAATACGGCGCCAAGCGGCCCAAGTGATCGGAGAATAGACGATGTCACGCCGTCACAGCGCCGAGAAACGCGAGATCAACCCGGACCCGAAATTCGGAAACCTGGTGGTGTCGAAGTTCATGAACGCGATCATGTATTCCGGCAAGAAATCGGTCGCGGAAACGATCGTTTACGGTGCCTTCGAGATCATCGAAGGCAAAACCAAGTCGAACCCGATCGGCGTGTTCGAGCAGGCGCTCGACAACGTCATGCCGTCGATCGAGGTGCGGTCGCGGCGTGTTGGCGGCGCCACCTACCAGGTGCCCGTCGAGGTGCGTACGAGCCGCCGTCAGGCGCTTGGCATCCGCTGGATCATCTCGGCGGCACGCGACCGCAATGAAAAGACCATGACCGAACGGCTCTCAGGAGAGCTGCTCGACGCTTCCAACAACAGGGGGAATGCCGTCAAGAAACGCGAAGACACGCATCGCATGGCGGAAGCCAACCGCGCATTCTCGCACTATCGCTGGTGACGGACAGCCAACAACACGGACACATCTTGCTATGCCTCGCGCCCATCCCATCGAGAACTACCGCAACTTCGGCATCATGGCGCACATCGATGCCGGCAAGACCACGACGACCGAGCGGATTCTCTATTACACCGGCAAGAGCCATAAGATCGGCGAAGTGCACGACGGCGCTGCGACCATGGATTTCATGGAGCAGGAGCAGGAGCGCGGCATCACCATCACTTCGGCTGCGACCACCGCGTACTGGAATGGCAAGCGGCTGAACATCATTGACACTCCCGGCCACGTGGACTTCACCATCGAGGTGGAGCGTTCACTGCGCGTACTCGACGGCGCCGTCTGCGTGCTCGATTCCAATCAGGGCGTGGAGCCGCAGACTGAGACGGTCTGGCGCCAGGGCGACAAGTACAAGGTCCCGCGCATCGTCTTCGCCAACAAGATGGACAAGGTGGGCGCGGACTTCTTCCAGTGCCTGACGGATATCGTCGACCGTCTCGGCGCCAAGCCGGTGGCGATCCAGCTTCCGATCGGCGCGGAGAATCAGTTCAAGGGCCTCATCGATCTGGTGCGCATGAAGGCCGTCGTGTGGGACGACGAATCGCTTGGCGCGAAGTATCGCGACGATGAGATTCCCGCCGACCTGCTCGATCAGGCGAAGGAATATCGCGAGAAGATGATCGAGGCGGCGGTCGAGCTCGATGACGACGCCATGACCGCTTACCTCGAAGGCAAGGAACCGGACGAGGCGACGCTCAAGAAGCTCATTCGCAAGGCGGTCCTCACGGGCGCCTTCTTCCCGGTGCTGTGCGGCTCCGCCTTCAAGAACAAGGGCGTGCAGCCGTTGCTTGACGCGGTGGTCGACTATCTGCCGTCGCCGCTGGATGTGCCGCCGATCAAGGGCATCGATTCCAAGGGCGAAGAAGTCGTGCGCCATGCGGACGACAAGGAGCCGCTGGCGATGCTGGCATTCAAGATCATGGACGACCCGTTCGTCGGCACCATCACCTTCGCCCGCATCTATTCCGGCCGCCTCGAGAGCGGCACCGGCGTGGTCAACTCGACCAAGGAACGCAAGGAGCGTATCGGCCGCATGCTGCTGATGCACGCCAACAATCGCGAGGACATCAAGGAGGCCTATGCCGGCGACATCGTCGCCCTCGCTGGCCTCAAGGAAGTCCGCACCGGCGATACGCTTTGCGATGCGCAGAAGCAGGTAATCCTCGAGAAGATGGAATTCCCCGATCCGGTTATCGAGATCGCAATCGAGCCAAAGTCGAAGGCCGACCAGGAGAAGCTCGGCGTCGCGCTGGCGAAGCTCGTGGCTGAAGACCCGTCGTTTCGCGTCCATACCGACCAGGAATCCGGCCAGACCATTCTCAAGGGGATGGGCGAACTCCATCTCGACATCAAAGTCGACATCCTCAAACGCACCTACAAGGTTGAAGCCAACATCGGCGCGCCGCAGGTTGCCTATCGCGAGAAGATCACCAGGACCGAGACCGTCGACTACGTGCACAAGAAGCAGACCGGCGGCACCGGTCAGTTCGCGCGCGTTAAGATCCTCGCCGAGCCGCTGCCTCCGGGCGGTGGCTTCGTGTTCGAAAGCAAGATCATCGGTGGCAACGTTCCGAAGGAATACATCCCGGGCGTGGAGAAGGGGCTGGAGTCGGTCCTCGGCTCCGGCGTGCTCGCGGGCTTCCCGGTCGTCGATCTGAAAGTGTCCCTGATCGACGGCGCCTATCACGAAGTCGATTCGTCGGCGCTCGCCTTCGAAATCGCGTCGCGCGCCGCTTTGCGCGAGGCCTTGCAGAAAGGCAAGTCGGTGCTGCTCGAGCCGATCATGAAGGTCGAGGTCGTCACCCCCGAAGACTACACCGGCTCGGTGATCGGCGATCTCAACTCGCGGCGCGGCCAGATCCAGGGCCAGGACATGCGCGGCAACGCCAACGTCGTCAGTGCGATGGTGCCGCTTGCCAACATGTTCGGCTATGTCTCGAACCTGCGCTCCATGTCGCAAGGGCGCGCCACCTTCACCATGCAGTTCGACCACTACGAACAGGTGCCTTCGGCGGTCGCCGCCGAGATCCAGGCCAAGTTCGCCTAACCCGCAAGATTAATCCCCCAGAGGACCAGAACGGAGAGTCCCATGGCCAAAGAGAAATTCGCCCGCACCAAGCCGCACTGCAACGTCGGCACGATTGGTCACGTTGACCACGGCAAGACGTCGCTGACGGCGGCAATTACCAAGATTTTGGCCGAAACGGGTGGGGCGACCTATACGGCGTATGATCAGATCGACAAGGCGCCGGAAGAGAAGGCGCGGGGCATCACGATCGCGACCGCGCACGTCGAGTATCAGACCGACAAGCGTCACTACGCGCACGTCGACTGCCCCGGCCATGCCGACTATGTGAAGAACATGATCACCGGCGCTGCCCAGATGGATGGGGCGATCCTGGTGGTGAGCGCCGCCGACGGGCCGATGCCGCAGACCCGCGAGCACATCCTGCTCGCCCGCCAGGTTGGCGTGCCCGCGCTCGTCGTGTTCCTGAACAAGGTCGACATGGTCGACGATCCGGAGCTTCTCGAACTCGTCGAGCTCGAGGTGCGTGAGCTTCTTTCGAAGTACCAGTTCCCCGGCGACAAGATCCCGGTGATCAAGGGTTCGGCGCTGTCCGCACTCGAGGACAAGGATCCGAAGCTCGGCAGGGATGCGATCCTCGAGCTGATGCGCGCGGTCGATGAGTACATCCCGCAGCCGGAGCGTCCGAAGGATCTGCCGTTCCTGATGCCGGTGGAAGACGTGTTCTCGATCTCGGGTCGCGGCACGGTCTGCACCGGCCGCGTCGAGCGCGGCATCATCAAGGTCGGCGAGGAAGTCGAGATCGTCGGCATCAAGCCGACCACCAAGACCACCGTCACCGGCGTCGAGATGTTCCGCAAGCTGCTCGATCAGGGCGAGGCGGGCGACAACATCGGCGCGCTGCTGCGCGGCACCAAGCGCGAGGACGTCGAGCGCGGCCAAGTGCTCTGCAAGCCGGGCTCGGTCAAGCCGCACACCAAGTTCAAGGCTGAGGCCTATATCCTCACCAAGGAAGAGGGTGGCCGCCACACGCCGTTCTTCACCAACTACCGTCCGCAGTTTTATTTCCGCACCACCGACGTGACCGGCGTGGTAACGCTGCCGGCCGGCACCGAGATGGTGATGCCGGGCGACAACATCTCCATGGAAGTGACGCTGATCGTGCCGATCGCCATGGAGGAAAAGCTCCGTTTCGCCATCCGCGAGGGCGGTCGCACGGTCGGCGCCGGCGTGGTCGCATCGATCATCGAGTAAGTGAGGTGTGAGGGCCGCGGTTCGCCGCGGCCCTTGCCTTGGAGCAATTATTCATGAACGGCCAGAACATCAGGATCAGGCTCAAGGCGTTCGATCACCGCATTCTCGATGCGTCGACGCGCGAGATCGTGGCGACCGCCAAGCGCACCGGTGCGCAAGTGCGCGGCCCGATCCCGTTGCCGACGCGGATCGAGAAGTTCACGGTGAACCGGTCGCCGCACATCGACAAGAAGAGCCGCGAACAGTTTGAGATGCGCACGCACAAGCGTCTCTTGGATATCGTCGATCCGACGCCGCAGACGGTGGACGCGCTGATGAAGCTCGACCTCGCCGCCGGCGTCGACGTCGAGATCAAGCTCTGAGCCGGACGGCAGGATAGGGACAACAACCATGCGTTCCGGAGTGATCGCTCAGAAAGTCGGGATGACCCGCGTCTTTACCGACGGCGGCGAGCACGTGCCGGTGACGGTGCTGCGCCTGGCCAATTGCCAGGTGCTCGGCCACCGCACCAAGGACAAGAACGGCTATGCCGCGCTTCAGCTCGGCGCCGGCACGCGCCGCACCAACACGGTGGGCAAGGCCATGCGCGGGCACTTCGCCGTCGCTAAGGTCGAGCCCAAGCGCAAGCTCGCCGAGTTCCGCGTCGATGAAAAGGAAATGATCCCGGTTGGCGCCGAGATCACGGCCGACCACTTCGTCGTCGGCCAGTTCGTTGACGTGACGGGCACCTCGATCGGCAAAGGCTTCGCCGGCGGCATGAAGCGCTGGAATTTCGGCGGCCTGCGCGCCAGCCACGGCGTTTCGGTCTCGCACCGCTCGATCGGTTCGACCGGCGGACGTCAGGATCCCGGCAAGACTTTCAAGAACAAGAAGATGCCCGGTCACATGGGTGTGGACCGCGTCACCACGCTCAATCTCAAGGTGGTGCAGACTGACGTCGAGCGCGGCCTGATCCTGGTTGAGGGTGCGGTGCCCGGCGCCAAGGGCGGCTGGATCACGATGCGTGATGCCGTGAAGAAGTCATTGCCCAAGGACGCACCGAAGCCTGGCAAGTTCCGTCTGCCTGACGGCGGCCCCGCAGAGGAGCCTGGACCGACCAGTCCGAAGCTCGAGCAGGAGGGCGCGTGACATGGAACTGAAAGTCATGTCGTTCGAGGACGGAAACGCGTCGGGTTCGGTCGACCTGCCGGATACGATCTTCGGGCTCGAGCCACGTCCTGACATCCTGCAGCGCTGCGTCACCTGGCAACTCGCCAAGCGCCGCGCCGGCACGCACAAGGTCAAGAACCGCGCTGAGATCAATCGCACCGGCAAGAAGATGTATCGCCAGAAGGGCACCGGCTCGGCCCGTCACGGTCCAGCGAAGGTGAACCTGTTCCGCGGCGGCGGCCGTTCGTTCGGCCCGGTGGTGCGCAGCCACGAGATCGGCCTGCCGAAGAAGGTGCGGGTGCTTGCGCTCAAGCACGCTCTCTCGGCCAAGGCGAAGGATGGCGGCATTGTCGTCGTTGACAAAGCCACCATCGAGGGCGGCAAGACCAAGGCGCTTGCCGCGAATTTCGAGAAACTCGGCCTCAAGAACGCGCTGATCATCGACGGCGCGGCGGTCGATGTAGGCTTCGCCCAGGCCGCCCGCAACATTCCGAACGTGGATGTGCTGCCGGTGCAGGGCATCAACGTGTACGACATTTTGCGGCGGCAACAGCTGGTGCTGACCAAGGCTGCGCTGGAAGCGCTGGAGGCGCGGTTCAAATGAGCACGAGCGATCCGCGCCACTACGACGTCATTCTGTCGCCGGTTATCACCGAAAAGGCGACGCTGGCGTCCGATAAGAACCAGGTGATGTTCCGCGTCGCGCGCACGGCGACGAAGCCGCAGATCAAGGAGGCGGTTGAGAAGCTGTTCGACGTCAAGGTGAGGAGCGTGAACACGCTCGTCCGCAAGGGCAAGGTTAAGGCCTTCCGCGGCAGCGTCGGCACCCAGTCTCCCACCAAGCGCGCGGTCGTGACCCTCGAAGAGGGCCACACCATTGATGTGACCACGGGTCTGTAAGGAGAGCACGATGGCACTCAAGACCTTCAATCCGGTCACGCCGAGCCAGCGGCAGCTCGTCATCGTTGACCGTGCCGGGCTGCATCGCGGCGCGCCGATCAAGGCGCTGACCGAAGGCAAGCACTCATCAGGCGGCCGCAACAATAACGGCCGTACCACGGTGCGCTTCCGAGGAGGCGGCCATAAGAAGACCTATCGCGTCGTCGACTTCAAGCGGCGCCGCTACGACGCGCCGGCGCATGTCGAGCGGATCGAATACGATCCCAACCGAACCGCCTTCATTGCGCTGGTCAAGTATCCCGACGGCGAGCAGGCCTACATCCTCGCGCCGCAGCGCCTTGCCGCGGGCGATACCGTGGTCGCCGGCGAACATGTCGACGTGAAGCCCGGCAATGCCATGCCGCTCGGCAATATCCCGATCGGCACGATCGTCCATAATATCGAGCTTAAGATCGGCAAGGGCGGACAGATCGCGCGTTCCGCCGGCACCTATGCGCAGATCGTCGGCCGTGACGGCGACTACGTGATCGTGCGCCTCAATTCGGGCGAGCAGCGCCTCGTGAATGGCCGCTGCGTAGGCACGATCGGGGCAGTGTCGAATCCCGACAACATGAATACCTCGATCGGCAAGGCCGGCCGCAAGCGGTGGATGGGTTGGCGCCCACACAACCGCGGGGTCACGATGAACCCGATCGACCATCCGCACGGCGGCGGTGAAGGCCGCACCTCGGGCGGCCGGCATCCGGTCACGCCGTGGGGCTTCCCGACCAAGGGCAAGAAGACCCGTAAGAACAAGTCCACCAACAAGTTCATCGTTTCGAGCCGCCACGCGCGGAAGAAAAAGAAGTAGGCACCGGAAGGTAGGCACCCATGGCGCGTTCAGTCTGGAAAGGCCCGTTCGTCGACGGTTATCTGCTTAAGAAGGCGGAAACCTCGCGCGCGTCCGGCCGTCACGAGATGATCAAGATCTGGAGTCGGCGCTCGACCATCCTGCCGCAATTCGTCGGGCTCACGTTCGGCGTCTATAACGGTCAGAAGCACATTCCGGTGATGGTCACCGAGGAGATGGTCGGTCACAAGTTCGGCGAGTTCGCGCCGACGCGCATGTTCTACGGTCATTCGTCAGATCGTAAGGCCAAGCGTACGGGCGGCGGTTCGTCCGCGCCGGCAGCGAGTTGAGGCAAGGTGCGATGAGCAAAAAAAAGCGCGAGCGCAGCCTGTCCGATAGCGAAGCCAAAGCGGTCGCCCGCATGCTGCGGGTGAGCCCGCAGAAGCTCAACCTGGTCGCGGGCCTGATCCGCGGCAAGAAAGTGTCGATGGCGCTCGCCGACCTCGAATTCTCGCGCAAGCGCATCGCGCGCGACGTGCGCAAGTGCCTGGAGTCGGCGATCGCCAATGCTGAGAACAACCACGATCTCGACGTCGACGATCTCGTCGTCTCCGAGGCGTTCGTCGGCAAGGCGCTCGTGATGAAGCGTTCCACCCCGCGCGGCCGTGGCCGTGTCGGCCGAATTTTCAAGCCGTTCTCGAACCTGACCATCGTCGTGCGTCAGGTCGAAGCTGCGGCGTCGTAGGAGAGGACCGATGGGTCAGAAGGTCAATCCGGTCGGCTTGCGGCTCGGTATCAACCGCACCTGGGACTCGCGCTGGTACGCCGGCAAGGGCGAGTACGGCAAGCTGCTGCACGAGGACATGGCGATCCGCAAGGAACTCGCCAAAGAGCTCAAGCAGGCCGCCGTCTCGAAGATCGTGATCGAGCGTCCGCATAAGAAGTGCCGCGTCACCATCCACTCGGCGCGTCCGGGCGTGGTCATCGGCAAGAAGGGCGCCGACATCGAGAAGCTGCGCAAGAAGGTTGCGGCGCTGACGCAGTCGGACGTCGTCATCAACATCCTCGAGATCCGCAAGCCCGAGCTCGATGCGCAGCTCGTCGCGGAATCAATCGCGCAGCAGCTCGAGCGCCGCGTCGCGTTCCGCCGCGCGATGAAGCGCGCGGTGCAGTCGGCGATCCGGCTCGGTGCCGGCGGCATCCGCATCAACTGCAGCGGGCGGCTTGGCGGCGCCGAGATCGCGCGCATGGAGTGGTATCGCGAAGGCCGCGTGCCGCTGCACACGCTGCGCGCGGATGTCGACCACGGCGTGGCGACCGCGTTCACCACCTACGGCACCTGTGGCGTCAAGGTCTGGATCTTCAAGGGCGAGATCATGGAGCACGACCCGATGGCGCAGGACAAGAAGCTGGCGGAAGGCGATGCGGGACGTCCGCGCCGCGACGCCGCCTGAGCGACAGACGAGATTCGGAAAGAAGAGCGTAAGCCATGCTGCAACCGAAGCGCACCAAGTTCCGCAAGGCGCACAAGGGCCGGATCAAGGGCATTGCCACGTCCGGCAACAGCCTTGCCTTCGGCCAGTTCGGGCTCAAGGCATTGGAGCCCGATCGCGTCACCGCTCGGCAGCTCGAAGCCGCGCGCCGTGCGCTCACGCGCCATATGAAGCGTGCGGGGCGGGTGTGGATTCGGGTGTTCCCGGACGTGCCGGTGTCGAAGAAGCCGCTCGAAGTGCGCATGGGCTCGGGCAAGGGCGCGCCGGAGTACTGGGTCACGCGCGTCAAACCCGGCCGCATCATTTTCGAGATCGACGGCGTGTCGGTCGTTCTGGCGCGGGAGTCGCTCGGTCTGGCGGCCGCCAAGCTGCCGATCAAGACGCGCTTCGTCGAGCGCATCGCCGAGTAGGAGCCGAATGATGAAATCCGCCGATCTCAGGGCGATGAGTCCCGACCAGCTCGACGACGAGTTCCTGAAGCTCAAGAAGGAGCGGTTCAACCTGCGTTTCCAGCGGGCAACCGGCCAGCTCGAGAATACGTCGCGCGTCCGTCAGGTGCGCCGCGACATCGCCCGGATCAAGACTATCGCCTCGCAGAAGCGTGCCGGCCAAGGGCCGGTGGCTGGCGCGGCGCTGACCGCAACAAAAGCTCCTCGGAAGCGCGTCGCGCGCCCGAAGACGACGTCCAAATAGAGGTTTCGAGATGCCGAAGCGCACGCTCCAAGGCACTGTCGTCAGCGACAAGCAGGACAAGACCATCGTCGTGCGCGTCGAGCGCCGCTACACCCATCCGGTGATGAAGAAGACGGTGCGCCGGACCAAGAAGTACCATGCCCACGACGAGACCAACGAATATCACGTGGGCGACATAGTCTGGATCGAAGAACGGCGGCCGATCTCTCGGCTCAAGTGCTGGGAAGCGGTCCGAGGCGAGAAGAAAAAGGTCGTTTAAGCGCGTCGCGCGGAAAGAGAGAGCGAGGAGAGCATCATGATTCAGATGCAGACAAACCTCGACGTGGCGGACAACTCCGGCGCGCGTCGCGTGATGTGTATCAAGGTGCTGGGCGGGTCCAAGCGCAAGTACGCGACCATCGGCGACGTCATCGTCGTGTCGGTGAAGGAGGCGATCCCGCGCGGACGCGTCAAGAAGGGCGAGGTGATGAAAGCCGTGATCGTGCGGGTGTCGAAGGACATCAAACGCGCCGACGGCTCGATCATCCGCTTCGACCGCAATGCGGCGGTACTGATCAACGCTCAGGCCGAGCCGGTTGGCACGCGCATTTTCGGACCGGTTCCGCGCGAGCTGCGCGCCAAGAACCACATGAAGATCATTTCGCTGGCCCCGGAGGTGCTGTGATGGCGGCCAAGATCAGGAAGGGCGACCGTGTCGTCGTGCTCAGTGGCCGCGACAAGGGCCGGAATGGCGAGGTCATCTCGGTCCGCCCGGCCGAGGGTCGTGCGCTGGTGCGTGGCGTCAACATGGTGAAGCGTCACCAGAAGCAGACCGCGCAGCAGGAAGGCGGCATCGTCTCGAAGGAGGCATCCGTTCACCTGTCGAACCTCGCGCTGCTCGACCCGAAGGACAACAAGCCGACGCGCGTCGGCTTCAAATACGTGGGCGAAGGACTGGACCGGAAGAAAGTCCGCGTGGCCAAGCGCTCGGGAGTTGAGATCGATGGCTGACACCAAAGAGAAAGCCCCGAAGGCCCCGAAGGGTCCGAAGGCGGAGAAGAGCGGCGAGCCGAAGCAGCCGCAACAGCAGGCCAAAGGCGGCGCAGACAAGAGTCGGCCGAAGGCGGATGCTGGTGCGAAGTCCAAGAGCAAGCGTCACGAGGAGCGCGTCACGCCGCGGCTGCGCACGCTCTTCGACCAGGTGGTGCGCAAGCAGCTCACCGAGCAGCATGGCTACAAGAACCCCATGCAGGTGCCGGTGATCCAGAAGGTCGTCATCAACATGGGCATCGGTGAGGGCGTGAGCGACCGCAAGAAGGTCGATCAGGCGGCCGCCGACCTGGCGCAGATTGCCGGACAGAAGGCGGTCGTCACTAAGGCGCGCAAGTCGATCGCGACCTACAAGCTGCGCGACGGCCAGGCGATCGGCTGCAAGGTGACGCTGCGCAAGGCTCGCATGTACGAGTTCCTGGATCGGCTGATCACGATCGCGCTGCCGCGCGTGCGCGATTTTCGCGGCCTCAATCCCAAGAGCTTCGACGGGCGCGGCAATTACACGCTCGGCATCAAAGAGCACATCGTGTTCCCGGAGATCGACTACGACAAGGCGTCCGACTCCTGGGGCATGGACATCACGGTTTGCACGACCGCCAAGACGGACGAAGAGGCGCACGCGTTGCTGACCGCATTCAACTTCCCGTTCCGGCAGTGAGGGTAAGTCCTCAAACGCGGATACCCAGGAGAGCTTAATGGCGAAGAAAAGTTCGATCGAGAAGAACAATCGGCGTCGCAGGATGGCCAAGAAGTTCTCGGGCCGCCGTACGCGGCTCAAAGCGATCGCGGGCGACAAGAGCAAGCCGATCGAGGAACGCTTCGCGGCCTCGCTGAAGCTGGCGGAGATGCCGCGCAATTCGTCGCCGACGCGGATCCGCAATCGTTGCGAGATCAGCGGGCGCCCGCGCGCGTATTATCGCAAGCACAAGCTCAGCCGTATCGCGCTCCGGGAGCTTGGCTCCAAGGGCATGATTCCCGGTCTTCTGAAGTCAAGTTGGTAGGAGCACGAGCGATGGCATTGAATGATCCGCTCGGCGATTTGATCGCGCGCATCCATAATGCGCAAATGCGGAATAAGTCGAAAGTTTCGTCGCCGTCTTCGCGGCTGCGCGAAAGCGTGCTCGAGGTGCTGAAGAGCGAAGGCTACATCCGTGGCTTTGCATCGGTCGAGCACGCCAACGGCCGCAACGAGCTTGAGATCGAGCTGAAGTACTTCGATGGCACGCCCGTGATCCGCGAGATTTCGCGGGTGTCGAAGCCAGGCCGTCGTGTCTACGCCTCGGTCAAGACCCTGCCGCGCATCAACAATGGGCTCGGCGTTGCGATCGTGTCCACGCCCAAGGGTGTGATGGCCGACCACGCCGCCCGGGATGCCAATGTGGGCGGTGAAATCCTGTGTACGGTGTTCTAGAGCATGATCTCGAGAAGCCTGCCCCGGACTTGATCCGGAGTGGAAATCGGTTTTCGGAAAAGATCATGCTCAAGCAAATCGGATAACGATCGGAACAACGCCATGTCACGTGTCGGAAAAAAGCCGGTTTCGATCCCATCGGGGGTCACGGCCAATGTCGACGGCCAGACCGTCAAGGTGAAGGGCCCGAAGGGCGCCCTGCAGATCGTGCTGCACGGTGATGTGAAGGCCACGATGGACAAGGGTTCGATCCAGGTCGACCCGTGCAATGAGACCAAGCGCGCTCGCGCCATGTGGGGTACCTACCGGGCGTTGGTTGCCAACCTGATGACCGGGGTCACCACGGGCTTCGAGCAGCGGCTCGAGATCAGCGGCGTCGGCTATCGCGCTGCGGTGCAGGGCAAGAACCTCCAGCTCGCGCTCGGGTACAGCCACGATATCGTCTATCCGATCCCCGAGGGGATCGCGATTGTGACGCCGAAGCCGACCGAGATCGTCATCACTGGAATCGACAAGCAGAGGGTCGGGCAGGTGGCGGCAGAGATTCGCGATTACCGTCCGCCGGAGCCCTACAAGGCCAAGGGCATCAAGCACGCGGGTGAATACATCTTCCGCAAGGAAGGAAAGAAGAAATGAGCGTCGCTCAGCTTCTCGGCCATCTGCGCACGGGGGACGTCATCATCCTTCGCGGCAAGGAGACCCAGTCGAGACCGCGGCGACCGTCCATCCTGGAGCGGGTGGATGCCGTGGGTGGAAAGACAATCGAATCGCGCAAGTTGCTGCGCAGCCTGATCGCCGTCCGCATGGACGGCGGGAAGAAGAAGTAGGAACCGGACCATGTCCAGGCTCAGTGATCGGACCGCAAGACGGAAGGCGCAAGTGCGACGGGCGATCCGCCGTGCTGCCCACGGCCGCGCGCGGCTGTCCATTTTCCGCTCGTCGAAGCACATCTACGCCCAGGTCATCGACGACGTTAAGGGCGCGACGGTTGCCTCCGCATCCTCAATCGAGAAGGACGTGCGCGGCAGCATGAAGAACGGCGCCAACATCGCGGCGGCGAAGGCGATCGGCAAGCTGCTCGCTGAGCGGGCGGCCGCCAAGGGGGTCAAGGAGGTCGTGTTCGATCGCGGCGCCTATCTCTATCACGGCCGCGTCAAGGCGCTCGCCGAGGCGGCGCGCGAAGGCGGTCTGCAATTCTAAGGCATTCTGTGAACGGGCGGCGCCCGAACCAAACGGAACATCAATATGGCACGTGAACCACGCGAGCGGCACCGAGAGCGGGAAGAAAGCGAATTCACCGACAAGCTCGTCCACATCAATCGTGTGGCGAAGGTCGTGAAGGGCGGCCGGCGCTTCGGCTTCGCGGCGCTGGTCGTCGTTGGAGACGAGAAGGGCCGCGTCGGTTTCGGCCACGGCAAGGCGCGCGAGGTGCCGGAAGCGATCCGCAAGGCGACCGATGCGGCCAAGCGCGGCCTGGTCCGCGTTCCGCTGCGCGAGGGCCGCACGTTGCATCACGACGTGCAGGGCCGTCATGGCGCCGGCAAGGTGGTGCTGCGCGCGGCGCCGCCCGGCACTGGCATCATCGCCGGCGGTCCGATGCGTGCGGTGTTCGAGACGCTCGGTATGCAGGACGTCGTGGCGAAGTCGCTTGGTTCGTCCAATCCCTACAACATGGTGCGGGCGACCTTCGACGCGCTCAAGCGCCAGGATTCGCCGCGTTCTGTCGCCGCACGCCGCAACATCAAGGTGTCGGCGCTGCAGGCACGCCGCCGCGATACCAGCGAGGCTGAGCAGAGCGCGGACTAGTGCATCATCCCGAAAAGCGGGATCCGGTTTTCGGATAAATATGATGCACAATCAAAGAGCTAGGCGCGCGGAGCAGGACATGAGCAAGAACGTGATCAAGATCAAGCAGGTCGGCAGCCCGATCCGCCGTCACCATACCCAGCGCGAGACCCTGATCGGGCTTGGCCTCAACCGCATCAATCGCGTGGCCGAGGTGCCGGACACGGCGCAGATCCGCGGCATGATCGCCAAGGTGAAGCATCTCGTGCAGGTGGTTGAGGCTAAGTAGTTTTCGTCATGCCCGGCTTTTATGCCGGGCATCCAGGTCTTCTGAAAGCAAGACGTGGATGGCCGGGACAAGTCCGGCGATGACAGGAGAGAGAACGAGGACGACGTCATGAAGCTCAATCAGCTCGCCGACCGGCCGGGAGCCCGCAAGACCCGCACCCGGATCGGGCGCGGCATTGGTTCCGGCAAGGGCAAGACCGGCGGCCGCGGCGGCAAGGGTCAGACCGCGCGCTCTGGCGTGCGCATCAAGGGTTTCGAGGGCGGCCAGATGCCATTGCATCGCCGCCTGCCCAAGCGCGGCTTCAAGAACACGCCGTTCGCGTTGAAGCTCAACGAGGTCAACCTCGACCGCATCCAGGCGGCCGTCGATGCGGGCAAGCTCGGGACTGGCGCCACGGTCGATGCGGAGGCGCTGGTCAAGGTTGGCGTGCTCCGCCGTGCCCTCGATGGCGTGCGGCTCCTGGGTATGGGCGAACTCAAGGCCAAGCTCGCGTTTTCCGTCTGGGGCGCCTCGAAATCGGCGGTGGCGGCTGTGGAAAAGGCTGGCGGTTCGGTGACGATCCTGGCGCCCAAGCGGGAGGCGGCAGAGGAAAAGCCGGCCTGAGCCCCATGTGAAATAATTGGCCGGCCCTCCATATAGGAAGGCGGTAAGGGGCGATTTCAGGGGCGGACCGGAGGATCAGGATGGCGTCAGCAGCGGAACAACTTGCGGCCAACCTTAATTTCTCGGCGCTCGCCAAGGCCGAGGAACTCAAGAAACGAATCTGGTTCACGCTCGGCGCGCTGCTCGTCTACCGCTTCGGCACCTATATCCCGCTGCCCGGCATCGACCCGCAGGCCTGGGACCAGATCTTCCGGTCGCAGGCCACCGGCATCCTCGGCATGTTCAACCTGTTCTCCGGCGGTGGCATCAACCGCATGGCGATCTTTGCGTTGAACATCATGCCGTACATTTCGGCGTCGATCATCATCCAGTTGATGACGACGGTGTCGCCCACTCTTGAGCAGCTCAAGAAGGAAGGCGAGGCGGGCCGCAAGGTCATCAACCAGTACACCCGCTATCTCACATTGGCGCTTGCTGCGCTTCAGGCGTTCGGCATCGCCATCGGCCTCGAAGGCGCCGGCAACGTGGTGAGCGAGCCGGGTTGGTTCTTCCGCATCTCGACCGTCATCACGCTCACCGGCGGCACCATGTTCCTGATGTGGCTCGGCGAGCAGATTACGTCGCGCGGTATTGGCAACGGAATCTCGCTCATCATCATGGCGGGCATTGTTGCGGAGCTGCCATCGGCGATCGCCGGCGCCCTCGAGCTCGGCCGCCAGGGCGCGCTGTCGACCCCGCTGATCCTGATGGTGGCGGTGATGGCGCTGGTGGTCACCGCCTTCATCGTGTTCATGGAGCGCGCGCAGCGGCGGCTGTTGATCCAGTATCCGAAACGCCAGGTCGGCAACCGCATGTTCGAAGGCCAGTCCTCGCACCTGCCGCTCAAGCTCAACACCGCCGGCGTGATCCCGCCGATCTTCGCTTCGTCGCTGCTGCTTCTGCCGACGACGGTGGCGAACTTCAACGCCGGGCAGGGCCCGGAATGGTTCCAGTCGCTGGTCACGCAGCTTGGCCACGGTCGGCCGCTGTTCCTGGTTCTCTACATCGGGATGATCGTGTTCTTCGCGTTCTTCTATACGGCAATCGTGTTCAATCCGACCGAGACCGCCGACAACCTCAAGAAGCATGGCGGCTTCATTCCGGGCATCCGGCCGGGCGAGCGCACCGCCGAATACATCGACTATGTGCTCACGCGCATCACCTGCATCGGCGCCGTGTACCTCTCGCTCGTGTGCTTGCTGCCGGAGATCATCCTCTCCTATGCGCCGGGCATGTTCTATTTCGGCGGCACATCGCTGCTGATCGTGGTCAGTGTCACCATGGATACGGTGGCGCAGGTGCAGGGCTATCTGCTCGCGCATCAGTATGAAGGATTGATCAAGCGTTCGAAGCTGCGGGGGCGGCGGAGATGAGACTGATCTTGCTCGGTCCTCCGGGGGCGGGGAAGGGCACGCAGGCGCAACGGCTCGTTCAGAAGCACGGCATCGTGCAACTCTCGACCGGGGACATGTTGCGCGCGGCGGTGAAGGCCGGCACGTTGGTTGGCCTGCGCGCCAAAGCGATCATGGATCGCGGCGAACTCGTGCCTGACGATATGGTGGTGACGATCGTGTCTGACCGCATCGGAGAGCCGGATGCCAAGAACGGCTTCATCCTCGATGGCTTTCCGCGGACGGTTCCGCAGGCGGTCGCGCTCGACAAGATGCTTAAGGAGAAGGGCCTCAAGCTCGACGGCGTGATCGAGCTCAAGGTCGACGGCGGCATCTTGCAAAGCCGGATCGAGAACCGCATGCGGGAATCGGCAGCGCGCGGCGAGCCGTTGCGATCCGATGACGATCCCGAGGTGCTCAAGCGTCGCGTCGACGCTTACAGGGAGCAGACCACGCCGCTCGTGGACTACTACCGCTGGCAGGGGACACTGAAGTCGGTGGACGGCATGCAGTCGATCGAGGAGGTCGAGGCGGCGATCCATCGCGCGCTGACCGACCGCCCGATTCGGAAGCCGGCGCCCAAGGAAAAAAGTCCCACACGAACAGGGCTGAGTTCCAAAACGTCAGACGGCAAAGGCAAAGCGTCTGGCGCGAAAACGAAGGTCCTGGCCGGGAAGAAGCCCAAGGCAGTGGCGAAGCCGAAGGCGAAAGCCAGGGCCCGAAAGGCCAAAACCGCCGTCGCCAGGGGCAAAATCCGGGCTCCAGCCCGCAGGGCTGTCGCGAGGTCGGCCTCTAAGTCCGCCCGCGGGAGCCGCAAGGCTGCCACGCGCAAGTCCAAACGCTAGCAGAGGTTGACGAAACCCCGTTGAATCCCCTAATAAGTCGCGCATCCAGTCGGAGAGGATCAAACGATACCGAGCCCCGGGAAACGGGGAGGGTGTCGCGTTACCGTTTGCGGACTGTGCGCGCAGGCTGGAATCAGGACCGGGCCGCCATCTTGCCGGCCGGCAGCAGGAGTTGAAGCAGTGGCCCGCATCGCCGGAGTCAATATACCGACCAACAAACGCGTCGTGATCGCATTGCAGTACATCCATGGCATCGGGCCCGCCAAGGCGCACGAAATCATGGATAAAGTCGGACTCCCGAGCGAGCGCCGGGTGTCCCAACTGACCGATGCGGAAGTGCTCCAGATCCGCGAAATGATCGATCGCGATTACATGGTCGAGGGCGACCTCCGGCGCGAGGTCGCGATGAACATCAAGCGGCTCATGGATCTCGGTTGCTATCGGGGCTTACGCCATCGGCGCGGCCTTCCGGTCCGCGGCCAGCGCACGCACACTAACGCCCGCACCCGCAAGGGTCCGGCGAAGCCGATTGCCGGCAAGAAGAAGTAAGCCGCAGTCGACGACGAGGATCGTTAGACACAGGATCGTATGGACCCGGCTCAGGCTGCCGGGTCTCGAAAGGACCGAGAATGGGCAAGGAAGCCACCCGCGTCCGCCGGCGCGAACGCAAGAACATCGCGTCCGGTGTCGCGCATGTGAATGCGACGTTCAACAACACCATGATCACGATTACCGACGCGCAGGGCAACGCCATTGCTTGGTCGTCCGCCGGCACGATGGGTTTCAAAGGCTCGCGCAAGTCGACGCCTTATGCGGCGCAGGTCGCGGCCGAAGACGCCGCCAAGAAAGCGTCTGAACATGGCATGCGCACGCTTGAAGTCGAAGTCGCTGGCCCTGGGTCGGGCCGCGAGTCGGCTTTGCGCGCATTGCAGGCCGCGGGATTCACTGTCACCTCGATCCGCGACGTGACTCCGATCCCGCACAATGGTTGCCGGCCACGCAAGAGGCGGCGCGTATGAACGACGAACATGGACTCCTCCAGCGGACGCCCGACCCGTCTGCTGCGAACGAATTTTCCCACGGGGCGGAACGGGACGCGCGGACCAATGCCGCGCCACTCAACGCGATGGGTGCCAACGTGACCATCCAGAAGAACTGGCAGGAACTGATTCGACCGAACAAGCTGCAGGTGGCGGCCGGCGCCGACCCGAAGCGTGAGGCGACCGTGGTCGCCGAGCCGCTCGAGCGCGGCTTCGGCTTGACGCTGGGCAATGCGCTGCGGCGCATTCTTCTGTCGTCGCTGCAAGGCGCCGCCGTGACGTCCGTCCATATCGACGGCGTGCTGCACGAGTTCTCGTCGATCCCAGGCGTGCGCGAGGACGTCACCGACATCGTCCTCAACATCAAGGACATCGCCATCAAGATGCAGGGCGAAGGCCCCAAACGCATGGTGGTGAAGAAGCAGGGACCGGGACAGGTCACCGCCGGGGACATCCAGACGGTGGGTGACATCGTCGTTCTCAATCCGGACCTCGTGCTCTGCACGCTCGATGAGGGCGCCGAGATCCGTATGGAGTTCACGGTCAACACCGGCAAGGGCTACGTGCCGACCGACCGTAACCGTCCCGAGGACGCGCCGATCGGGCTGATCCCGGTCGATAGCCTCTACTCGCCGGTGCGTAAGGTTTCTTACAAGGTCGAGAACACCCGCGAGGGCCAGATCCTCGACTACGACAAGCTCACGATGCAGATCGAGACCAACGGCGCGTTGAGCCCGGATGATGCGGTCGCCTACGCCGCGCGCATCCTGCAGGATCAGCTCAATGTGTTCGTGAACTTCGAGGAGCCCCGCAAGGAGGTTGTCTCGGAGGCGATTCCGGACCTCGCGTTCAACCCCGCCTTCCTCAAGAAGGTGGATGAGCTCGAGCTCAGCGTGCGCTCAGCCAATTGTCTCAAGAACGACAACATCGTCTACATCGGCGATCTGGTTCAGAAGACCGAAGCGGAAATGCTGCGCACGCCGAATTTCGGCCGCAAGTCGCTCAACGAGATCAAGGAAGTGCTGGCCCAGATGGGCCTGCATCTCGGCATGGAAGTGCCGGGCTGGCCGCCGGACAACATCGACGAACTGGCCAAGCGCTTCGAGGATCATTACTGAGGTTTTTGTGTCCCGGGCGCGCTGCTCCGGGAGCCAGCTCTTACGGAATCAGGAGTCCGCGATGCGTCACGGCAATGCCCACCGGAAGCTCAACAGAACGGCTGAGCATCGCCGCGCCATGTTCGCCAACATGGCCGTAGCGCTGATCAAGCACGAGCAGATCGTCACCACGCTGCCGAAGGCGAAGGACCTCCGCTCGGTCGTCGAGAAGTTGATCACGCTCGGCAAGCGTGGCGATCTGCACGCCCGCCGGCAGGCGATTGCCGAGATGCGCGACATCGAGATCGTCAAGAAACTCTTTGAGGTGATCGGCCCGCGCTACAAGGATCGTAACGGCGGCTACACGCGCGTGATGAAGGCTGGGTTCCGGCACGGCGACTCGGCGCCGCGTGCAGTGATCGAGCTGGTTGACCGCGACGTCGACGCCAAGGGCAAGGACGATCTTGCCCGTCATGAGGCGGCCAAGGCCGCAGCGCCGGCGACCGCCGAGGCGACGCCGTAACAGCTTCCCATTGGATTCATGCAAAGGGCGGCTGCTGCCGCCCTTTTTGTTTGTTGATCGCACGGGCTTTGCCTACTTCTTCCGCTTCGGCTTGGCCGCGTCGATCGTATCGTAGAGATTCACCGGCGCGAAATCATCGGTGATGGTCACGCCGCCACGTGCTTCGCCTTGCGGGTTTGGCATGCGGCGCTTGAGCACATCGGGCAGCGCGAACCGAAAATTATAGCGCTGCTGCAGCGCGGCGGCGTGGCTCGCCAGCGCATCGCGGTCGAATTTCGGATCAGCGCTCAGCGTCGCGATCACTTCGCCCACGCCCGACGGATAAAGATCGAGCGTCGGGAACACTTCGCCGAGCGTCTTTACTGTCGAATGATAGAGCTTGGTGCCGTCATGGATGTTGAAGGCGATGGCGCCGCCGGGCGTGAGCCGGTTCTTGGCCAGCGTGTAGAACTCGCGGGTCAGCAGGTGGAACGGCACATAGCCGCCGCGATAGGCGTCGAGCAGGATCAGGTCGTAGAGATCCTTGCTGCGGTTGAGGAACACGCGACCGTCGGCCGCGATATAGCGCACGCGCGGAGTTTCACGGACGGCGAAGTATTGTTTCGCGACGTCGATCACCCGCTGGTCGAGCTCGACCGTGTCGATATGGACGTCGGGCATCGCGCGGCCGAAGTAGGTCGAGATCGAGCCGCCGCCGAGGCCGATCATGAGGATGCGCTTGATCTTGGTCGGGTAGAGCAGCGAGGCGGACGTCATCACCTGTGAGTAGGGCAGCGGCAGGTCGTCCGGGTCCTCGAGGTTTGCAATCGACTCGGTGTAGTCCCAGCCCTTGAGCTGGAATGTCATGATGAGCTGGTTGCGCCGCTTGGTGACGTAGATGTCGTTGTATTCGCTCTCGACATGGGCGAGGCGCCCATCCTTCCGCTTGAGGATCTCGGCGCGCACGCTTTCGTCGATCAGGGTATTTTGGGCGGACGCGGGGATAGACGCGAGGACGAGCGCGATCACAAGCGCCGCCGCAGCCGCGCCGGCCTTGCGGTCGGCGCGGCCAATTGCCAACAGGATCAGGCCGCAGACGACGCCGGCGGCTCCTAGCCACAGCGTGATGGCGCGCGTGCCGATGATCGGGATCAGGTAGAACGTGGTACCGAGCGTGCCGACGATCGAGCCGAAGGTCGAGACGCCGTAGACGGTGCCGGACACGGTGCCCGAGCTCTGCGCCGAGCGCAGCATCAGCCGGATCGCGAACGGCGAGTACATCCCGAAGAACGTGACCGGAAACAGCAGGATCGCGAGCGATGCGACCAGACTGCCGGTGCGCACGTCCTCGATATCGGCGAGCAGGAGCTCAAGCAGGGGCGCGGCGAATGAGGGCAGCACGAGCATATAGACCGAGGCGATCAGCACGGTCGCCGCCAATACGCAGAGCGAAGCGGTACGGTCGGCAAGCCAGCCGCCGAGAAAGTAGCCAAGCGTCAGGGCCATCAAGACGGTTGAGATCAGCGAGGCCCAGGTATAGATGCCGCTCCCGAAATAGGGATTGAGGTAGCGCGACCCGAGCATCTCGAAGCTCATTACGATGGCACCGGTCACGAAAGCGATGCCATAGATCATGACGCTGGTCGTGGTCGTGGACGATGGGGTGGCACGGGGCATGGCTTCGGCGGATGGCTGCGTCACGATGGCCTCTTGGAGGGAACACTCGAACGGGGGGCAGTCTATTCGGCATCGCCTTCCTTGTCGCCGCCGTCCGGGCTGCCAGGACAATTTGGCCCGCCTGTCCAACGGGCGTTTGTGCCCTTCAATCGCCACGCCAACGGCCTTATATGTCGGCTTCCCGCGACCCGGATTCGGCCCCATGACATCGTGCCTGCCATTGCGCCTGCTGCTGCCCTCGGTTCTGTCGGCCATCGCCGTCCTTGCCGCGACGCTGGTGGGCGCGACAGCTCAGGAGCGGCGGGTTCCGACGTCGGTTGACGAGGTCAAACTCTCCTATGCGGCGGTGGTCCAGAAGGCGGCGCCGGCGGTCGTGAACGTCTATGCCGCGCGGACCGTCACCACTCGCAACCCGTTGTTCGAGGACCCCTTCTTCCGCCGCTTCTTCGGGGCTCCGGGAATGCCGGGCCCGAACGAACAGCAGCAGCGCTCGCTTGGCTCCGGCGTGGTGATCGATCCGGCCGGCCTCGTGGTCACCAACCATCACGTCATCGATGGCGCCGACCAGGTGAAGGTCTCGCTGGCTGACCGGCGCGAGTTCGAGGCCGAGATCGTGCTCAAGGACGCGCGCTCCGATCTCGCGGTGCTGCGGATCAAGGGCAATAACGAACGCTTCCCTGCGCTTGAATTCGCCGATTCCGACGCGCTGCAGGTCGGCGATCTCGTGCTCGCGATCGGCAATCCGTTCGCAGTCGGCCAGACCGTGACGCACGGCATCATTTCGGCGCTGGCGCGCACCCAGGTCGGTATCACCGACTATCAGTTCTTCATCCAGACCGACGCCGCCATCAATCCCGGCAACTCCGGCGGCGCCTTGGTCGATATGTCGGGCAAAGTGGTCGGCATCAATACCGCGATCTTCTCGCGTGGCGGTGGATCAGTCGGCATCGGCTTTGCCATTCCTGCCAACATGGTCCGGGTCGTCGTGTCCTCGGCGCGGGACGGCAGCAATGTCGTGAAGCGGCCGTGGCTCGGGGCGCGCCTGCAGGGCGTGACCGCCGAGATCGCCGAAAGCATCGGCCTCAAGCGGCCGTCCGGCGCCCTGATCACGCAGATGACGCCAGACAGCCCGGCTGCCCGTGCGGGCCTGCGCACCGGCGACCTGATCGTGGCGCTCGATGGCCAGGAGATCGAGGACTCGAATGCCTTCGACTACCGCTTCGCCACCAAGATGATCGGCGGCACCAGCCGCCTCCGCATCCAGCGCGCCGGCCGGGACATGACCGTAACGGTGGCGCTCGAAGCGGCGCCGGAATTGCCTCGCGACGAAATCGTCATTGAGAGTCGCTCGCCGTTCCAAGGCGTGAAGGTGTCCAATCTGTCCCCCTTGCTCGCCGATCAGTTGCGCCTCGATCCCGGCGCCGAAGGCGTGGTCGTCGTCGATGTTGCCAACGGCTCCATCGGCCAGCGCTTCTTCCAGACTGGTGACGTGCTGCTGACGGTCAACAACCACAAGATGAGGCGCACCAGCGACCTCGACAAGCTCAGTCGGCAGCAGACGCGCCTCTGGCGCATCGTGATCAGGCGCGGCGGCCAGCAAATGTCCGTGGAATTGCGCGGATGAGCCCGCGCGCCCGACGCGAGGGGCCAGGCCTGACGGGGCCAAGCCTGTTCGCGGCGGCGGGCCTTGATCGCGATGCGCCCCGGCCGCTGGCGGACCGGCTGCGGCCTCGAGTACTCGCCGACGTCGTCGGACAGGACCATCTGCTCGGACCCGACGGCGCGCTCACGCGCATGCTCGACACCCGCACGCTCGGCTCGCTGATTTTCTGGGGACCGCCCGGTACGGGCAAGACCACCGTCGCGCGGCTGCTCGCCGATGCGACCGAGCTGCATTTTGAGCAAATCTCCGCAATTTTCACTGGCGTTGCCGACCTCAAGAAGGTGTTCGACGCGGCGCGTGCGCGCCGCGAGACCGGGCAGGGCACGCTCCTCTTCGTCGACGAGATCCACCGCTTCAACCGCGCTCAGCAGGACTCGTTCCTCCCGGTGATGGAGGACGGCACCATCGTGCTCGTCGGCGCCACCACTGAAAATCCCTCGTTTGAGCTGAACTCGCCGCTGCTCTCGCGTGCGCGTGTGCTGGTGTTCAAGTCGCTCGACGCTGCTGCAGTCGAGAAGTTGATGGCGCGCGCCGAGGCGATCGAAGGCAAACCGTTGCCGCTCGACGCCGAGGCCCGCGCCTCGCTCATCCGCATGGCCGATGGCGACGGACGCGCCGCGTTGACATTGGCGGAAGAGGTCTGGCGCGCTGCCCGCGCCGGCGAGACCTTCGACGCGGCGAAGCTGCAGGAGATCGTGCAGCGCCGTGCGCCGATCTACGACAAGTCGCAGGACGGCCACTACAACCTGATCTCGGCGCTGCACAAGTCGGTACGAGGCTCCGATCCCGACGCCGCGCTCTATTATCTCGCACGTATGTTGGACGCCGGCGAGGACCCGCTCTACCTTGCGCGGCGCGTGGTGCGCATGGCGGTCGAGGACATCGGGCTGGCCGATCCGCAGGCGCTGGTGATCTGCAATGCCGCCAAGGACGCCTATGATTTCCTGGGCAGCCCCGAAGGCGAGCTCGCGATCGCGCAGGCGGTGATCTATGTCGCCACTGCGCCGAAATCGAATGCGGCCTACGCAGCGTTCGGCGCCGCCAAGCGCGTCGCAAAGGAGGGCGGCTCGCTGCTGCCGCCCAAGCATATCCTCAATGCGCCAACCCGGCTGATGAAATCGGAAGGCTACGGCGAGGGCTACGATTACGACCACGACGCGGCCGACGCATTTTCCGGACAGGACTACTTCCCGGAAGCGCTTGGCCGGCAGCAATTCTACGATCCACCCGAACGCGGCTTCGAACGCGAGATCAGAAAGCGCCTGGAGTACTGGGCAAAGCTGCGGAAGGACAGGACGAAGTGACAACACCGCGTCTCACGCGGGCCGCAGCGTGCCTGATGATCGTCTTGATCGGAAGCACGGCGGCGGCGCAGTCGCCGGGCGGGCGCTGGGCGCTCGCGCCCTATGCCTGTGACGGCGAGCTCTATACACGCCAGGAAACGCCTTTGATCGTCGAGCCGATGTCGGTGCGCTGGTTCAATGCCGATTGCACTGTCGTGGGCAGCTATCGGGTCAAGGACGTCTGGTATCTGCAAGGCCGTTGCGCGGTCGAGGGGAAAACCAGCACGATCCCGATTATGCTCGACTGGCGCGGCGACCGATTGGTGGTCGGCTGGAACCGGGAGCCGGTCACAGAGATGCAGCGGTGCCAGTGACTATCGGCCGTTCGGCTGAGACGAGCGCGTCCGGCGTCAGGTGTTATTGATTCACCATTCCGCCGACCTCGGCGCGTTTCGCGCAGGATCCCAGCCTTGACCGACTCCGACGCTCCCGCGCGGTCCGCGTTCAGCTACCGCGCGTTCACGATGTTCTGGATCGGGCGGATCGTGTCGATCCTGTCGTTTCAGATGCTGGTGGTGGCGGTCGGCTGGCAGCTCTACACGCTGACAGGCAGCGCACTTGACCTCGGTCTTCTTGGCATCGCGCAGTTCGTTCCGATGTTTGTGCTCACGCCGCTCGTGGGACACGTCGCCGATCGTTACGACAATCGCACGATCCTCTTGATCTGCCAGCTAGGCGAGGCGGCCGCGGCGGCGATCCTCGCGGTCGGCACGATCATGGGTTCGCTCGATCCGCTGGTCATCTACATCATCATTGCTCTGGTCGGGGCCGGACGGGCCTTCGAGATCCCGACCATGGTCGCGATCATCCCGGCGCTGGTGCCGCGAGCGGTGGTGCCGTCGGCGACCGCATGGTTCGCGTCATCCAATCAACTCGGAATGATCATCGGCCCCGTCATCGGCGGGCTCCTCTATGGCCTCGGGCCGGGAACCGTCTATGGGCTCGCCGTCGCCTTCTGGTGCATCGGCGCGAGCTTCATCTTCCTCATTCATATGAAGCGCGTGCCGCGCGCGAGCGAGCCGGTGAGCCTGCAGTCGCTGCTCGGCGGGTTTGATTTCGTCTGGCGCGACCGCGTCATTCTCGGAACGATCTCGCTCGACATGTGCGCAGTATTCCTCGCCGCCGCGCCGGCGCTGTTTCCGGTATTCGCCCGCGACATCCTCGAAACGGGACCGTGGGGCCTCGGATTGCTGCGCGCGGCGCCCGGCGTCGGCGCCTTTGCGATGTCGGTGATGCTCGCACGCCGTCCGCTCACCCTTCCGATCGGCAAGGTGCTGTTCGTCGTGCTCGGAACGTTTGGCGCGGCGACGATCATCTTTTCGCTGTCGACCCACCTGATCCTGTCGATGGCCGCACTCTGCGTCATGGGCGCCGCAGACGTCGTCAGCGTGGTCATCCGCTTCGCGCTGGTGCAATTGCGTACACCACCTGAAATGCGCGGGCGGGTCAGTGCGGTGAACGGAATGTTCACCGGCACGTCGAACTATCTTGGCGATTTCCGTGCCGGCGCGGTTGCCGCAGCCATCGGCGCGGCGCCGGCGGTGCTGGTTGGCGGAATTGGCGTCTTTGCAGTCGCGGTCCTTTGGATGTTCCTTTTCCCGCAGCTTTGGCGTACCCGTACCTACGACGAATTGCCCGCGGCGCAGGTGCTGAGCGGAGAGAGGAACAAGCCGTCGTGAGCGTGCCATCGACCATGCCGAAGGGCGTGCAGACCGTCACCGTCACCGGCGACGAGAACGGCATGCGGCTCGACCGCTTTTTCGAAGCACGGTTCCCGGGGCTGTCGTTCTCCCACATCCAGCGCATCATCCGCAAAGGCGAGGTGCGCGTGAATGGTAAGCGCGCGCAACCGAAGGATCGGCTGCAGACAGGGCAGGCGGTGCGCATCCCGCCGCTCAAGCTCGACGCGCCGAAGCCGCGCGAGAACGCGACCGAGGACCAGAAGAACCGCGCCTTCATCAAGTCGATCACGCTGTACGAAGATGACGACGTGATGGTGCTCAACAAGCCGATGGGGCTCGCGGTGCAAGGCGGCTCCGGCACCGTGCGCCACCTGGATGGCATACTGGGCTCGCTGAGCGGCAAGGATGGCCAACGGCCGCGGCTGGTGCATCGGCTCGACAAGGATACCGCTGGCTGCCTCCTGGTGGCGAAGACCCGCTTTGCCGCCACGGCGCTATCGAAGACGTTCCGCTCGCGCGCCGCCCGCAAGATCTATTGGGCGCTGGTCGCGGGCGTCCCGAAGCCGACACAAGGGCGAATCTCGACCTACCTCGCCAAGGATGAGCGCGAGGACGAGAGTGTCATGCGTATCGCCAAGCATGGCGACGAGGGCGCGAGTCATGCTGTGACTTATTACGCGGTGGTGGAGACCGCGGCGCGGCAACTCGCCTGGCTGTCACTCAAGCCGGTAACCGGCCGCACTCATCAGCTCCGCGCCCATATGGCTCATGTCAACCATCCGATCGTGGGCGATCCGAAATACTTTTCTAAGGAGAACTGGGAATTTCCCGGTGGAATCCAGAACCGATTGCACCTCCTGGCGCGACGGATCGCGGTGCCGCATCCGCGTGGCGGCGTGATTGACGTCACAGCGCCGCTGCCGCCGCATATGCAGCAGTCCTGGAACCTGATCGGTTTCGATACCGCCCGCTACGACCCAATCGTCGAGGCCCCGGAAGAATAAGGGGCGGTGTCCCCAAGCCCCCGCAGGAGCTCTAAATGCTGCATCCCGACTTTTCTAAAACGGCTGCGCACGTCACAGCCGACAATGTGCGCGATTGCCTGGCCGACCTCGTGAATATCTCAAGCCCGACCGGCAGCGAGATCGGTGTCGCGCATTATCTCGTAGAGCGGATGCGGAGGTCCGGCATGGAGACCGATCTTCCACTGGTCGATCAGGCCCGGCCAAATGCGGTCGGCCATCTGCGCGGTCGTGGCGACGGCCTCAATCTCCTGTTCACCGGTCACATGGACACGTCTTACGCCGGCGATGAGGAGCATCTCGCGGGCGACGGATTCAGGCCCAAGGCCACGTTCCGCGACGGCTGGATCTTCGGTCTCGGCGCCAACAATATGAAGAGCGGGCTTGCTTCGGCGCTCGTCGCCATCGAGGCGATCATCAAGTCCGGCGTCAAGCTCGCGGGTGACATCTCGTTCGGTGCGGTGGTCGGCGAAATCGAGAAAACGGCCATCGAAGAGTTTCAGGGCCTCGAGTATTCCGGCTACGGCATCGGCTCGCGTCATCTGGTGACGCACGGCGTCACCGCGGATTTCGCCGTGCTCGCCGAGCCGACCGGGCTGCGCATCGCCGTCGCCAACATGGGCTGCATCTGGATGCGCATTACGGTCGGCGGAACCGTCGCGCATTCGGCGCTGGCCAACAAGCCGAACGTGGTCAACGCCATCGCGGTCATGCACGAACTGCAGAGCGACATCGCGCAATGGACGCGCGCCTATTCGGCTGCGCACGTGTACATGGGCGAGCATCCAAACGTGACGATTGCGGCGATCCGTGGCGGCGCGCCGTGGCGGCTGTCGCGCAACCCGCATTCGTGCAGCCTCTACCTCGATATCCGGACTGTGCCCGGCCAGACCGTGGACGCCGTGAAGCGCGATCTGCGGCGCGTCTTACAGGGATTTGCGGAACGAACCGGCACGCCTGAGCCTGCCCTGCATGTTTATGTCAGCGATCCCCCGACCACGCTGGATGGCCAACGGCCGGTCGTCCAGGCGCTCGGCGCCGCGCAGGCGGAGGTCATGGGCGAAAGCCCAGCTCCCATCATCCGGCGGCCCGGCGCGGACGCCGTGCACCTCACGGCCTACGGCGTGCCCTGTCTGTCGTTCGGTCCGGGCGGGCGAATGCATCCCGACAGTGGCCGCGTCTCCATGCATGCTTATGGCGAACATGTTCTGGTCGACGATTGTGTGGCTGCCGCAAAGATCTACCTGGCCACGGCGCTCGATCTCTGCAGCCGGAAAGCGCCGTCGCCTTAGGCGTCCAATCGACGTACACTCGCTGCGCAAACGCGCAACCGTGCCGCCGCCGGATGGCATAGAGATTGGCACGCATAGGCCGCATAGGAGAGGGAGCCATGACGACGCGCCGATTTACATCAATTGTCTTCAGCCTTCTTGTCGGCATGGGGCTGGCACCGGACGCATGGGCTCAAAACTATCCCAACCACCGTCCGATCACCTTCGTCGTGCCGTTCGCGGCGGGCGGGCTGTCCGATGTTCCGGGCCGCATCCTTGCTGCCGAGATGCAGACGCGGATCGGCCAGACGATCGTCGTCGAGAACCGCCCCGGCGCCTCGGGCATGACCGGAGCGCAGGCGGTCCTGCGGGCGGAGCCTGATGGATATACGCTGCTCGTCAATGCGCTCGCCGACGTGCAGAATCTGCACTACCTCTCGGTGCCCTATAACCCGATCAAGGACTTCGCGCTTATCGGCATGGTCGCGGACGGACCACCTGTGGTCCTGGTCGTCAACGCCAAGCTGCCTTACAAGTCGGTCGCGGATATCGTCGCCGACGCTAAGGCGAACCCGAACAAAGTGAGCTTTGGGACCTCTGGTCCCGCCACGTCGCCTGCCATCGCGGTCACGCAGCTCAATGCGCTGGCCAAGACCAGCATCGCGCAGGTGCCTTACCGCGGCTCCGGCCCGGCCGCCGGCGCGGTGGTGACCGGCGAGGTGCAGGGCGCCTTCGTGTTCTATTCCAACGCGCGGCCGCTGCATGAGGGTGGCAAGGTGCGCGCGCTCGCGGTCGCTAGTCCGCAACGCATGCCCAATTGGCCCGAAATACCCACCATGACCGAGCTCGGATTCGCCGGCTTCGACCACCGTGGATTCGTCGGTCTCGCTGCGCCCGGTAAGACGCCGGCACCGATCGTTGCATTCCTCAACAAACACCTCAACGAGGCCATCAAGTCGGCGGCATTCCGTCAGCGCGTCGATCCCCTTGGCATGACCGTCCCAACCGACAACACGCCGGAGAAGTTCGCTGAATTCATGCAGCGCGAGATCACGCGGCAGGCCGAGCTTGCCAAGCTCTCGGGCCACACTCCAATCGAGCGGAAGCAGTAGGTCATTCGATCGTCCGAGTTGCGGGGATCGAACGAAGCCGCCTCCAGGTGCGACGAATGGTGGTGCCGTCCGTGCGGCGCTGTGATTCACATCATAGCGTCGCACCCGGCGTATGGGCACAGTCGTTGCACCGCATTTGGAGTCGATACGCCGGGCTGATGCGGGGCTGTCATGGCGTGGGGGCATACTTATCTAGAGGTCATGCATAGCCGTCTCGCACTCGGACTGGCCTTGGTCCTGGTCGCAGCGCCCGCCGCGGCGCAGATCGTTCCGACGCCGCCGGCCTTGGAGAACCGCATTCCGGCGCCGCTGCCGCCGCCTCCGCGGGCGCCGATCATCAACGGACCGCTCGGGCAGTCACCGCCGCCGGGCGTATATATACCGCCACGCCTCAACACGTTTAGCGATCGAGTGAACGGCTGCCTGCATCAGGGCCGCGCCGATGGGTTGCGCGGCAAGCGGCTGCAGTCCTATACGCGCGAATGCGCCAACGCGAACTAGGAGGCCGCATGAGAGAACTGGCGACACGATCCGAGCCAACAGCGATGCGTATCGCGGCACTTGCTGCCGGCGCATTGGCCGCCGGGGCGGTCGCGATCGGAGTCATCGCAATTGCGCGGTTAGCGGTCGGATGGTTGGTCGTGCGAGATGCCCGCTTTCGCAATGTCGCGATCGACGAGTTGACCGTCGGGCGGTTGCGCGTGCTGGAAGGTGAGGGGGCGGATTCGCCCCGGTCGGCGCGGAAGTCGACGGAGGCTGGATAGAGCAATACCGGCGCAAACGCCGGACGGTCAATTCGCGACACGCCGCTTGATCGTCATGCTGGCGGTGAGGGCGCTGAACCCTGCAAGCGCGGCCGCGGCGAACATCACGACCATATATGCATGCGCCAGCACGCCGTCTTCGACGCTGCCAACTCCCGAGGCGCCGAACGCGAGCCCTAGTGCGGCGACCGCCAGGAGGCTGCCGGCGCGGGCGGCCGCGTTGTTTATTCCGGACGCGGTGCCGCTCTTCTCGTCGGGCGCCGAGTCGAACACCGTCGTCGTCAGTGGCGCGATGCTGATTGTCATGCCAACGCTGACCACGGTCAACCCGGGAAGGAAGTTGATCCAGTAGTTCGCGCCTTCACCCGACAATCCGAGAATCGCATAGCCCGCCGCCGTGACAGCCGGCCCGATGATCAACGGTGGCCGTGCGCCGAATTGTTCCACCAGCCCGCCCGACCAGCGTGAGCCTAGCCCCAAGATCGCCGAGAACGGAAGGAAGGCCGCCCCCGCCGCCATCGCACTGTAGCCGTGAACCTCGATCAGGAGGTACGGCAGCAGGAACAAGGCGCCGCTGAGCGCCGCATAGAGCAGGATCGTCAGCGCATTGGCCCCACTGAAGTCGGCGTTGCGGAACAGGGCGAGCGGCATCATCGGAGCCTTGGCCCGAGTTTCTGTTCGAATGAAGAGCCAGACTGCAGGTACGGCGGCGCCGATCGCAAACACGGCTGCCAGACGCGCGCCTTCACCCAGCGCGATCAGGCCATAGCTCAAGAGCCCCAGCGACAGGACCGCCAGCAGTGCTCCGCTTCGATCGAGCGGATCGCAGCCCTCAATTCCGCGATCGGCAGGCAGTCTCATCGCGAGCAGCAGGGTCACCGCAGCAATCGGCAAGTTGATGAAGAAGATGGAGCGCCAGCCGACGACGTCGACGAGCCAGCCACCAAGCGGCGGGCCAAGCGCCGTGGTCAGCGCGGCCGCCGCTGCCCAGGTGCCGATCGCCGGTCCGCGCCCATCGCCATGATAGGCGGCGCCAATGATGGCGAGACTTGCCGGAGTCAGCAGCGCGGCGGCCGCGCCCTGCGCCAGTCGTGCCACCACAAGCCAGATTGCCGAGGGAGCAAGCCCGCAGACAAGCGAAGCAGCTGCGAAACCCGCGAGGCCGATGATGAACGTCCGCCGCCGCCCGAACAGGTCGCCGGCGGACCCGCCAAGTAGAATGAGGCTCGCGAGCGTCAGCATGTAGCCATTGACCACCCATTGCATCGTCCCGAATGTCGTCTCCAGGCTGCGCTGCATCGCTGGCAAGGCGACGTTCACGACCGATCCGTCGATGAAGGTCATGCTGGATCCGAGGATTGTAGCGGGAAGCACCCAACGCGTGCTCGCAGGTGCCGTCTCGCTCGGCCTGTGCGCTTCCGGCGTCTCACAGGGAAGGCGGTGCAAGCCGACCATTCAGGAAAGCCTCAGTGCTGTCGAGCCATGGTTCCGACGATGACTCGCGCGATTTCTATTCTGAATGGATTGACCCGCAGCCGGAAGACCGCATTCAGCGAACGCACTTGTGGCTCAATCCGGCTACGCTGCTTCGAATTGCAACAGCCTGCCGAGCTTCTCAGCGCAGGCTGGCGTTGATCTTCTCAAGTGCCGCGGAGCCCGGGCACAGCTCCTTCTCGGAGAGCGTGTTGAGCGGCTTGTCGACGGTATTGAAGTGCCGGTGCAGGTCTTCCGGTTCGCTGTCGACGAAGATGAGGCCGGTGACGATCTGGCCCTTCGCGGCATGGTGCGCGAGGAAGTTCATGGCGCCGGCGCGGTCATGAGCGTCGTAATCGGCCGCGACCTTCTTGAGCACGAGCCGCGACCCGTCGTGCTGCTCGACCACCTGGGTCGAGCCCGGATCGTAGCTGACATGAATCGGGGCGCGGCCGGAGATGAAGTCGAGCCGGTTCACCGCTTCGTTGTGCTCGCGCACATAGTCGAAGCTCTTGGTCGAGCCGGCGTGGTTGTTGAAGGCGACGCAGGGCGAGATCACGTCGATCAGCGCCGCGCCCTCGTGTTCGATCGCCGCCTTGATCAGCGGCACGAGCTGCGTCTTGTCGCCGGAGAAGGCGCGCGCGACATAGGTGGCGCCGAGCTGCAGCCCCATGGCCACGAGGTCGATGGCATTGTCGTTATTGGTGAGGCCGCGCTTCGATTTCGAACCGCGGTCGGCGGTGGCTGAAAACTGCCCCTTGGTGAGACCGTACACGCCGTTGTTCTCGACGATGTAAGTCATGTTGACGCCGCGACGCATCGCATGCGCGAACTGGCCGAGCCCGATCGAGGCTGAATCGCCGTCGCCCGACACCCCGAGATAAATCAGGTCACGGTTGGCGAGATTGGCACCCGTCAGCACGGAAGGCATGCGGCCGTGCACCGAGTTGAAGCCGTGCGACGCGTTGAGGAAGTAGTCGGTGGTCTTGGACGAGCAGCCGATGCCGGAAATCTTCGCCACCCGGTGCGGCTCGATCGCGAGCTCGAAGCAGGCCTCGATGATCGAGGCGGTGATCGAGTCGTGGCCGCAGCCGGCGCACAGCGTCGAGACCTTGCCCTCGTAGTCACGGTGGGTGTAGCCGAGCGCGTTCTTCGGCAGCGACGGATGGTGGAATTTCGGTTTGGTGATGTAGGTCATGACAGAACATTCTCACTGGGGTCATTCCGGGGCACCGCGAAGCGGTGAGCCCGGAATCCATACTCACAGACCGGGGTTATGGATTCCGGGCCCGGCCCTTCTGGCCGTCCCGGAATGACGGAAAGCCTGATCATGCTCCCACCTTGCGCAGCGGGGTTACCTTGAGCGCATCGAGGCGTTCGCCGATGGCGTTGGCGATGAAGCGGGCGGTGATCGGGGTGCCGTCATAGTGCAGGATCGGCACCAGCCGTGCCGGGTCGATGCCGCATTCGTTGACGATCAGCGAGCGCAACTGGGCGTCGCGGTTCTGCTCGACCACGAATACGAAGTCATGGTCGGCGATGAAGTCCTCCACCGTGTGATGGAACGGGAAGGCGCGCACGCGAAGGAGGTCAAGGTTCTTGCCGGCGGCCTTGAGCGTGAGGTTGGCCTCGTCCATCGCCGGCGAGGTCGAGCCGTAATAGATGACGCCGTAGCGCGTCGGCTTGTCCGAATTCGCCATCAGCGGCCGCGGCGCCAAATCCTTGGCGGTCTCGAACTTGCGCAGCAGCCGCTGCATGTTGTCGGCGTAAGGCGCGCCTTCCTCGGTGTAACGCGCATAGCGATCGCGCGAGGTGCCGCGCGTGAAATAGGCACCCTTGGTCGGATGCGTGCCCGGGTACGTGCGGTACGGAATGCCGTCGCCGTCGACGTCGAGATAGCGGCCGAACTCTTTGCCGGCGTCGAGCATCTCGGCAGTCATCACCTTGCCGCGGTCGTATTTGCGCGCATCGTCCCAGGTGAGCGGGCGGCAGAGCCGGTGGTTCATGCCGATGTCGAGGTCGAGCATGACGAAGATCGGCGTCTGCAGGCGGTCGGCGAGATCGAACGCCTGCGCGGCCATGTCGAAGGTCTCCGCCGGGTCCTCGGGGAACAAGAGCACGTGCTTGGTGTCGCCATGTGAGGCATAGGCGCATGAGATGATGTCGCATTGCTGCGTGCGCGTCGGCATGCCGGTCGAAGGGCCGGCGCGTTGCACGTCGAACAGCACGGCGGGGATTTCCGCAAAGTAGGCAAGGCCGAGGAACTCCTGCATCAGCGAAATGCCGGGGCCTGACGTGGCGGTAAAGGCGCGGGCGCCGTTCCAGGCGGCACCGACGACGATGCCGATCGAGGCGAGTTCGTCCTCACCCTGCACGATAGCGACGTTGTTCTTCTTGGTCTCGGGATCGACCCGCAGCCGCCGGCTGTAGCTGGTGAAAGCATCGGCCAGCGAGGAGGAGGGCGTGATCGGATACCACGCGCATACGGTCGCGCCGCCATAGACGGCGCCCAGCGCGGCGGCGCTGTTTCCCTCCACGAAGATACGATCGCCGACCTTATCGGAGCGCTGCAAGCGCAAGCCGATCGGGAAGTCGAGATTGAGCAGCGCCCAATCGCGCCCGAGATGCAGTGCGTTCTTGTTGGCGTCGAAGAGCTTCTCCTTGCCCTTGAACTGCTCGGAGATGAGCTGCTCGATTGCGGTCACGTCCATGTCGAGCAGCGCCGAGAGCGCGCCGACATACATGATGTTCTTGAAGAGCTGGCGCTGGCGCGGATCGCTGTATTCGCGATTGCAGATCGCGGTGAGCGGCACGCCGATGACCGTGATGTCGGAGCGGAACTTCGAGGGCGGCAGCGGCTTGGTCGAGTCGTAGAACAGGTAGCCGCCCGGCTCGATCATCGCGATGTCCTTGTCCCAGGTCTGCGGATTCATCGCGACCATGAGATCAACCCCGCCGCGGGCGCCGAGATGGCCCGCCTCGGTGATGCGCACCTCGTACCAGGTGGGCAGGCCCTGGATGTTGGACGGAAAGATGTTGCGCGGGGAGACCGGCACGCCCATGCGCAGTACCGAACGGGCGAACAGCTCGTTGGCGCTGGCGGAGCCGGACCCGTTGACGTTCGCGAACCGGACGACGAAGTCGTTTACGCTGCTGATTGGTGTCTTGTTCGGCATAGGTCATCCGCGTGCGTCATATCGATCAGATACTTCTTCATGTCCCAGGCGCCAGTGGGGCAGCGCTCGGCACATAGTCCGCAATGCAGGCAAACGTCCTCGTCCTTCACCATGACGCGGCCGGTTTTGAGATCATTGGCGACATAAAGGTCCTGCGTAAGGTTCTTCGCAGGGGCCTTCAGGCGGGCCCGCAGATCGGCTTCCTCGCCATTCTCGGTGAAGGTGATGCAGTCCATCGGGCAAATGTCGACGCAGGCGTCGCACTCGATGCAAAGCTTCGATTCGAACACCGTCTGGATATCGCAGTTGAGGCAGCGCTGCGTTTCCTTCAAGCCAAGTTCGAGGTCGAAGCCGAGCTCGACCTCCGCCTTGATATCGCGCAGCGCCACGACCTTGTCGCGTAGCGGGACCCGGTAGCGCTTATCGAGCGCGATGTCGTTGTCGTAGCTCCACTCGTGGATGCCCATCTTCTGGCTGACGATCTCGACCATCGGGTGCGGCCGGTCGTTGATATCTTGGCCCTGGCAGAGCTTGTCGATCGAGAGCGCAGCCTCGTGGCCGTGCGCGACCGCCCAGATGATGTTCTTGGGGCCGAACGCGGCATCGCCGCCGAAGAACACCTTCGGATTGGTTGAGGCGAAAGTCGTGGGATCGACCTTCGGCATGTCCCACTTGTCGAACTCGATGCCGATGTCGCGCTCGATCCAGGGGAAGGCGTTTTCCTGGCCGATCGCGACCAGCACGTCGTCGCACGGGATGTGTTGGTCGGGCTCGCCAGAGGGCACCAGGTTGCGGCGACCCTTGGCGTCGTATTCGGCCTTCACCTTTTCGAAGACGACGCCGGTCAGCTTGCCGTTCTCGTGGGTGAATTCCTTCGGCACCAGGAAATTGAGGATCGGAATGTCCTCGTGCATGGCGTCCTCCTTCTCCCAGGGGGACGCCTTCATCTCCTCGAAACCCGACCGGACGATCACCTTCACGTCCTCGCCACCAAGCCGGCGGGACGAGCGGCAGCAGTCCATGGCAGTGTTGCCGCCGCCTAGCACGATGACGCGCTTGCCGATCTTGTTGATGTGGCCGAACGAGACCGAGGACAGCCAGTCGATGCCGATATGAATATTGGCGGCGGCTTCCTTGCGGCCGGGAATGTCGAGCTCGCGCCCGCGTGGTGCGCCGGACCCAACGAAAACCGCGTCATAACCTTCCGCCAGCAGCGCCTTCAGGCTGTCGATGCGCGTGCCGCCGACGAACTCGATGCCGAGGTCGAGGATGTAGCCGCATTCCTCGTCGATAACCGTTTCCGGAAGTCGGAAGCGGGGGATCTGCGTGCGGATCATGCCGCCGGCCGTGGGGTCCTGGTCGAAGATCGTGCAGGAATAGCCAAGCGGCGCGAGATCGCGCGCGACCGTGAGCGAGGCGGGCCCACCACCAACCAGCGCGATACGCTTGCCGTTCTTGATGACCGCCGGCTTCGGCAATCGCTCGGTGATGTCATCCTTGTAGTCGGCAGCAACGCGCTTCAAGCGACAGATCGCAACCGGATCCTTCTCGACGCGCCCGCGCCGGCAGGCCGGCTCGCAGGGCCGGTCGCAGGTGCGCCCGAGGATTCCCGGGAACACGTTCGACTTCCAATTGACCATGTAGGCGTCGCTGAAGCGGCCCGCCGCGATCAACCTGATGTATTCGGGAACGGGGGTGTGTGCCGGACACGCCCATTGGCAATCCACGACCTTGTGGAAGTAGTCGGGTGCGGCAATGTCGGTATTCCTCATTGACTCCTCGTGGCCCGTACCCCCGCTGCGACCAGTACTGAGCCCCGCAAGCAGGCGTCGGCCGGTCCTTAACTTTTATACGGTCCGACTTATGGTGCCGAATCCAGAGGGTAATCTAACGGGCCAAAGACTAAGATTCCACCAGTTCCAATGTAGTGACAGGGTTTTGTGTGTCGCAGAGCTTGTTAGCGATGTAGCGCGGCCACAGTACGGCGCGGCGTTCACATCGACTTGATGTGAGCTGTAAGTTCCGCTCTAAGCATCTGAAATATAGAGCTTCTTGACTGTTTGCCAGGGCGGCTGATAGGGCCGGGTGCGTAAAATGCGCGATATTTTCGACGATATCTTCAAAAACCAGCCGCTCGACCCGACCGAAGCGGCTCGTCGCGCCATGCGCCCACAGTTGCGTCGGCGCTTCTACAAGACCGCGACGGTGGAACAGCAGCCGGGCGGACATGCTGTGCTGCTTGACGGCCGGCCCGTGAAGACGCCAGCACGCCGGGTGCTCGCCGCGCCGACGCAGGCCCTAGCGCAGGCGCTGGCTGCGGAATGGAACGCCCAGCACGAGCTTGTCGATCCCGCGGCGATGCCGCTCACGCGGCTCGCCAATTCGATTATCGATGGTGTCGCCGATACGCCGGCGGCGGTACGGGCCGAGGTCGCAAAATTCCTCGGTTCCGACCTGGTCTGCTATCGCGCCGGCACACCGGACGGCTTGGTTGAGAGCCAGATGCGCCATTGGGATCCGCTGATCGCCTGGGCGCGCGACGCGCTTGGTGCGCGCTTTGTGCTGGGCGAGGGCGTGCTGTTCGTGACGCAGCCCGACGAGGCGCTCGCTGCCGCGGTGCGCGCCATTCCCGATGAGCCGTGGCGGCTCGGCGCAGTCAGCGCGATCACCACGCTGACTGGCTCGGCATTGATTGCACTCGCGATGGCGCAGGGGCATCTCTCCACCGAGGACGCCTGGGCGGCCGCCCATGTGGACGAGGACTGGAACACGCACCAGTGGGGCCGCGACGAGCAGGCGGTCGAACGCCGCGCCGCGCGCGAAGCAGAGATGCAGGCGGCGGCGCGAGTGCTTGAGGAGTTGACATGATGGCTACCGTTGATCGACGCACCGCCATTGCCGGGGCCGCTGCGGCCATTGTCGCCGGCTTCGCACCTTCGACGGCGGAGGAGATCAAACCCCCGCGCATCGAGATGCAACCGAGCCTCGGCGATGCGTTCACGGAAATTGGAACGGTCGGCACATTCGCGATGCTCGATACCGGAGGCGGCCGTATCGTCGTGTCCGATCGGGAGCGAGCGGAAACCGGCTTCCTGCCGGCCTCGACATTCAAGATTCCGAACTCTCTGATTGCGCTTGAGACCGGCGTTGCGGCCGATGCCGACAGCACGATGTTCCCCTGGGATAAGGTGGTGCGCGACTTCGACGCCTGGAACCAGGACCACACGCTGCGCTCTGCGTTCAAGGCATCGGCGGTCCCGGTCTATCAGGACATTGCGCGCAAGATCGGGCCTGAGCGGATGCAGCACTATGTCGACGAATTCGATTACGGCAATCGTGACATCTCTGGCGCGCCACTCGACACGTTCTGGCTCAACGGCAGGCTGCGCATCTCGGCCATGCAGCAAATCGGATTCCTGCAAAAGCTTTATCGCGGCGTGCTTCCAATTTCAGAGCGCAGCCAGGAGATCGTGCGCGACATCATGTATATCGAGCAGAGCGAACTCGGCACGATGCGCGGCAAGACCGGCACCATCGGCATTGGCGTCGCGCCCGGCAGCAAGGCGACGCTCGGCTGGCTGGTGGGCTGGGTCGACCAGGGCAACAAAAAACCCTACATCTTCGCAATGAATTTCGACGTTCGCGAGCCGCGGCAGCTTGCGCAGCGCCTGCAGATCACCAAGACCTTGCTCAAGCGCGCGATCTTGCTTTGACCAACGTCGGAAAGTGACTGAGACGCGCGAGGCCGCCCGGAGGCGGCCTCTGCGGTCGACTGTTCTAGTCGTTATGGCGCACTCTGCGTGGCGGCTTGCGGTGCCGGCGTGAAACGCCCCAGGAGCGGGCGATGCCGTTGCCGGCGGTGTAGCCGACAACCGCGCCCGCGACGGCTCCAACCGGTCCAAACACAAGCAGGCCTGCACCGGCGCCGAGCCCGGTGTTCACGGCGCGGTCCGCGAGCGCGGCGGCAGGTGCGAAGACGAGGCCCGCGGCGACGGCCGCGGCTGCGATCGTGATTTTCATGATATCCCTCCAGTTCGTCCCGCGAGACAATCCAAGGCACGGAATTTTGTCCCTGTGAGGGCGGCGGCGGTTGTGCTTGCGACACGTCATTAATGAGACCTTAAAACGCCGCTGGGTGCAGGCACTCATCGAGGCTCAAGCTTTCGCCTGGCCGCAGGGCCTGCCACTGAGACTGAAGCTCGCGCTCCTGCCACCGACCTCGATAGAGCGTCACGTCGCCTTATCGGACCGCGTCGCGACTGAAATATTTCGAAGGCGTCACCCCGAAGCGCCGACGAAAGCACGAAATGAAAGCACTCACGCTGCTGTAGCCGACCGAGAGCGCCGCCGTCGTCACCGACTGGCCCTCTGCAAGCAGCTCCAAGGCCTTTACCAGCCGAAGCTGCTGTCGCCATTGACCGATGCTCAGCCCAGTCTCCTGCGCGAAGCGGCGGATCATCGTCCGGCGGCCGATCCCTAGCGCCGCCGCCCAGCCATCAAGGCTGGTATCGTCATCCGGCGCCGCGTTCAGTGCGCCTGCCATCCGCAACAGCCGCTGGTCGCGCGGTAGCGGCAGATGCAGTGGCACTTCGGATGCTTCGCGGATCTCGTCGAGCAGGACCTGGAGCAGCCGCTCGACGCGCGGCAGTGGCAGCACGCCCGCAAGCCCATCCAGCCGTTCCATCAGCGCGTGTGACAATGTGGACATCTGCAGCACGCACGGATGATTGGGCATCGAACGACAGACGTCCGCGTGCAGGTACAGAAAAAGCGCCTCCGCCTTGCCGAAGCTGTGGCCGCAATGACGCGTGCCTGGGGGAAGCCAACCGATCTGCCGCGGCAGCATCGTCCACGTACCGGTATCGGTCTGCATGGTCGCGAGGCCCTGCGCGACGGCAAAGAGCAGGCCTTCCGAGTGCGAATGCCAGCCGACCGTGACCGGCTCCTCGCTCCTGAGATAGCGCGGGACCACGACCCGTGCGGCATCCGCGATGGGTGGCAGCCGATCGATCACCGCTGCCGCGACACCGTCAGAGTGGCATTCGACCGACATGGATTGGCACGCCCCCGCTAGCGCAGTTCCCAGCGTCTCTTATCGTATCGATCCAATAGAAGCTCAATAGTTGTTCTGGATGGGACCCGCGAATATGTCCATCTTCGCATCGATATTAGCGATCAATTCGCTCATAAGCTTGGGCGCTCAATTACATTATTTAACTTCTAAAGTATTTCGGGCGCAGCTTTGCGATTGCGCTCGGTTAAAATGGAGCTCCGTTGGTGCACGCTCGCGGCGCGCCGTCGTCTGCACTGCGAGCGCGACCCTGCTGCTGGCCGGCACCGCTCCATCCGCGCTCGCGCAGGTGCTCGATGAAATCACCGTGACGGCGACGCGCGCCGACCGTCCGGTCAGCGACGTTCCGCAGTCCATGCAGGTGGTCAACCGGGAGGAGATCCAGGCCCAGCTCGAAATGACCAGCAACCCGTCTGTGGTGCTGTCGAAGCTCATTCCCGGATTTTCGGTCTCCAACCAGACCATCTCGGGTGCGTCCGAAAGCTTCCGCGGCCGCGATCTGCTGGTCATGATCGACGGCGTCCCTCTCAACACGCCGCTGCGCGACGTCGCGCGCATCGTGTCGCTCATCGATCTCAACGCGGTAGAACGCATCGAAGTGGTGGCGGGCGCCTCGAGCCTTTACGGCAGCGGCGCAACCGGCGGTACGGTGAATTTCATCACCCGCAGGGCGGCCGAAGGCAAACCCACGATCGGTCTCAACACGTGGTGCTGATCACACAGCTCGGCATCGTGGCCGCGATCCTGTCGCTGGCCTTCATCGACATCCGCAACGTGCACGCCTTTCTCGCGATCGGCATGGTCATTGCGCTCCTGCTGTCGACGCAGGATATCGCGACCGACGGCTATGCCACCAAGTCACTGACGCCGCGCGACCGACCGATCGGCAATGCCATCCAGGGCGGGGCAGTGGCCTTTGGCGTCGTGATCGGCGGCACGATGAGTCTCGTCGTCTATCACCACTTCGGGTGGCAGCCGATGATCTTCTTCGTGGCGGCGATATCGCTCATTCCGCTGGCGGCCGCATTTGCAATGCGGGAGGACGATCCGCCGCCGCCCCGACGGTACCGCGTCCATCGCTGCCCGCTTTCCTGCGTCGGCCGGACGCGCGCCGGATTCTCCTGATCGCGCTGATCTATCGGGCTAGCGAGGGGCTCGTGAAGGCGATGGAGGGCCCCTACATGGTCGATCAGAAGGTGCCGCTCGATGTGATCGGCTATCTGTCGGGCGGCTCCGCCGTCACCGCCGGATTGGTCGGCTCCGGCGTCGCGGCATTCCTGCTCATGCGCATCGGCACCGGGCGTGTCCTTGTGCTGCTCGGAAGCCTGCGCACGCTTTGCTTCCTTCTGTTCACGCTGCACGCGCTCGGCGTGCTGACGGGCTACTGGCCGCTGTTCGGCGCCGCGGGCTTCCAGACCCTGATCCGCTACATGGAGATCGTCGCGCTCTACAGCCTGTTCATGGCGGTGGCGTCGAGCGACCAGCCCGGCACCGACTTCACGGTGCTCGCCTGTGCGCAATTGCTTGTTTACCTCGTCGGATCGAGTCTCGCTGGTCTGATCGCCGATTATGTCGGCTACGGCGCCTTGTTCGCCCTAGCCACGGGCATTTCCGTGATTTCGGTGCTGGTGACCTGGCGTATGCTGGTGCCGGCGAGGCCCACCGCCGCCGAAACCAACAGCGCAATTGCGCCCGGGTGAGGGGGTCCTAGCGCCGCCCAGGGAGCGCGCAGTGGGGCGCGCAAGGGGAACAGGCGTGTGCTATGCCGGGGACGAAAAGATTCCCTGTTGGGCATGCCCATGAAAGAGATTCTCGACAAACTCGAACAGCGCCGCGCCAAGGCGCGCGAAGGCGGCGGTGCCGCGCGCGTCGAAGCGCAGCACAAGCGCGGCAAGCTCACCGCCCGCGAGCGCATCGACCTGCTTATGGACAAGGGCTCGTTCGAGGAGTTCGACATGTTCGTCGAGCACCGCACCAGCGAGTTCGGCATGGGCGCGCAGAAAATCCCCGGCGACGGCGTCGTCACCGGCTGGGGCACCGTCAACGGCCGCACCGTCTTCGTCTTCGCCAAGGATTTTACCGTGTTCGGCGGGTCGCTCTCCGAAACCCACGCTCAGAAGATCACCAAAATCCAGGACATGGCGATGAAGGCGAGGGCGCCGATCGTCGGTCTGTTCGATGCCGGCGGCGCCCGCATCCAGGATGGCGTGGCGGCGCTCGGCGGTTACGGCGAGGTGTTCAAGCGCAACGTGATCGCGTCCGGCGTCGTCCCGCAGATCAGCGTGATCATGGGCCCATGCGCGGGCGGCGACGTCTATTCGCCGGCGATGACCGATTTCACCTTCATGGTGCGTGACACGAGCTACATGTTTGTCACCGGTCCCGATGTGGTGAAGACCGTGACCAACGAGCAGGTGACCTCCGAAGAGCTCGGCGGCGCGTCGGTGCACACGCAGAAATCGGGTGTCGCCGATGGCGCCTATGATTCTGACCTCGAGTGCCTGCTGCAGATGCGCCGGCTGATCGACTTCCTGCCGGCGAATAACGAGAGCGGCGTGCCGGAATGGCCGAGCGGCGACGACATCACGCGCGAGGACGCGTCGCTCGACACGCTGGTCCCGGGCAATCCGAACAAGCCCTACGACATCAAGGAACTGATCCTGAAGGTCGCCGACGAGGGCGACTTCTTCGAGCTGTTGGAAGCGTTCGCGAAGAACATCGTGACCGGCTTCGGCCGTATCGGCGGCCGCACTGTCGGCTTCGTCGCCAATCAGCCGATGGTGCTTGCGGGTGTGCTCGACATCGACGCCTCGCGCAAGGCGGCGCGTTTCGTGCGCTTCTGCGACGCCTTCAACATCCCGATCGTGACCTTCGTGGACGTGCCGGGATTTCTGCCCGGCACCAACCAGGAATACGGCGCGCTCATCAAGCACGGCTCGAAGCTGCTGTTCGCCTATAGCCAGTGCTCGGTACCGCTGGTCACGGTCATCACCCGAAAGGCGTTCGGCGGCGCCTATGACGTGATGGCGTCGAAGCATATCGGCGGCGACGTGAATTACGCCTGGCCGACGGCGCAAATCGCGGTCATGGGGGCAAAAGGGGCGGTCGAGATCATCTTCCGCGCCGATGCCGGCGATGCCGACAAGATCGCCGCACGCACGAAGGAATACGAGGATCGATTCCTGTCGCCTTTCGCTGCCGCCGAGCGCGGCTATATCGACGACGTGATCCTGCCGCGGCACACCCGCGCGCGCATCGCCAAGGCTTTGTCGATGCTGCGCGGCAAGCGGGTGGAACTGCCGGGCAGGAAGCACGACAATATGCCGGTATGAGATGCCGACGGTCTTACGCTGGGGGCCTTATCGCGCCTTCTTCTATTCGAACGAAGGCGGTGAGCCGGCGCATATCCATGTTCGTGCGGCCGGCCAAGAGGCCAAAATCTGGCTTCATGATGTGACCGTTGCAGCTAACGCTGGGTTCCCAGTTCATGAGATCGGGGATATAATTCGACATATTCGGCTTCATCGCGACGAACTGCTGGCTGCGTGGAATGAGCACTTTGGAAATTGACGTCGGCGATTTGCGCGCTAGCTCGGTCGAGTTCACCGCCACCGAGCTGGTGGTAACGCTGGCCGACGGTCGCAAGATTGCGACGCCGCTTGAATGGTATCCGCGCCTCAAGCGGGCATCGTCAGTGGAGCGTGCGAATTACGAAATCATGCCAATGGGGATTCACTGGCCCGACCTCGACGAGGACCTAGGCATCGCAGGGATGCTGGCCGGGCGGCGCGGCGTTTGATCCACGGACTCGGCCATGTGTTGCATGTAGCCGGATTGAGCGAAGCGAATCTGGGATCGAGTGAGAGGTCGACGATCCCCGCATTTCGCTGCGCTCAATGCGCGCTACGGCTTCTTACCACTAAGCCGCCTTGCCCTTTTGCTGCTTCAGGTGCGCTTCGGCGCGCTTCTTGAGCTCGGCCATCGACACGTCCTCGACATGTGTGGCGATGTACCAGTGATTGCCGGAAGGATCTTTCACGGCGGCGCCGCGGTCACCGTAGAACTGATCGGTCGGCTGCAATGTCGACGTCCCGCCGGCCGCGACCGCGCGCTCATAGACGGCGTCGACATTTGGCACATAGAGGTGAACCATGCACGGCATCGCCGGATGCTGGTCGGTCGCTTCCGAGATCATGACATGCGAGTCACCAATCTTGAGGTCCGCATGCATGATCTTGCCGTCCGGGCCGATCATCGGCTCGAACGACGCTTGCGCTCCGAAGGCATTCTTGAGGAATTCGACGGACTTGTCCGCGCCGCGCACGATGAGATAGGGCGTCGCGGTATGATACCCCTCGGGAATCGGGTTTACAGGCATGGGCTGCTCCTTTTCATTGGCGTGCGTGTGAGAGCACAACCCCGTAACGATCAAGGGCGCCTTTCGTGCGCCGGTGGGATGACATTTCCGCGGCATGCGGAACTTGACAATCTGATGACGGTCTACACCCGCCGGAAAAACGCCATCGCTACTATTTTAGTCTCTTCGAGAGGTCGTAGCGGCGGTCTCGACATCCATATGACGCGCAGAGGACGTTCCCATCATGTCTACGCTGTTTGCTTTCCTGCATCATCTGATGGCGTTCACGCTGGTGTCGGCGATCGCCATCGAGTTCATGCTGATCCGCCAGGAGATCACGCGCCCGAACGCGATCCGGCTCCTCGCCACCGATGCCGTGCTCGGCGCGTCGGCCACTGTGCTCTTGGTCGTCGGGCTGCTGCGCGTGTTCTATTTCGAGAAGGGCTCGACCTATTACTTTTCGAGCCACGCCTTCCTGACGAAATTCTCGCTGTTCATCCTGATCGCCATCCTGTCCGCGGTGCCGACGCTGGAATTCCTGTCATGGCGCAAGGCGGTGCGGGCAGGGCAGGCACCGACGGTGAGCGATAAGAAGCTCAAGACCGTCCGCTCGATCCTGCATCTCGAACTGATCGGCATCGCCGTCATTCTTGCCTGTGCGGCGATCATGGCCAAGGGTGGCTGGGTTTAGTGGTCCGATTCTAACATTCGCATCCCTTCTCAGCGGGCGACTTTGCGAATGTTAGAATCAAAGGACCATTAGCAAATATAAGCTGCTAGTGGAGTTTTGGATTTGACATTCGCTTTGGAAGTCTGCGGTCAACGGGGTAGCGAATGTCAAATCCACTCCACTAGCCTTCTAAGCACGCAGAACAAAGGGCTAGTGTCCCGATTCCCAAGTTCGTACCGTTTGCAGCGGCTTCGTATCGAACTTCGGAATCGAAAGGACACTAGCAACTCTTTGAATCTAGTGTGGCTTTGGTTCAGAAGTCCGCATGTCGGACTCGCCGCGAGAATGATGCGGACCTCTGAACCGCTACACGAGACGGACTGTCCGCTGGCTAAAGGAGCGCCACTTCGACGGCGCGTTCTAATTCTTCGGACCGGGCGTCCTCGTCTTCTTCTCCGGAGCGCGCTTCGTTGCTGATCCGGTCGGCGTCTTCGGCAAGCTGCAGCCATGACTGGGCGAGCGTGATCCAGAGTGGCCTGTCGTTCTCGTTGGCGTCGATGTCGGCCCGACGCAGGCAGTCGTCAGCCTCGGCACGACAACGCTCGATCGTATCCATTGATCACCCCCATCAAGGAATCCACGATTGGGACCGCACCATCCGACCAAGGCAAAGTCGGGAAGCCATTAAGGCAGTAAAAAGGCATTCGGCGGCAGTTGCACCGCGTTACCACTGCGGACGCATTTTCGCTGCTCGTTGCCGCCCGTGACGGAGAATCAGGAGAACCATCATGCCCACTTCGCCCATTGAGTATGCCGACGCTTCGCCCGCCGTCCGCGCCGTGTTCGACGACATCAAGGCCACCCGTAACGTGCCGGACGTGAATAATTTCTGGAAGTACCTCGCGCGCGATCCGGCGCTGCTCACGCGCACCTGGCAAAGCGTGAAGGAGGTGATGCAACCGGGAGCGCTCGATGCGCTGACCAAGGAGATGATCTATGTCGCGGTCAGCGTCACCAATGGCTGCGACTATTGCATTGCCAGCCACACCGCGGGTGCGCGCAAGGCGGGGATGACGGACGCCATGTTCGGCGAGCTGCTGGCGGTGGTCGGCATGGCAAATGAAACCAATCGATTGGCCAATGGCTATCGGGTGCCGGTGGACGCCGCATTTGAACAATAGCGCGTCTTGCTAGTGTCCCGTTTCGATTTGAAGTTCCTCGCCGAGTTTTTGCTGCAACTGCCGCAGGAACTTCAAATCGGCGGCACTAGGATGAAAATCCACGGACGGTGATCAGCGGCAGTGCCGTAGGCATCGATAACGAAGTACCGCGCCCTCCAAATATTTACGCGCCGGTTATTGAGCGATGTTCGCTCGCAGAAATTACTGTGGTGATCGTTCTGGATCTTGCCGCACATGCCTTACCTTTGACCAAACCTGGTACGACCATTGCTCTACACCTCAGCAAGGTGGGGTCCCCGAGAGGGCGATTTCGGATTCGGGTTGGCCAACAACGGAGTACTGATGATGTCGACACGACAAGCCGATGGCTTGCGCTTCTCCCGCCTGCGGCGGGCATTTCTGGCGGTCATGGCCATGGCTGTGGTCACGGCGCTTGCGTTGCATTCGGGGCGCGCATTCGCGCAGCAGGCCCCGGGCCAGGTTCAGCTGACGGCGAAGCAGATCGAGCAGTACATTGCCGCCTTCAAGGAACTGACGCCGCTGTTCGAGAAGCTCGACGCGGCCGACGGCAAGCCCGACGACAAGCTGATGGCGGCCGTCACCGCGGCGGTCAAGAAATTCGGGTTCAAGGATCTCGACGAATACGATCAGGTCGTCGTCAGCATCGTTGCGGTGCTGGATGGCGTCGATCCGAAGACGAAGCAGTACACCAACCCGACCGAGGCGATCAAAAAAGAGATCACCGCGGTCCAGGCCGATAAGACCATGAAGCCGGATGAACGCAAGAAGGCGCTGGAAAGCCTCAATGCGGAACTCGACGAGGTGCAGACTGTCGAGCATCCGGGCAACATCAAACTGGTTCTCAAATATTTCGACAAGCTCAACGCGATCGCGCAGTAACTTGTCTCGGTCGTCTTCGGCCGGCGTAGCCGCTCTGTGGCTGCGCCGGTTACTTTTTGTCTTTGCGCTTGATCAAGCCGCGCGGTGACGCGCTACCCTTTACACCGCGCGTTTGCTCTGCCACCACCCCGCCATGTCCAGCCCGATCGAGAAACTCGCCGTGTTTGCGGCGCCCGGCGTGTTCGTGGTGCTGTGGGCGTCGGGCTTCATCGGCGCCAAGTTTGGCCTGCCCTATGCGGAGCCGATGACGTTCCTGACCATCCGCATGGCGGCGGTCGCGTTCTTGATCGGCGTTGTGATCGTGCTCACGCGCCCGCCATGGCCCAGCCGCCAAGATGTCTTGCATAGCGCGATCACCGGCGTCTTCGTGCACGGAATCTATCTCGGCGGCGTGTTTGTTTCGATCTACCACCATCTGCCTGCGGGGCTCGCAGCGCTGGTTGTGAGCCTGCAGCCGTTGCTCACCGCGACCTTGGCCAATCGGTGGTTGGGCGAGCGGGTGATCCCGCGGCAATGGGCGGGGCTCGCGCTGGGCGTGATCGGGGTTGCGCTCGTCGTCCAGGGCAAGGCCTCCGGCGAGACCACGGCGCTCGGCTGGACCGCCGCGGTGGTTGGGCTGATCGGCATGACCATCGGCACGCTCTATCAGAAGCGCTTTGGCGGCAGCATCGACTGGCGTCCAGGCTTTTTGATCCAGTACGCCGCGGCCGGGCTTGTGCTCGCCATCGCCGCGCTGCTGTTCGAGACGCACACGGTGCAATGGACGGCGGAGTTCGTGTTCGCGCTGGCGTGGCTTGTCATCGTGCTGTCGTTCGGCGCGATCTGGCTGCTCTACTACCTGATCCGGCGCCAGGCGGCGGCGCGGGTGGTCAGCCTGTTCTATCTCACGCCGCCGTTCACGGCGCTCATGGCCTATGGAGCGTTCGGTGAACGGCTCGAACCGCTGGCGCTCGTCGGCATGGCCGTGTGCGTCGCGGGCGTGTTCCTGGTGAACTGGCGCGTCGGCGCGCCGCAATCCTGAGCCGCCGTCATGACATCCACATTGCCGGTGTGCCAGAATGCGACCAACAACAATCGGGAGGAGTTCATGCGCGCCTTTAGTCGCCGGACGATTGTGCTCGTCGCTGCCGCGTCATTTGCCAGCGTGACACTGCCGGCCGTCGCTCAGGACTATCCCAAGAAGACGACCATCCGCGTCATTGTCCCGCAGGCGGTGGGCAGCGCGACCGACACGGTCGCGCGAATCCTGGCACAGCGCATCTCCGCCAATCTCGGCCAGCAGATGATTGTCGATAATCGTCCCGGTGCGGGCGGGCTGCTGGGCGGCGAGCTGGCCGCAAAGGCGCCGCCTGACGGCTACACGCTGATCCTCGCCAATATATCGAGCCACGGCGTCAACCCGGCACTCTATGCCAAGCTGCCCTACGACCCGGTCAACGGCTTCACACCGATCGGCCGCGCCGGCCAGACCTCGAATTTGCTGATCGTGAATTCAGGCCTGCCGTTCAAGACACTCAAGGACATTGCCGATTACGCCAAAGCCCATCCCGGCAAGCTGTTCTATGCATCGCCGGGGCAGGGCTCGTCGCAGCATCTGGCGGTCGAGCTGCTGCGCAGCGTCGCCGGCAACATCAACATGACGCATGTGCCTTACAAGGGCAGCGGTCCTGGCGTGACCGCGGTCATGGGCGGCGAGGCGCAACTGATGATGCCGGCGGCGCCTTCGGCGCTGCCCGCGCTGAAGAGCGGGAAGGCGCGCGCGGTCGCGGTGTCGAGCCCGAAGCGGCATCCGGATTATCCAGAGTTGCCGACCATCGCCGAGACCTTCCCGGGCTATGAGGTGACGTCCTGGTTCGGGCTCGCCGCGCCGGCCGGCACGCCGCGCCCGATCGTCGACATGCTCAATGCCGCCATGCGCAAGGTGCTGGATGATCCGGAGGCGACCAAGCAGCTCGCTGCCGCCGGGCTCGAACCGGCCGTGAGCTCGCCGGAGGAGTTCCGCGCCTATATCCGCTCTGAGATCGACAAGTGGACCAAGGTGGCGCGCACAGCTAACGTGAAGTTGAACTGACGATGACCGCCGCAATTCATCGAAGCGAGGACATTTTGATGGCGCAGTTCGGACGCTTGGCGCTGCATACCTGGACGATCGACACCACGCCGCTCGCGGCCGCACTCGAGGCTGCGCGCGAAGGCGGCTTCGACGCGGTCGAGCTGCGCCGCATCGATTTCGACCGTTGCTATGAGCAGGGCATGCCGAACGATCAGGTGCTCGACGTCATCCGCGCGGCCAAGATCCCGGTCTGCACGCTCGGCTGCGAATACGGCTGGCTGTTCGCCAAGGGTGAAGAGAGCACGCGGCTGTTCGATGTGCTGGAGGAGACTTGTGAGAACGCGGTCGCGCTCAACTGCCCGCAGGTGATGTGCGCGCCCGGTCAGAATGTCGGCACGCCGAAGGAAGCGGTCGAAAACCTGAAGCGTGGTGCCGATATCTGCGGCAAATATGGCCTCACGCTCGCCATCGAATTTAACTCGCAGCATGCCGTGATCAACTCGATCCCGGCGCTGCGCGCGATCCTCAACGGCGCTGACCGCCCGAATGCCGGCATGCTGCTCGACGCGTACCACCTGCAGCGCAGTGGCGCCGGCGGCCGCGGCTTCGCGGACGTCGCGCCGGGCGAGGTGATCGCTTTCCAGTTCAGCGACGTGCCGGACGCGCCGGTCCCAGAGGGAGTCAAGCGGCCGGCCGACCGGCTGCCGCCGGGGCAGGGCATTGTGCAATGGGACGAGGTGCTCTCGCTGCTCGCGGAGAAGGGCTACGATGGGCACCTCAACTACGAGGCGCCCAATCCCATGCTGTGGGAGCGCTCGTCCCTCGAGGTCGCACGCGAGGGTGTTGAGTCGATGCGTGCCCTGATCGCGAAAGCGACCGGCCAGCGCGCCACGTCCACGCGGCTGATGTGACATCCTCCTCAACCCCGGACGTGCTCGACCACGTTGCTGGAAGCTGCCATCGTTGCCGCGGCGCTCGGCCAAGTCATCAATTCCAAGGAGCATCAGCAGCGCGCAGAGCAGCTCGGCCTCGAGCCGCTGGTGATTCAAGGCGAGGAATATCGTAAGTTCAATGAGGCGGCCACGAAGAAACTAATGAAGTGGTGATGGTTGGCAAGGATATCGTCGTCGTACACAGTTCCGACATCCATGTGGATCACGTCTACACCGCGGAAATCCATGGCGGCGACGGAGCCGGTGGTCTGGCTTGCGTGCTCAAAGCGGCGCGTAGCGTCGGCGCTGATGTCGTCGTCCTGGCCGGCGATACGTTCGATTGCCACCGTCTGCCGGCGGACCTGGTCGACCACGCGGCGGCGGTGATCGCCGCCGCAGAGCTTCCGGTGGTGCTGCTGCCCGGCAACCATGATCCGGTCATGCCGGAGGCGGTGTATCACCGCAAAAGCCTCACCAAAGTGCCGAACCTGCACATCATCGGCCTCACCCAGGATGAGGCGATCGTGTTTCCGTCGCTTGACCTGGAGATTTGGGGCCGCGCGCACCGCGACTATTCCGACATGATCCCGTTCGAGACCATTCGCCCGCGCCAGACCCGCTGGCAGATCGCCACCGCACACGGCCACTACGTGCCGAGGCCCGACCGGGTCACGCGGCCGCGGCCGTCGTGGCTGATCGGCGACGATGAACTCGCCGCAACCGGCGCCGACTATGTCGCGCTCGGGCATTGGAATTCCCCCGCCAAGGTCGGCAACGGGTCGGTCGCCGCCTATTACTCGGGGTCGCCCGAATTCGCGGGGACCTTCAACGTGGTCCGGCTCGGCGCGGCCGGTGTCGTCGTGACACGGGAGAAGCTCGATATCGCCCGGGACCCGTACGCATTGGATTCACCTTGAGGGACATTTACGCACTGCAGCGCCGATCGGTTAATCACTCCTAAGCCGCGGAACGCTACGCCGTGCCATTGCGCAACGAAGCGCGGTGAGCCCATGAGACGCGCCCAGCAACCGACCGCGATCGAACGAGCACGGATCGCCTATGAACGGACGATGCGGCGCCAGCGCGCCGCCATGGCGGAGCGCCGCCGGCGTGATCGCTCGCGGTTCATCACGATCGTTTCTGTGCTGGTAGGGACGCTTGCCCTGACAGTCGGTATGGTGACCTACAACGGCTGGTTTCCGTCGTCGTGGCGATCGTCGGCCCTGATCGCCCGGGTCGAAGATGACAGTTTCAGCCGCACACGCACCGGTCAGGTGCGCAGCTTCGTCAGAGGGGATACCTGCCGGGACCTTCATTTCAGCAACGATACCGGAGCGTACATTGCCGACAGCCTTGTACCGTGCCAGATGGTGCTCAAACCCGACCCGGCGCCGATGCGCACCAAGGCGGAGCGCTTGAATTCGATCCGTGGCGCGTTCAGCACACGATAAATGGCGTCGGCGATTGACGGCGCCGTTGCGGCGCGTAGCGCCTGTGGCTATTTGAACCACCCTTCCGGCCGCGTTCCCACTTATAGTCCAGGCGCGACCGCCCGATTTGACTTCGGTCGGCGTGCCTACGCCATTCGGACGAGTGATGATCACGATAGACCTGCCATTGGCTGTGATTGCCTGCTTCGGTGCTACGCCGATCGCAGTCGCCGCCACCAGGCTCAGATCGACATCAACCCGTCGAGCGGCGCCGACGTCGAGACCTTCATCGCGCGCAGCGGCTTTGTCGCCCGCGGATCGAGCGATCGAGGCGTGCGCTCCGCGCAGGCTGAGAAAAGAAAACGCGAGGATACCATGAGGAACACCAAGCGAGCCATTGCTGCGAGCATATTGCTGGCGACCGCCGCGGTCGTCCCGGCAGCCGCTGACGAGGTTTCGGATTTCTATAAAGGCAAGTCCGTCAACATCGTGGTCGGCCACGAGCCCGCGACCGGATTCGACGTCTACGCACGCGTGCTGGCGCGGCACCTCGGGCGCCACATCCCGGGTAATCCGAACATCGTGGTGCAGAACATGACCGGGGCGAGTGGGATCACCGCCGCCAACTGGCTCTACAATGTGGCGCCCAAGGACGGCACGGTGATGGCGACGTTTGTGCACACCGTTCCGTTTGAGCCGCTGATGGGCAACAGCGCGGCTCGCTTTGACCCTGCGAAGTTCGTCTGGATCGGCAATATGGAGGAGAGCGTCGCCGTCTGCGGAATCTCCAAGGGCGCCGGCATCGCGAAATTCGAGGACATGCTCAAGAAAGAGACGGTCTGGGGCGCGACCGGCGCAACCGGTCCGCTGGTGAAGTCGGCGGCGGCGGTGAAGAACCTGCTCGGTGCGAAGATGAAGATCGTGGCCGGTTACAAGGGATCGGCGAGCGTGAAGATCGCGATCACGCGCAATGAGGTGAACGGCATCTGCGGACTGCCGATGTCGACCATCCAGTCGGCGTGGGGCGACCTCTACAAGTCGGGCGAGTTCAGGCCGGTGCTCCAGCTCTCCGGCCGCAAGCAGCCCGAGCTCAAAGGAATTCCGCATGTCGACGATTATGCCAAATCGGACAGCGACCGGCAGACTTTCGGCCTGATCTTCGGATTGCAGGCGCTCGGGCGTATCTACCTCTCGCCGCCCGGAACACCGGACACCCGCCGCGATGCGCTCCGCACGGCGCTGCTTGCAACGATGAAAGACCCAAAATTCATCGCTGACGCCGAAAAGGCGAAGATCGACATCTCGCCGATGACCGGCGAAGAGGTGGAGCAGTTCATCGCACGCCTGTCATCGGCGCCGACAGCGATCATCGAACGGGTGAAGAAGGCGACGCGACCCGACTAAGTCGTCCGCGGAGGGGCTGGTGTTGCTTGCTGGGCCGCGGCCGGGCACAACATGCGCCCGGCGGCGCCGATGGACGCTCCTAGTGTGGCGGTTCAGAAGTCCGCATCATTCTCGCGGCGAGTCCGACGTGCGGACTTCTGAACCAAAGCCACACTAGATTCAAAGAGTTGCTGGTGTCCTTCGATTCCGAAGTTCGTATAAGAGGCCGCCGCGAAAATGGCACGAACTTCGGAATCGGGACACTAGGTCGTCCGCGCTTGAATTGAAGTCAGACCGTCTGTTCGCTGGGGGCAATCGGCGGCGTGAGGATGCCCGCAAGCACGTCCGGCCGATCCCTGTT
>WHTP01000156.1 GCA_009377695.1 Hyphomicrobiales bacterium | reverse complement strand
TTATCCTCCGCTCATTCCCGCGCAAGCGCAGGAGTGTCCGGGGAACTCAGGCATAGCAGAACTCCAGTTGACCTGGGTTATGTTGCGGCTTTGGTTTTGACGGTTTCGCTTCGGGCGGCTTGTCGAGGCGCTGGATGGGCTTGCGGACGAACAGGCAGGCGCTGACAAGGTGCATAAAGTGGATGGCAGGCAGGCCCAAGCGGTTCAAGCGTGCGGCGATGCGCAGAAGCAGAAAGGCGATCATGGCGGCCAAGATTTGCAACCGGATTGCGTTCTGTGAACGGCCAAGGAACTTGCGCAGTTTGAGGTGCTGCTTGATCCAGCGGAACAAGAGCTCGATCTGCCAGCGCGCCTTATAGAGCGCTGCGATCGTCACGGCGGACCGCCTACGATCGTTGGTGATCAAGGTCAGGATCGTTCTGTCCTGCCGCTGCAGTCGGATGCGCCGCAGCGGGATGGCGAGCTTGCTTTTGCCTTGGGTGGCAAGACTGACGTCGGCGTCGTCGATGATGGTGAAACCGTCGCCGGTGCGCGTCTTGAGCTCGCGTCGCCGCACCAGCCGATAGCGTGCATTGGTCTTCGGGCGCGTCACGAAACGAGCTTTGGCCTGATGGATCCGCGTCCACCAGGCATAATCGCAATAGCCCTTGTCGAAGACATAAGTGGCCCGCGCCTCGATCGGCAGCTCGCGTCCCACCGTGACATCGTTGACCGTCGACGGCGTGATCGCGACATCGCGCGGATGATCCGCGACGGGATCATAAACCACATGCAGCTTCAGCCCGCGCGTGCGCCCGTTGAAGGATGAGCAGTCGCACAGCACGTCAAGCGGGATCGGCGTCGCGTCGAGCAGCCGCAGGATCGCGGCACCCTCGCGCCGCAAATGGCGGTCGGCCTGCCGCGACAGCATCGCGAAGGTCTCGGCAAAAATCTCGGCAGGACGGCGCTGATTGGCATCGGACAAGGTCGTACGATGCAGTTGGCCAACCCCGAGATGATAGTGGTGATGAGCATGTGCGTTCCAGGCCACCACTAAACCGCGCAGCCCATCGATCCCGCTCAGCTGCGCAAAAATCAGCGCCACCAGGTGGTTCCAACTGTCAAAGGATTTGTCGTAGGCGTCGCCCTTGTGGCGATCCACAATCGACTGAAAACAACGCCGCGACAGCGGTTTAAGCAGATGGCCAAAAATGCTATCGCAGTAGCGCATGCTCGGTTCTCCTTCTGAGTCTCGACAACCAGAAAGTAACCGGTTCGCGCCGGTCTGGCCGGGCATGCACCGCGACACAGTGAATCATTCCCCGGACACTCCTGCGCGCAAGCGGGAATCCAGAATTCCTCCTGTGACTCTGGGTCCACGCTGGAGCTTATCCCCGACTTGATCGGGGACGGGGGACGAGCGGAGAGAGGCGAATGCGTTCACGAATACGCGATGCCCGGGCCAAAAGCTCGGGCATCGTCTTTTGTGACCGGTCGATTGTGTGCCACATTTATGCAGTCCAGGAGGGCTTGCACGTGGTACATCGATTCCGCGTTCTGATTGCGCTGGCGGCGCTCGTGGGTGCGGTTGTGATGGGCCTTGGCGATCGCGCCGCCGCACAGATGCCGCAGGCGCCGGCGGCAAAGCCTGAGATGGGCCAAAGCTGTCCGGGACTCATCGCTGCGCGGCAACCGCGCGCGACGCCGGCATCATTGCGGCTTGCGCTCAACGCCGACCAGATCCGCATCAATTATATCGGGCACTCGACCTTCCTGATCGAGAGTCCGCAAGGCGTGCGCATCGCCACCGACTACAACGATTATGTCCGGCCGGCGGCGTTGCCGGATATCGCCACGATGAATCACGCCCACAGCACGCACTACACCGATCGGCCCGATCCGCGCATCCCGCACGTGCTGCGCGGCTGGGGCATGAGCGAAGACCGTCCTGCGCGCTATGACCTCTCGTTGAAAGACGTGCGCGTGCGCAACGTGCCGACAAACATCCGCAACTGGCTCGACGGCGGCACCGAGCGCCATGGCAATTCGATCTTCATCTTCGAGGTTGCCCAGCTCTGCATCGGCCATCTCGGCCACCTGCATCACACGCTCAACCAGCAGCAGCTCGATGAGATCGGCCGCCTCGACGTTGTGTTCGCGCCGGTCGATGGGTCGATGACGCTCGATTCCGACGGGATGATGGAGGTGCTGCAGGCGCTGAAGGCGCCGCTGGTCATTCCCATGCACTTCTTCAGTTCCTCCACCCTCAACCGGTTCCTCGACCGCGGGCGTGAGCTGAAGTGGGATGTGGAAACCGCGTCTGTTCCGACTGTTGTGATCTCGAAGTCGACATTGCCGGCGACGCCGAAGGTGCTGGCCTTGCCTGGACGTTAGGACTCGTTACGAGGCGGCGGGACCGAAGTATCCGAAATAGATCAGCGCGTAAAGGATGAGAACCAACAAAACGCTGACCACCAGCACCGCCAGCACGGGCCGATCGAGAAACCCTTGTCGCGCCTCGACCGGGTTTTCGACTGTTCTTCCTTCTTCTTTACGCATGGATTGGCTCCTTGCTGTTGTCAGGGACAACGCAGGCGGCGCAGCGGCGGTTCCGGACTTGTGGAACTGAGCCATCCGGAGTCGTATAAAGGGATTGGTCCTCACCGGCGGAAGTCATCATGCTCAGCAAGGAACAGAACGATCTCATCACCCGCATCGGCCCGGGCACGCCTGCGGGCGCGTTGATGCGGCGCTACTGGCAACCGGCGGCGCTGGTCGAGGAGCTCAACAGCAACCGACCCATCAAGCCACTGCGGCTGCTCGGCGAAGATCTCGTCCTGTTCAAGGATGGAGAGGGGCGTTACGGACTCGTCGGCCGCGCATGCCCGCATCGCGGCACTGACCTCGCCTACGGCCGCCTCGAAAGCGGCGGCCTGCGCTGCGCGTTCCATGGCTGGCTGGTCGGTGTCGACGGTCGCTGCCTGGAGACGCCGGCGGAGCCGGAAGGCAGCCGCATGTGCGACAACATCCGCCACAAGGCCTACCCGGTGGTGGAGAAGAACGGCATCCTGTTCGCCTATATGGGACCGGACGATCCGCCGCCGTTCCCTCACTTCGACTGCTTCGTTGCACCTTCGACGCACACGTTTGCATTCAAGGGCTTCATCGACTGCAACTGGCTGCAGTCGCTCGAAGTCGGCATCGACCCCGCGCACACCTCGTTCCTGCACCGCTTTTTCCACGACGACGAATCCGGCGACACCTATGGGCGGCTGTTCCGCGACAAGTCCGCCGACTCCGAGATGCCGATCACGCGCATCGTGCGCGAACACACGCGCCCGCAGATCGATGTCGAGCCGACCGACTACGGCATGCGCATCCTGACGACGCGGCGCCTGAGCGACGCAAGCACGCACGTGCGCGTCACCAATCTTCTGTTCCCGCACGCGTTCCACATCCCGCTCAGCCGCGAGATGACGATCACGCAGTGGCACGTGCCGACCGATGACAAGACGCATTACTGGTATGCGATCTTCACCAGCTTCGGCGGGCCCGTCGATAAGGACGAGATGCGGCGTCAGCGCCTTGAGCTCTACGAATTGCCCGATTACGTCCCGCGCAAGAACAAGAGCAACAATTACGGCTACGATCCGCACGAGCAGGCGCACGAGACCTATACCGGCATGGGCGCCGACATCAACGTGCACGACCAGTGGGCGTGCGAGTCGATGGGCGCGATCCAGGACCGCACCAACGAGCATCTCGGCCAATCCGACAAGGCGATTAGCGCTTATCGCCGCATCCTGCGCCGCGCGATCGAGGAGGCCGGCAACGGCGGCCGGCCGATGATGGTGCTCGACGAAGGGACGGCGCCGAAGCTGACGGGGCCGGCGGCGATCGACGGCATCGGCCCCACCGACGACTGGCAGGGCTACTGGCGCCGCACCGACGAGGCACGACGGCAGGCGTCGAGCTGGGCGAACGGCGGGTAGGCCTGATATCACAATGATCGTTATGCCCGCGCTTGTCGCGGGCATTCACGCCTTGCTTCGCACTCAGATTACTTTACGTAGAAGTCGCCCGCATGAGCGGCAGCGAGATGCGAGACTGTTTCTCAGCATCGAGTCGGCCTGGCAAAGCGGCTGATCACTAAGCCACACTTTTCAAAGCATCCGATAAGCGGCGCGTGTGCGCGCAGCAATTCTGCTTGCCTCGCCGCGATCGTTGCGATAGGAATATATTCTTGAAATCGCAGCTTAGGTAGCCTAGGATGATGGCCTCATCATCCATTTGAGGCTGCTATGCATGTTTCATCCATTTCATTCGCCAAGAAATCTCACCTCTGAGCAGTGGAAAGCCAGGGCCCGCGCAATCCAAGCCCGTCTGGAGGGGCTCTCGATCGACGAACTCATGCGCGGCGGGCGCGCCGCGCCATCACTTTCCAGCATCGGAGGTCCAGGTCGAAACGGCTACGACCCCAATCAGCCGCGCGTACCCGCTGGCCATTCGGATGGCGGGCAATGGACCGACGATCATCGGTGGAAAGACGGTGAGAGGAGGACAGACCACCCGTTGGCGGGCCTGCGATTCGCGGCCCGCGAGCTTCCGCCGATTGGTCCGTTCGGAGGACGGGTGCTGCTCGTCCTGCGACGGGCTCTTCAAATCCTCGAAAAGCTTCGCTCGGACAATCTGCTTTACGATCTCTTCGGACATCCGAGGGCACCGTTTCAATGCTCGAAGTGGACGGCAAGCGCTTCTTCGGATCAAATTCTCGACTGCCTCTGTATACGTCACGTGATCGAAGAGAAGCCGATAACCTACGAGACATCCTGATACAGAAATATCCGCATCTTGTTGGGAGCAACAAGGGTGAAGTGCCAATGGATGAGCTGTATCACGCGGAAACCAACGTTCTTCTTCGTGCGTCGAGAGAGCTTGGTGGCACGCTTAGAGGCCGGACGCTTGAGGTCGTCGTTGACAGACCCATGTGCGCCAGCTGTCAGGACATCTTACCATACGTGGGTCTGGAGCTTGGAAATCCGACGGTGACGTTTATCGGTCCGCGCGGTGAAACCAGAACCATGCGAGATGAAGCGTGGAACGACCTAAGGGGCTATGAATGAAAAAGCACGCATATTTTGACAGCTACGATGGCCCAGGCTGGCCGGATCCGACTTGGCTGGCACCATACTTTCTGACGGATGCCGGACGTAGAAGGGCCTTCGACTATGATAACGACAGCTGGGGCTTGGGCATCGATGGTTTGAACGGAACAGAACACCTACAGCAATACAGGGGGCGCATCGACATTAGGCTCAGGATTTTCGGCAATGTGAATCATGGCGTGCTGCTCTGTCATCAAAAATTTGGCCCGGACGGTATCGATTACTATTCAATCGGTGATCGCGGTAGGCTGCACGAGTGGGTTGAAACCATGCATGGCGACCTGCAACCGATCGGACTCTTTATTCCATTCGAAGGGGCGTGGAAGGCGGTCAAGGAGTTCATGGAAACGGACGGTACACTTCCCAAGAGCATCAAGTGGATTGCCGTGTCCGATCTTCCGCCTGGCACCTTTCCAGGTCCGTAGGTGGCGCGAAGCTAAGTCGCACCGGAGGAAGCGAAACATATAGATGGCCGGGTATTCGCCAAGCCATGACGCTGTTGTGTGAGGCGATAGTGAAGCGTTACGCCACCGCCGGCGGCGCGATGTAATCGCGCGTAATCTCCTTCACGCTGTTCGTGCCGGCGAGCCGCATCACGATGATCAGGTTGTTGCGCACATGCTCGAGCACGCTCTGCACGCCGAGTGCGCCACCGAGCGCCAGGCCGGAGCCCGGAGTCCATGCTCGGACAACCGGGGCTATGGATTTCTGGACAGCCGCTTTCGCGGCTTCCGGAAGGACAGCGGGAGGCTGCCGTTTTCGTCTCAGCCTACCCCTTGAAATCCGGCGAGTTTTCCATCTGCTGCAAATCGGACGCGAGGTATTCCTGGATCGGCAGGTGGATGAAGGCGCACCAGACCGCGGGCTTCTCGGGATCGAGGTTGAAATGCTGGTGCTCGACCTCGTTGGGATGCAGTGGCAGGAGCACGAGGTCGCCTTTCTCCCAGTCGAGGCGTTCTCCTTCGACGACAGAATAGCCCTTGCCTTCCAGCACGTAGATCACCAGTCCGCCCTGGTGACGATGCTTGCCGGACTTGGTGCGGATCTCGTGGGTGAACACGCGCCACATCTGCAGAGGCGTATCGGGATGCGTGATCGGCTCGAGGTAGTAGCGCAGCTTGCCCTGCCGCGCCTGATACATCGGCCGGTCCTTCTTGCGCACCACGATCGGACCGGTCTTGTTGCGCTGAAGCTGCTCGGCGCGTGCGCGCATGATGCGCTCATAGGGGTTATCGGCGAGCGGCGGACGCTCGCGTTCGCGCGTTCGTTCGATCTCAGCCATTCAAATCTCCGTCCTTCTTGTCTCCGTGCGTCTTAGCGGCGCGTTCGGCGCCGATCGCTTCGCGCATATCGGCGACGGTGGGCGCGGCGACCTTGGTGAAATTCGTGCGCTTGATCGCGGCGCGCTTGGCGTCGTCGCACAATTGCTTGAGCGTGGCGCCGGAATAACCCTCGGTCTCAGGCACGATGGCGTCGATGATCGCATCGACCCCGCCGGCGTCATCGCTGGCCTGCGTGCGCAGGCAGACCCGGAGGATCTGCTTGCGCTCCTCGGCGTCGGGAAGTCCGACTGGAATGTGAACGCCGAAGCGGCCGGGCCGCAGGATCGACGGATCGATCAGGTCGATGCGGTTGGTGGCGCCGAGCACGATCACGCGCGAGAGCTGCTCGACGCCGTCGAGCTCGGCCAGCAATTGACTCACCACGCGGTCGGTGGTCATCGAGCCGGCATGGGCGCCGCGGACGGGTGCGATCGCTTCGAGCTGGTCGAAGAAGACCACGGTCGGCGCCACCTGGCGCGCGATGCGGAAGATCTGACGCACGCCTTCTTCGGACTCGCCGAGCCATTTGGTGAAGATTTCCGGGCCGTCGACCGCGATGAAGTTCACGCCGCATTCATTGGCAAGCGCCTTGGCGAGCAGCGTCTTGCCGGTGCCGGGCGGGCCATAAAGCAGCACGCCAACATGCGGCGGTAGGCCGCTGGCGGTGAGCAGTTGCGGGTTGCGCAGCGGCAGCTCGACGGTCTCCTGCAGACGGCGCTTGACCCCGTCGAGCCCGCCGATGTCGCTCCAGGAGACGTCCGGCACGCTGATCAGGGTTTCGCGCAGCGCCGAAGGACGGATTTGCGACAGCGCCAGCTCAAAGTCCTCACGCTCGACCCGCAAATCGTCCAGCGGAATGCGAAATGCGGCGCGGTGGTCCTGCAAATTGCCGGCGCTGCGGCGCAGCCGCGAGAGCCCGGCGTCGCGGCACAGTTCCATCAGGTCGGCGCCGAGAAAGCCGTGGGTGCGCTTGGCGATCTCGTCGAGATAGGCCTGCGCGTCGTCGGAGAGCGGCATCTCGCGGGTGTGAATCTCGAGGATTTCGCGCCGGCCGGCGACGTCGGGCGGCCCGATGAAGATCTCGCGGTCGAAGCGGCCGGGCCGGCGGAACGCAGGATCGACGGCATCGATCCGGTTGGTGGTGCCGATGACGATAACCGAGTCGACCCGTTTGAGGCCGTCCATCAGCGCCAGCAATTGCGTGACGGTGCGGGTGTCGGCGTGGGCGCCGGTCTCGCCGCGCTTCGGCGCCATCGCGTCGAGTTCGTCGATGAAGATGATCGACGGCGCGTGATGGCCGGCCTCGTTGAACATGCGCCGCAGGTTCGCTTCGGTCTCGCCGGTATAGGTGCCGATCACGTCGGGACCGTTGATGTAGTAGAAGCGCGCATCGACCTCGTTGGCGACCGCGCGGGCGAGATGCGATTTGCCGGCGCCTGGCGGGCCATAAAGGATGATCCCGCGCGGCGGATTGATCCCGAGATGGCGGTAGACCTGCGGATGCGAGAGCGGAAGCTGCACCAGCTCGCGGATCAGCTTGATCTGCTTGTTGAGGCCGCCGACGTCCTCGAACGTGACGTCGAACGCGCCGTCCGGCAGATGCGCATCGTGATATTGCAGGACGAACTCGGTCGTCTCATCGACGGTGCCGGAGCCGTCGGTGATGTGCTGGACCTCGTAGGTGGTTCCGGCGTGCGACTTGGGGAAGGGGACGTACAGCACCGCGCCGATGCTGACCGGGGTGCGCGCCGCGCACAGCACCGCCTTGATATGTGGCACGAGATCATGCGCCATCGAGACGTCGACGGCAGGATTGAGCTCGACGCGCGCAACCGGGCCAACGTCCGCTTTCTCGATGTCGACGGATTCGTTGAGATGCGCCTTGAGTGCCTGCCGCACAAACCGATCAAGCCGTATGGTGCCGCTGCCACGATCGGCCTCCATCGGCGGATCGAGCCGCACCAGGATGCTGCGCCCGCGTTCGGTCGCGACGCGCACAATAGCGTCCGCGGCGACGCCGAGCGTGCCCATCAACGCAGGATCGAGCCGGATCGCCAGCCGCGCGCTCTGCCCAGCATCGCTCGCGAGATGATCGACAGTGGCGTGAACGTGGACGCGACCGCCGTGGCTATGGGCGCCGTGATGCTGGGTGCGCTCGTCCATTCTAATGCCTGTCCCATACTTGTTTGGACGGCCACAGTTGTTGAACACGTCCGTCAACAGCAGCACGCCGGGACTCCCTCTCCCCATCGGGGAGAGGGTTGGGGCGAGGGGGTTCGAACCTATCGAGAGAGCGTAACCCCTCACCCCACCCCTCTCCCAATGGGAGAGGGAGCAGACCGCGTTCGCGGCTCGGGCAAGCTATCCAATGCAAATCTGCACTCTCGATTCTCTTGAATCCAAGACTACTTGCGCCGGTATTCCGGCGCGTCTTCAAGCTGCTCGAAGCCGCAGCCGCGGTCGACGAAGGTGCAGTCGGTCCAGTTCGGCTCGGTGGCAACGAATCTCACCGTGACGTTCGGATCGGTGTTGAAGTGCTGCACGATGATGCCGCGCGGAATCAGCGGCAGGTTCAGCACGTCGCCGGCTTCCCAGGTGTGCTTCACGCCGTCGATGATCGAATAGCCCTGACCCTCCAGGATCATGATCACCTGGCCGCCCTGGAATTTGATGCGGCCGGAGCGGCTGCCGGGTGGGATCTCCTGCTGATAGAAGATCGTGGTCGACAGCGCCGTGTCCTTGATGGACGGATGCATGTACCAGCGCATCTGGCCCTGCCGGTTGCTCTCGAGCGGCAGCTCGGCTTCCTTGATCACCTGGATGCCGGTGCGGATCTGCTCGCGCTGCTCGTCGCGGATCGATTGCAGATCATCCCAGTAGTTCTTCTCCGCGAGCTTCGCCTTGCGCTCGGGACCGCCGCGCCTTGTCTTGGTTTCGCCCGCCATGCTCAGAACTCGTTTCCGAACTGCTCCTGAAGGAGATCGAGCCGGCGCAGCACATCCCGGTCGGTGACCAGGAACAGTGTCGCGGTCTCGTCGGCCTTGTGGGTGATCCAGTTGCCGTGCGGCAGGCTGAACACGTCGTGAGCTTCCCAGTTCACCGCGTCTTCGCCGACGCGCGTGCTGCCGCGGCCTTCACAGACCAGGCACACGGCGTTGCTGGTGGTGCGGAAGCGCACGGTCTCGGTGCCCTTGTCGATCTGGGCGAGATAGCAATCCATCAACGGCATGGTGGAGCCGCCGGTGATCGGATTAATGTAGCGCACGCGCCGTGAACCGTCCTTCCAGGACGGCGCGGCGCGCACCGCATTGCGCGCATCCTTCCAGGGATAGCGGAAGACCGGCGAGAATGGCGTCGCACCGTCGCTCAGCTCCGGCACGATGTTGGGAACAGCGAACGCCTTGTCGTCGGGCGTGTCCGGCAGGTCGTGCACCGGTCCTGGCTCGAACTTATCGGTGCCGAGATAGCGATGCAGCGGCGCGTCGAGCGCGTCGAGCCAGATGATCGGCGCGCTGCCGCGATGGACGTGCTCATGCCAGGTCCAGCCCGGAGTGATGACGAGGTCGCCTTCCTCCATGGGGCAGTCCTTGCCGTCGACGATGGTCGAGGCGCCGGAGCCTTCGATCACGAAGCGCAGCGCGTTCATTGTGTGGCGATGCGGCCGTGCCTTCTCGCCAGGGAGCAGGATTTGCAGCGCGGTCGTGAGGTTGGTCGTGGTGCTGCCGGTTCCGGCCGCGGTGTCGGGATCGGTGAAGGTCAGCACCCGCCGCTCGATCGCCGCGGGTGTCGCAACTTTCATGGCGTCATCGACCAGCGGGCGGATCTGCTTCCAGCTCCAGTGGGTCGGCGCGGGGCCACCTTCGCGGGTTTTGTGGGCGACCTGGCTCTCCCACAGCGGCGAGAGGTTCGCGGCGCGCCAAGCCTTGCGGATGTCCTCGTAGGGCCGGTCGCCGGACGATGGCGTCCGTGTGTCTGATGCACCCATAATTGTCTCCGACGGCTGGTCGTCTCCAACGGCGTTGCCGCCACTATAGCAAATGCGTCCTCGGCGCGTCCGCCTCGCGGGGTGGCACGAAGGCTTGGGAACCGACGGTGCCGCGGATACGATCGATGATACCCACGGCATCCGCCGGAGCGTCGTTGCCGCGCCAAGCCACGTGACCGTCGGGCCGGACCAGCACGAGGCTCATCTCGTAGAGCGCCGCCACCTCTGGATCGGTCAACGCGACCTCGCGCATCGGCACGCCGCGCGCCCTGGCAGCGTCGATGAGGGGTTCCGCATCGGGCGGATTGGCGCCGAGCCGCAGCAGCACGAAGCGATCGCCGAACAGGTCAAGGGTCGAACGCTCGTCGTCGAGCCACGCGTGCGGCGCACGCGTTCCCGGCCGTGTCGATGGCACGAAGCGCGTGGAATCCATTGTCACCGCTTGCGTGCCATCCGGCACGCAGACCGGCGAGGCTTCGTAGGTGTACGCAAGCTTGATGTGCTCCGGGATCGACAGCCAGGCCGGATTGGCCTTCCAGTCGGTCACGCCTTCGTGCCATCCGGGGATGGCGGCGATCGCGTTGTAGGACTGGGTCGCGAGGGCGACGTTGCGCACGGCGATCGGCCGCCGTTCGGCCTCGTAGGAGGCGATCAGCGCCGGCCCGCCCCAGCCTTCGGTCATGGCGGCGAGCTTCCAGCCGAGGTTGACGGCCTCCTCAAGACCCGTGTGCATGCCGATGCCGCCGGTC